>DATDHT010000152.1:0-12328 GCA_036521435.1 Roseiarcus sp.
GGCGCTCCCCCCGCCGGACGATCCCGGTCGCGATCCGCCTGCGAAGGAGCCGGTCGCCACAACATCGACGAACGTCGCGCCCAAACCGCGCCGATCGCTCGTCCTTCCGTTCGTTATTGGGATCAGTTTTGCCGTCGCCGCTCTCACCCTGGCCGGATTTCTCGTAACGCTCACATCGCGCCCAGCCCCGTCGCCGAAGACGGCTGCGGCCGCCTTGCCGACGCTGGCGTCCGCGCCTCCTCCTCTGACGGCGGCTGCTTCAAATCCCCCAGATCAGGCGATCGGGCCCGAGGAGCGCCTTGAACGGCTCGAACCGCCGCCGATCCAAATTGGCGTTGCTCCGCAGGACAATGTCGACACTGCTGCGCTGCCGGATTCGAGCCCGCTTGTCGAGTTGCAGCCATCGCCTCGCCAAGGAAGTCCGCCAGTCGTTCTCGCGCCGCTGCCACCGACTCGTCCCCTCGAACTGGCGCCCCCTTTCAGCCCCCCGACGAGCTACGACCAATCGACCGCGGTTTACGACATCTCAGCGCACACCGTGTACCTGCCGGACGGCATGCGGCTCGAAGCCCATTCGGGTCTTGGGGATAGGATAGACGACCCCCGTTTCGTGGATGAGCGCGATCACGGCGCGACGCCCCCGGGCGTCTATCAACTCACGCTACGCGAATCGCTGTTTCACGGAGTTCAGGCCTTGCGCCTGAACCCCATCGGCGGAGGGTTCACCTTCAATCGCGTTGGGCTGCTCGCGCATCCTTACATGCTGGGCCCGAATGGCGATTCCAACGGCTGCGTGTCCTTCAAGACCTACGACGTCTTCCTGCGCGCCTTTCAGAGCGGGGGGGTCAGGCGCCTCGCGGTCGTCGCGCGCTGGACCGGAAGCTCTCACCAACCTGGGGCTTTCGCTAGCCTGAGCCAGGCTCTCAATCGGTGAAACGGCTGGACTAAGCTCCTGCGCCGCGCTGCGTCGCGGTCAAGGCGGCGATCCCTGCCGCGGCGAGGAGCAATATCGCAAAGGCGAGACGTAAGCTGGAGACCGTCGCGATCGCGCCGAAGAGCGGCGGCCCGACAAGGAGCGACGCATAGGCCATCGTCGCCGCCGTAGCGACGCCCAGCGAGGGCGAGCTTGCCGCGGCGGCGCTCGCGCTGAAGGCGGCCGGCACCATGTTGGCGACGCCAAGGCCGACCAGCGCAAAGCCGACGACAGCGCCAGGTTGGGAAACCGGCCCGGTCGCGAGCGCGATGCCGACGAACAATAACGCTGCGCCATAGAGAATGGTGCGGGTCCGGCCGATGGCGCGCACGACGCTGTCGCCAAGGAGGCGTCCCGCGATCATCATGAGGGCGTAGCTGGAGAACCCGATGGCGGCCGCGCCGGTCGGCGCCCCGACTTCCGAACTCATATAGAGCGCACTCCAGTCGGTGACCGACCCTTCCACCAAGACGGCCAGAAAGGCGACGAGACCCAGCGCCAGCAGCTTGCGTTCCGGCAGCGCAAAGATGCGGGCGGCCGCGCGTGTGTCGCCGACGCCGATCGTGGGACTTGCCGCAACCATGATAGCGAAGGCGATCCCCGCCTCGATCCCGAGTTGAAGCGCGGGGCCTGCGTTGCGGGCGATTATGAGGCCGCCGACGGCGGAGCCGACGAGTCCGCCCGCACTCCAGGCGGCGTGGAAGGAGGACATGATGGCGCGGCCCCAGCCCGTCTCGACCACGCTCGCATGGGCGTTCATGGGTACGTCCACAAGGATGTTCACAAAGCCGAACAAGAACGCGCACGCGGCAAGGAGGCCAATTCCTGACGACAGGAGGTGAGTCTGGGGCAGGGCGGCGAGCAGGAGCGCCATCAGCGGCCCGGAGATTCGCAGCGTCCGCCCAGTGCCTCCGATCTTTGACGGAAGCACGCCTGCGACCGGCATGGCGCTCAGGCCCCCGACGCCCGCGGCCAGGAGCACGACCGAGAGGCGCGCATCGGTCAGACCGAAGAGCGCCTTGATCTCAGGGATCGCGACGGCCCACGCGCCGATGCACAGGCCGTTGGCGAAGAAGATCGCAGTGACCCCGGCGCGTGCGGGCGCGAGACGATCGGCGTGACGAGCTTTCATGATTGGTCGCCGAACATAGCGGCGTCGGCTCTAGCCGCCATTTTACCGGCGCCCCCTAACGGAATCAGCGGGTTAGGACCCCGTTTAGTTCCGCCCTTCAAAATCGGGCTTTCTGGGCGAATTATTAACATAATCATTTTGTCATTATCGTGCAGACCGTCGCGGCTCAAAAGAACCTCCGCTGGCCGACGCGGGATCTGATGAAAATGGAATCGCCGCCCCCACGGGCGCCGGGCCCCCCGCGGTTCACAATGACGGTCCCAGGCGGACGCGGAGGCCCTACGGCGATCTCGGCGGCAAATGACGCCACCTCGAGCGAGCGCGCCGGCGGATCATGTCCGGAGATCGCGGCCTTGGCGAGGGCGTTACGCTTTGACCGCCGAAAAGGTCATAGGTCTGTCCGAGAAATTCGCTTGACGGCATTCCGCCGTCGCCCTTCCCGGCGCCGGACGGCGGATTGACGGCGATCTGCTGTTGGAGCGTCTTGAGATCGGCGGCGGCCGCTTCCGCCGCAGCGGTCGCTTCTGGCGAGGATGGAATGGACACCGGAAGTTCACTCGTGCCCGAACCGGACGACTCCGATTGCGCAGCGCTTTGCGGTTGAGCCGCCAGCGCCGCGGGCGAACTGGCGGGTTGCGCGAGCGCAGCCGGACTTGTCGTCGCCTTTTTGGCCGCGTCCGGCGGAGCCGCCTTCGACGACGCGTCGGTCAGTGTTTGGAACGAAGCTGGCCGCGCGTCGACTTGGCTCACTTTCCCAGATGCGGGTTTCGAATCTGAGATCGGCGCCGCCTTAAAGGGTTCGATCTGCACAGTTGCGGTCATGCCTGCGACAAGCTTGATGTCATTGGGAACCTCATCGATGTGAATGCGGACCGGCACGCGCTGGGCAAGGCGCACGAAGGTGAAGATCGGGTTGACGGAGGCAAGCCCCGAAGCGTCCGGCGTCGCGTTGGGGACGTTGATGCCGCGCGAGAGCCCCTGAACTCTGCCGCGCAGCAACTGGGAGTAACCCATCAGCTTGATCGTCGCCGCATCGCCTTCATGGATGCGGCTCAGCGCAGTCTCCTCGAAATAGGCGTCGACCCAGTACGAATCGGAATTGACGATCGAAAGCTGGAGGCTTCCGACGTCGGCATAGTTTCCAAGCTGGGCGGAAAGATTGGTTACATAGCCGTTGACCGGGGATCGAACCTGCGTGCGCTTATAGTTGATGCGCGCCTGCTCGAGGTTCGCTAGCGCGGTTTGGTAAGCGGCCTCGGCGGTGGTCGCCTGGCTGATGTAGGTCTGCCGCTCCTCCATGGTGACCGCGATGTCGTTGAGCTTCTCGCGCCTGATCATTTCGGCGCGCGCGTTGTCGGCGACCGCACGCGCCTGCTCAACCGCGGCCTGCGCCTGACGCACGGCGATGGTATAGTTTCTGGGGTCGATCAGCATAAGAAGATCGCCCTTGTGAACGAACTGGTTGTCGGTGATCGGCAGACTGACAATCTCGCCCGCCACCTGCGGGGCTATTTTCACGACATACGCGCGCACTGTGCCATCGCGCGTCCATGGCGTTCCCATGTAAAACTGCCAGGCCGCCCAGCCGAGCAGCGCCGCAAGCGCAACAACGACCAGAGTCGCCAGAACAGGCAGGGCGTGCACGGACGCCAGGACCGGCCGGCGCTTGATCGCGGGCGCGGTCCCGATGACATTGGCTTCTAATTCGACGCGGGACATCAGCGCCCCCAGCGCGCCATGACAAGGACGATCGAAGAGACAATCATAACATAGAGCGCAAGCTCGAACAGCGCTGGGTGCCAGACTTGCTCGGTCAGGCCAATACGGTCCCCCGCTCGCCTCAGCACAAGGTAGATGATCCAAGCGACGCAGAGAATGACCGCGATGGGCGCTACATAGAGGCCGAAAAGGTTGATTTCGTTGAATCTCATTGGAGCTGCCGGTCGAAATAAGACGCGAATTGGGAAAGCTGGCTTGAAATGACCAGGATGCTGGCCCGAAGGCTCATCGGCATTCGGGATTGCGCACGGGGCAGGGCGGCGACCCGGCGGTCAATGTCGGCGAGACGCGCAACCACCAGGTCGCTTCGTCCTTCGGCTAACGCTGCAAGCGCCGCGTCGACCATCGCGCTTGGGACAAAGCGCGGCGCCACGTGGCGAAGGCGCACAATCTCCTTGCCGACCGCGACGGCCGAGGCCAGTTCGGCGCGCTCGATCGGCTCAGCCGCGTCGGGCAGCGCCAGCAGGCGGGCGACGCCGCGACCCTCCCACGCGCTCGCCTTCCCCGGCGAGGCCCGTTTCGCCAGGCGTCGGAGGTCAGCGAGCGTCAATGCGAGCAGCCTCTGGGTGCGGACGGCGGGCGGCAAAGGCGGGATAACGAGCATGGCGACTACGCCGAAGGCGATGCCGGCAAGAATGGCGATTGCGCCATTCCAGAACCCCGACCCATCGTAAGTCATGCCGTTTGTGATGTTGAGCATGGGCAGGAAATTGACCGCCGCCGCAAAGAAGAACATCGGCTTCCACCCCCGAGCATTCAGAAACCCCAACGGCACCAGCACAAGTCCGAGGGTCAGGCAGAGCGTGGGAAAGGTGACGACCTGCGGCAGGAGCCCGAACGTCACGATAGCGGACAAAACCGCGCTCAGAGCGCTTCCGTAGAGAAACAAGAGCGATGCGGAATAAGCCGCATCTCCCGACGGCGGCAACAGGATGACGATCACGGCGCAGAACGTGATCGCCGCGACGCCATTCGGCCAGGCGCTCACGACCCAGAACAGCGAGATCGTCCCGACTGCGAAGAGGACGCGCACGGCGTTGACAAACGCCGGCATCCAGTCGGCGACATACACCCGCGCGGTTCCCCTGACGCCGACGACGTCGCGGGGATCGATCACGCCCGTCAAGCCGTTGAGCGCGCGCGCCATGCCGAGCATGCCGGCGGCCGCGTTATCGGCCAGCAGCCTCTGCATCGGCGTCGACGCATCAAAGCGCGTCAGCGACCGCACGGCCGAACAGCACCCGTCGCGCAACGCCGCCGGTTCGTCGGTGGAACCTGTTGCCTCCGGCGAAAGCCGCGCCCGCGGGAGTTGGTCGTGAATGGCGTTGGCCTCCCCGCGGGTCGCCGCATCGCCATTGAGCGCGATCGCAATCGCAACTTTGCGCCAGGCCGACACCGCCTCCATGAGGCCGGCCACCCCCCGCTGCAGGACCGCAGACCGATAGCGCAGGTCGGACGACTCGCCGATCGCCGCGTCGATGATGGGATTGAGCGCAATGACGCGCCGCAGGAGTTCGCGTCGCAGCGCTTTGAGTTGGCCCAGGCTCTCGCCGGCGGTCGCAAAACAGTCGGTGAACCCCTCCATGATCGCGCTCGACAAGGCCGCGCATTCGGTTGCGAGCTGTCGTCGCGAGTGGCCCAGATCCGTCAGGGCGAGCACGACCCCGGCGGAGACGATGCCGATGCAGATTTCGAGCGCGCGGTCGATGGCGAAGATGGAGACGACGCCGTTCGTGCTTCCGACCGGCCCTAGCACGTCGATCGCGATGATCGCCGCGGTGTAGCCGGCGAGCGCCGCGGCGTAAGTCGCGAAATTGCGCAACAGCGTCGCGACGAAGGCCGAGGCCGCGCACCAGAGCGTAAGTCCGACGAGAAAGCCCACCCGATCCTGGCGGAAGAAGGCGGCAAGGACCACGATCGCGATCGCGCCGATCACGGTTCCGACCATTCGGAACATCGATTTGCGCAGCGACGCGCCGAGCACCGGCTGACAGACCAGCGCGGCCGTCGTCGCAGCCCAGGAGGGCTCGCTCAGCTCGAGCGCGAAGGCGACCCAAAGGGAAAGGCAAACGGAAGCCCACATCCTAAGGGCGAACAGGAGCGCGGGCGTCGCAACGCGCAACCATTCCGCCAGCGAAGCGCCGCCGGACTTGCCGATCGTAGAGCTGGTCGCAGTCATGACGTAATCATATCACGGCAAGCAGCCCGCCATCGACGTAGATAATCTGGCCGTTCACGTAATCCGAGGCCGACGAGGCGAGGAACACGGTGACCCCGATGAGATCATCCGGCTTGCCCCACCGTCCCGACGGCGTGCGGCCTTTGACCCAGGCGTCGAACTTCGGATCATCGAGCAGCGCGCGGTTCATTTCGGTCGCGATATAGCCGGGGCCGATCGCATTGGCCTGGATGTCATACTGTGCCCATTCCGCCGCCATCGAGCGCGTCAGCATCCTGATGCCGCCCTTCGCAGCGACGTAAGGCGAGATGGTCGCGCGAGCGACCTCGCTCGCGAGCGAAGCGATATTGATGATCTTGCCTCCGCGCCCGCGCGCGATCATGCGCTTCGCCGCCTCGCGGCCGACCTGGAATGCGCCGGTGAGGTGGATCTCGACAACACGGCGCCATTCGTCGGTCTTGAGATCCACCATCGGCTTGCGAAACTGAATGCCGGCGTGGTTGACGAGGATGTCGATCTCGACGCCTGTCGCATCAAAATGTTCGAACGCCGCGATGACCGCATCCTCGTTGGCGACGTCGAAGGGGCGCGTTTCGATCCTTTGCCCGTCATCCGCAAACGACTTGGCCGCCTTCGCCAGCTTCTGCTCGTCGCGGCCATTGAGAATGAGCCTCGCGCCAGCCGCCGAAAGGCCTTGCGCCATCGCAAGCCCGAGCCCCTCGGAAGATCCCGTGACCAGCGCGGTCTTACCGCTGAGGTCGAACAAACTAGGCAGGTTCATGTCACTCTCTCGCGGCGGCGCATCACGTCGTCAGGTCGATCCGCACGGGCGTATGATCAGAAGCCTTATCGCGTCCGCGCATCTCCTTGTCGATCGTCACCGATTGCAGCCTGTCGGCGGCCTCGGGCGACAGAAGCAAGTGGTCGATGCGGATGCCGTTGTTCTTCTGCCAGGCGCCCGCCTGATAATCCCAAAAGCTGTAGAGGCCGGCGGCGTCGGTCGTGGCGCGCAGCGCATCGATCAGGCCGAGCGAGATGAGCTCGCGGAATTTGAACCGCGTTTGAGGCAAATAGAGAGCGTCGTTGACCCAGTCCTCGGGACGCGTGACGTCGCGCGCGTCGGGAATGACATTGAAATCGCCCGCCAGCACCAGCGGCTCCTCGTATTCGAGGAGCTCGCGGGCATGGATGATGAGCCGCTCAAGGAAGGCGAGCTTATAGGGATATTTCTCCGTGCCCACGGGGTTGCCGTTCGGCAGATAGACGCAAGCCACCCGCACCACGCCGTCTCCGGCCGGAACGACCGCCTCGATGTAGCGCGACTGCGAGTCGTTCTCGTCGCCCGGCAGCCCGCGCGCGACCTCGAACGGCCGCTTGGAGAGAATGGCGACGCCGTTGAATGTCTTCTGCCCGTGGGTCTCGATGTTGTAACCGAGCTCCTCGATCTCCATCCGGGGGAACTGCTCGTCGAGGCACTTGATTTCCTGCAGGCAAAGAACGTCGGGCTGAACCTCCTTCAGGTATGTGAGGAGGTGCGGCAGCCTTTGGCGGACCGAATTGACGTTCCAGGTGGCGATGCGCAAGCGAGGGCTCCTTGAGCTTATAGGAGGCGCAATTTGGCATGGTTCGGCGGACAAGGGGAGGGCGGGCAAGCCGGTCTCCGAGGCGTGGCTCCATCCGCGCTTCGTCGGTCCGACGTTAACCGGTTCCTGCCGCCATTCCGAGCTGAACGGCGACCTCGTTCAGTCGCTTGTCCAATGTCCACAATTGCGACCCGGCAGTCAGCGTATTCGCCGCGAGAAGGTGAGCGTCCACATAGCCGACGCCGCGTCCGAACAGCGAGTTCTGCTCGATGAAGCGCAGAACGTCCGCATTCGTGGCGACATTGGCGGCGGGAAGCTGCGATAACATCCGCAACACGAGTTCGCGATGACGTAAGTTGCCCAGAGCGAGCTCGCCGATGACGAATGGATGTGTCAGCGCCGCGCCTCGCTCGAGCAATTCAGTAAGCATTGAGTCGCGTTCGCGGAAATGGTGAACCCAGACCGACGTATCGACCAGGATCACGCGCTTGCAGGCCGGCGTCTTGGCGGCGCCTTAAGGTGCGGTTCGGTACCCCCAAGACGCGCCAAGCGCCGCGCACTCTCGCGTTCGATCAGCGCCTTGAGCGCCTCGCGGATCAGGCTGGACTTCTCTTTGAGTCCCGTTAAGTCCTGAGCCTCGGCCACGAGTTTGTCGTCGAGCGCCATCGTCGTGCGCATGGGTCAACCTCCAGCACTGGCGCCAATATTATCATCAGATGATGTCGCTTCAAGTGCCGAAAAGTAGAGGCCGCTCGCCCTAATCGTCGATCGCCTGATACGCCAGCGCTCGCAAATCCATCTCGCCCAGGTCGAAGCTCATCATCGACTGCGTCATAAAGAGGCCGACCACCTGCTCCTTCGGATCGACCCAGTAATGGGTCTTCGCGGCCCCAGACCAGCCGAACTCGCCCGCCGAACCCGGCGCGCTGGACTGGGCGACGTCGAGCAGCACCCGCGAGCCGAGGCCGAAGCCATAACCCGGCATCGGCAGGCCGCCGATCTCGAGAGGTAGGAGCGACGCCGGCACAGTGTTCGCGTGCATAAGCTCGAGCGTCTTGCGCCCGATGATGCGCTCGCCGTCGAGCTTGCCGCCATTGGCCAGCATCTGGGCGAAGCGGAAATAGTCGCCGATGGTGCTGAAGAGGCCATGGCCTCCACGCATGAACACGTCCGGCGAATCGACCGGGTAGGACTTCGACACGTCGATCCGGTCGTTGACGCCCGCCATCCAGGCGCCGAACTCGCTGCCCATCGTCACGCCGGCGTCGAGCACGTCCGGACGGCCGTACATCGCCGCCACGCGGTCCCGTTTTTCGGGCGGGACGCCGAAAGCCGTGTCGGTCATGCCCAACGGCTCGAACAGACGTTCGCGTAAGAACACACCAAGCGGACGGCCGGAAATCACCTCGATCACGCGAGCCGCTACGTCGATGCCGACGCTGTAGCGCCATTTCGACCCGGGCTGGAAGGCGAGAGGAAACCGCGCCAGATCGTCAATGGTAGCTTCGAGCGTGTGATGTGCGGCCAATAGCTTGGCTTCCGTGTACATCTTGCCGACGCCGGCTTCCTCGACGAAATGGTAGCTGAGGCCGCTCATATGGGTCATCAAGTCGCGAATCAGGATCGGGCGCGCGGGAGCGACCAGACTTCCGTCGGCCTCCAGAACCTTCACGGCCCCGAAAGCTGGAATGTATTTCGCCAGCGGTTCGATCAGCCTGAAGCGTCCCTCCTCGAGCAAGGTCATCAATGCCGTGCAGATGATCGGCTTGGTCATCGAGTAGAGACGGAAGATCGTATCGGCGGTCATCGGCGACCCCGCCTCCTTGTCGCGCCAGCCAAATTCGCCGGCATGCACGATTCTGCCGCGCCGGGCGATCAGCGTATTGATCCCGGCGTAAACGCCACGATCGACATAGGCCTGCATGGCCGGAGCGACACGCTCGAGGCGCCGGGCGCTCATTCCGACGGCTTCAGACGGTTCGACTGCGGTATTCATGTTTCCTCCGTATGCGGCGGGTGGCGCCTCCGCCACGGTCAAGTGAGCTCAAAGGCGCCGGGCCAAGGCTGCGACCCCCGCGGAATTGGAGTTGCCCGGGCCTCTCTAAGGCGGTACCTGCTTTAAACGACGAAATGACGAGGGTGCAAACCTCTCATGAGGGCTTGATGGCCAAGCGCAAGTTCACGATCGTTATGATCAAGCCGTCGCATTACGACGACGACGGCTATGTCATCCAGTGGCGCCGCTCGACAATCCCCTCGAACAGCCTGGCCAGCGTCTACGGGCTGCTGCGGGAATGCGCGGAAGCCCGCGTCCTCGGACCCGAGGTCGATATCGAGTTTGAAATCTACGACGAGTGCAACACCATCATTGATTTTCCGGCCGTTGCGAAGCGAATCCTCGCCGACAGCGGAATGGTTGCGCTGGTCGGCGTGCAATCGAATCAGTTTCCCCGCGCGCTCGATATCGGCCGCCAGTTTCGCCAGCAGGGCGTGACGGTCGCAGTCGGGGGCTTCCACGTCTCGGGCTGCATCGCCATGCTGCCGGAACTGCCGCCGGATTTGAAAGAGGCGCAGGCGCTGGGGATGATCCTTTACGCGGGGGAGGGCGAAGGCCGGCTCGCGGATTTCCTGAAGGACGTCGATTCGGGCAAGCCGAAGCCTGTCTACAATTACCTGAACGACATGCCGGACATGGCCGCCGCGGCGATCCCTGTGCTGCCGCGCGAGGTCGTGACCAGGGTCGCCGGGCACTACACCAGCTTCGACGCCGGACGCGGCTGCCCGTTCCAGTGCAGCTTCTGCACCATCATCAACGTTCAGGGCCGCAAGTCGCGCTACCGGACTCCCGACGATGTCGAGGCGATCGTGCGCGCCAACGCCGCGCAGGGCGTCACGCGCTTCTTCGTTACGGATGACAATTTCGCCCGCAACCGCAACTGGGAGCCGATCCTCGATCGGCTGATCGACTTGCGGGAGAACCAGGGATTTCGGATCAGGCTCCTGCTGCAGGTCGACACGCTCTGCCACAGGATTCCTGGCTTCATCGAAAAGGCGGCGCGGGCGGGCTGCAACGCCGTCTTCATCGGGCTCGAGAACATCAATCCCGCCTCGCTGATGGGCGCGAAGAAACGTCAGAACAAGATCTGGGAATATCGCGAGATGCTGCTCGCCTGGAAGCGCGCCAAAGTGATGACCTGGGCCGGCTACATCCTCGGCTTTCCCACCGACACGCCGGAATCGATCGCCCGCGACATCGAGACCATCAAGCGCGAATTGCCGATCGATATCCTCGAATTTTTCTTCCTCACGCCTTTGCCGGGATCGGAGGATCACAAGACCCTCCATCTCAAGGGCGCATGGATGGAAGCGGACATGAACAATTACGATCTCGAACATGTCTGCGCCGACCATGCGATCATGCCGGCGGATATTTGGCGCGGCGTCTACCGCGACGCCTGGAAGCGCTATTACTCGGACGCGCATGTCGAGACCGTGCTACGCCGGGCGGTCGCTAGCGGCATCAGTCCGCGAAAGATCACCGACGCGATGACTGTGTTTTCGGGAGCGTCGCGGATCGAGCGCGTGCACCCGCTGCAATTCGGCTACGTGCGGCGCAAGATCAGGACGCAGCGCCGGCATGGGCTCCCCGTTCTGAACCCGCTCGTGTTCTATCCCTGGCGGGCATGGGACTTTCTGTCAGTCGCGGGAAAGTGGGCCGCGCTCGCGTTGCGCTATCGCGCGATCCTGCGCCGCGTGCTCGCCGACAAGGACGGCGCGGCTTACATGGACGAGGCGCTGAAGCCCGCGACCGAGGTCGACCACGAGCATGACTTCGTCGCCGGCTACGCGGACAAGATTCCCGACACCTATGGCGCGCCGAAGCGGGAGACCGCGGCGGCGGCGGAGTGAAGGCCGGCGGAAGTCCTCATCCGCCTCCGGCGAGGAGGCTGGTCGCCGACGTTGGCCCGGCCGACTTCGTTTGGTTTTTCTTGGCTCTTGGCTGTTTCTCTACGAAAACCCCAGCTTTTGAACGTTGGGTTTCCTTGGACTTCCTTGGATTCTCTCGTCCGAAACGAGACTTATCAATGGGTTACACGCGATTTTCGCTGAAAAATTTTTCTCGGCGCTTTTGGCCGTTCGAAATGCCAGATTTGGCGCCTGCGCTCGACGTCATGGGGAAGGGCAAGATTGCTCATGGGTCGAGCTTACCCGTTTTTCTGATTTTCTGCAAGAATTTGCATTGAGAGAGATTTCCGTCCAGCCTCGTGGCTATGAAAGGCACGCTTGGGCCGCTCTCGCAGGAAGCTCCACAAAGGTCCCGCGCCAACCGTCGACGACGTACACGCGCTCGAAAACAGCGCCCCATTCGGCGCGCCCTATCCGGTCGGCCGCGTGGATGACGACGTTGCGGAAATCATCGCCGCCGACAAGATCGAAGCTGCATCGCGGCGCATAGATGAGCAGTCGGCAGCCGCGATAGTCCGGCTTAAGCTTATTGCGTATCGCATTGCTGACGCCGATGCGCCACGCCTCCCGATCCTCGCCAACGTCCACAACTTGTGGTCGTTTCAACCCCCCGCCCAACCAAACCATGCCGGTGGCGTTTGACTCCTCCATTTCGAGCTTGCGAAGGTGCCCGCCCTGCTTGGCGACAGTGCCGAGCCTCTCCGCATAGGCCATCG
>DATDHT010000153.1:0-2278 GCA_036521435.1 Roseiarcus sp.
TTTCTCATTGCCCTGCCGTGCTCACGAGGTCCTCAAGCAGGGGTCATCGTGGACTCTTCCCGAAAGAGCACGCTAAGCCGCATCGAGGAACTCGGCGCGCGGATTTCGTAGGGGCCGGAAAGCATTTCCAAGCGGCTCGGCGGGCCAGACGTAATCGCCGTTGAACGCGATATGCTCCCAACCGAGCGGCGCGACGTGAGCGAGAAGATCGTCGGGAATGATTTCGCCACGCGAGCGCAGCTCATCGACGGCGCGGCCGAGATAGACGGTGTTCCAAAGGATGATTGCGGCGACGGCGAGATTGAGGCCAGAGGCGCGGTAGCGCTGGTTCTCGAAGGTCCGGTCGCGGATTTCGCCGAGACGATGAAAGAACACGGCGCGCGCGAGCGCATTGCGAGCCTCGCCCTTGTTGAGCCCGGCGTTGGTTCGCCGGCGCAGGGCGGGGTCGCTGATCCAGTCGAGCGTCAACAGAGTGCGCTCCAGACGGCCGATTTCGCGTAGCGTTTTGGCGAGCGCGTTCTGTCGAGGATAGGCGGCGAGGCGGCGCAGGATCGCCGAAGGCGCAACCGTTCCCGCTTTGATCGAAGCGGCCAAGCGCAGGATTTCATCCCAGTTCTCGCCGACGACGCGCAAATCCAGTCCGCCCCCGATCACGGGATCGAGCGCTTTGTAAGCGCCGCGCGCGCCGGCGATATAGAGCCTCCGGTCGGCGAGATCGCGAATGCGCGGCGCGAAGCGGAATCCCAGCAGGTGGCAGAGGCCGAATACGTGATCGATCGCGCCAGCGGTGTCGGTGTAATGCTCGCGGATGTCGATCGCGCTTTCGTGGTGCATCAATCCGTCGAGAACGTGCGCGGCTTCACTGGCGTTCGCGGCGATGACCTTGGAATAGAACGGCGCGTAGCGATCGGAAACGTGAGTGTAGAATTTCACGCCCGGCTCCGATCCGTATTTGGCGTTGTAGTCGGCGCGGGCCTCGCCATGTCCGCCGGCGCGGAAAAACTGGCCGTCGGACGACGATGTGTCGCCGTCGCCCCATATCCTGGAGAAGGGGTGGGCATGAATGGCGTCGACGAGACAGGCGAGCGCGGCCTGATAGGTCTCATCGCGCACATGCCATTCGGCGACCCATAACAGCCGGGAATGGCTGAAAGTCCCGGAACTGCGGGCCATGCGCGTCAGGCCGAGATTGGTGGCGTCGGCGAGTACAGTGGTCATCAAAGCTCGCGCATCGTCCGGCGGCGCGCCCGTGCGCAGATGCGCGAAGCTGTCGGCGAAGCCCGTCCAGCCGTGGATTTCCGCGAAAAGCTCGGTGACGCGCAGACGCGGCAACATCGCGTAGAGCCGACGGATGACCGCGTCGGCCGCCTCGTTCTCATTCTTGCGAATAGGGCTGATCGACAGGCCATCCTCGGTGAGCGAGGCCTCTGGCAGCTCGCCTGCGGCGGCAAGCGCATCGACCTCGCGAAGGCGGGTTTCCAGACGTTTGGTTTTTTCATCGCGCCAATCCTCGAAACGATCGGCGACGGCGAGACCCAATTCGCCGATTTTCCGGCGGTTCTCGAAAGCGTCGCGAGGCAGTAGAAAGTCGTCGAAAGCGCGAAACGCACGGCTGCCTTCGACCCAGACGTCGCCCGATTGCAGCCGTTCGCGCAACGCCATCATGACCGCGACTTCATAGGCTCTGCGATCGATCCCGACCTCGGTTTTGACGACCTTGCGCCATACCGGTCTCAGGAAAGATGTCGGTGGATGCGGCGGGAGTTTCTTCGCGCCGATCGCATGAAGCTCGCGCACCAGGTCAAGCGCGGCGAGCAACGGATCATTGTCTCTCCATGATCGAAAGGCGAAAGCCCCGAGGATGATCGGCGACATGCGCCGCACGCTCGCATACCGCTCGACGACCTCGCCGAGATTGTCCGGTCGCGTCTCGGCGACGACCGCTTCGGCCTCGGAAACCAGGATTTTGAGACGTTCCCAGCCGAGCGCCCGTTCGACGGCGGCGACCTGGTCTTCGTTCTTCGCCTTGGCGGCGAGCATGGCCTTGGCCATGCCGAGCAAGGCCCGCGCCGAGGCGTCGAGCGTCCTCGCACGATCGACCACGTTGTCTTTGTAGGCGCGGTCGGCGCGGCGGAAGACAGCGCCTAGCATCTTGTCGAACATGGCGAGCGCGGCGTCGGTGAGAATGGCCTCCATCTCACGCGCGAACACCGCCAGTGTCGCGAGACGGCGGGCTGTGTCGAAACGCGAGATGTCGCGGGGAACGAGGATGGCGAGT
>DATDHT010000154.1:0-2990 GCA_036521435.1 Roseiarcus sp.
CGCCGAACTGGGGATTGAGCGCGGCGTTCGCCGCCTCTGTCCCGCCGGAGACGAACGTGACGCAACGGGAGCTCACGCCCGCCAGTCGCGCGACCTCGTTTCTTGCGTCTTCGACGATACGGCGCGCGGCCCGGCCCTCGGCGTGGATCGACGAGGGATTGCCGATCGTCTCCATCGCTGCGAGCGCCGCATCGCGCGCGTCCGCTCGCAACGGCGCGGTCGCGTTATAGTCGAGATAGACCCGGTTCAATGGGCTCGCGGCGGCGGCGATCACGGCTCCGATTCTCGCCTTCGGGGCGAAAACCGCGGCGGACTTTGCGGTTTTTCCTTGCAATTGCCGGCGGCTAGCGTGCTATGAGGCGGCCTCCGAGGCGACCCCCCGTCGACTGACCGAGACAGATTCGCGCTCAATTTTGCGTCGCAAGGCGTGGAGGAGCGCGGTCGAATCCCGACCGGGGGCGCTTCAAGGCAGCGTGGAGTGTTCATGCCCGAGGTTTTCTTTACCGGCCCCGCCGGTAGGCTGGAGGGTCGTTTTCACCCCGCAAAGCAGCGCGGGGCGCCGATCGCGGTGGTGCTTCATTCTCACCCGCAATTTGGCGGGACGATGAACAACCAGATTGTCTATAACACTTATTATAGTTTTGCTGAACGCGGGTTTTCCGTGCTGCGCTTCAACTTCCGCGGCGTCGGACGGTCGCAGGGCGCCTTCGACCACGGCCAGGGCGAGTTGTCGGACGCTGCTTCCGCGCTCGACTGGGCGCAATCGATCAGCCCGGAGGCGCGCGCCTGCTGGATCGCCGGCGTGTCGTTCGGCTCCTGGATCGGCATGCAGCTCCTGATGCGCAGGCCAGAGATAGAGGGCTTCATCTCGATCGCTCCTCCCGCCAATCGCTTCGATTACAGCTTTCTTGCGCCCTGCCCCTCCTCCGGCCTGTTCGTCCATGGCGACAAGGACCGGGTCGCGCCGCTGAAAGAGGTTATGGGGCTGATCGAGAAACTGAAGACCCAGAAGGGCATAGCCATCGAGCACGCTGTCATCCCGGAGGCGAACCACTTCTTCGAGGATTGCATGGACGAGCTCCAAACCGTCGTGGGCGCCTATCTCGACAAGCGTCTCGGCATGCCGCGTCATGCGCCGCTGCCCGTCCGCAAGGACCGGGCAAAGCCAGTCGCGCCGCCTCGCGACAGTCAATAGAGACGCGAATCCAGTGTCCCTGATCACAACGACGGACGAGCTCGCTCAGGCCTGTCAGCGCCTGGCGCGTTCGCCGTTCGTCACGGTCGACACCGAATTCCTGCGCGAGACGACGTTCTGGCCAATTCTGTGCGTCGTCCAGGTCGCCTCGGACGACGAGGCGCTCGCGATCGACGCACTGGCCCCCGGTCTCGACCTCGAGCCGCTGCTGCAGCTGATGGCCGACGAGGACGTGGTCAAGGTGTTCCACGCCGCGAGGCAAGATCTCGAGATCTTCTGGAAGCTCTCCGGGCTCGTTCCCACGCCGCTATTCGACACCCAGGTCGCGGCGATGGTGTGCGGCTATGGCGAACAAGTGTCCTATAGCGAGCTCGTGCAATCGATCTGCCATGTCGGAATCGACAAGTCGTCTCGGTTCACGGATTGGGCGCGCCGCCCGCTGGCCGAGGCGCAGATTGCTTACGCCATCGGCGACGTGACGCACCTGCGCGACATTTATAAAACGCTGTCGAAGCGGGTCGCGGCCGCGGGGCGCAAATCCTGGCTCGACGACGAGATGAAGACGCTGAACTCGCCTTCGACCTACGAGCAGCATCCCGAGCGCGCCTGGGAGCGTTACAAGAACAAGGCGCGCAAGCCGCGCGATCTCGCGATGCTGATGGAGCTCGCGGCCTGGCGCGAGAGTGAGGCGCAGGCGCGCGACGTGCCGCGGGCGCGCGTCCTCAAGGACGAAGTGTTGATCGAGCTTGCGCTTGCCGCGCCGCGCAGTGCGGAAGCGCTCGCCAATCTGCGCGCCTTCCCGCGGGGCATGGAACGCTCGCGCGCGGGCGCAGAGATTCTGGCGGCGGTCGAGCGCGGGTTCGAACGCGACCCCAAGACAGTGCCGAAGATCGAGCGCGAGCGACGCAACGGCGTCAATGTCGGCGCGACCGTCGAATTGCTCAAAGTGCTGTTAAGGCAAGTGAGCGAGGAGAGCGGCGTCGCCGGCAAGCTGATCGCCACCGTCGACGACCTCGAGGCGATCGCGCAGAGCGACAAGGCCGAGGTGCCGGCGCTCAACGGCTGGCGACGAAAACTGTTCGGCGAACAGGCGCTCGAACTCAAGCGCGGTCGCTTGGCGCTGACGGTCGAGAACGGCAAGGTCGTGACGCTCGAATGGAAGGACGCCGAGGCGCCGCATTCCGTCGCTTAAGATAGGTCGGTCGCAGATGCGGGGGGACCGGCTCGTGAGCGCAAGCGCCGACACCGTCTGGCTACGAGACGATTTGAGCGGCGACTCACCCCATCTCGCTGACCCGCCCCTCGCGGATCGTCACGCGGCGGTCCATGCGGGCGGCGAGGTCCATGTTGTGCGTCGCGACAAGCGCCGCGAGGCCGCTCGCCCGGACGAGCGCCGCGAGCGTGCCGAACACGTGGTCGGCGGTCTTCGGATCGAGGTTGCCGGTCGGCTCGTCGGCGAGCAGCACACGCGGGCCGTTGGCGACCGCGCGGGCGATGGCGACGCGCTGCTGTTCGCCGCCGGACAATTCCGCGGGGCGATGGCTCTCACGCTCGCCGAGACCGAGATAGCCGAGGAGTTCGCGCGCGCGAGACGCGGCCTGAGCGCGCGGTAGCCCGGCGATCATCTGCGGCAGGACCAGGTTCTCGAGCGCGGAGAACTCGGGCAGCAGGTGATGGAACTGGTAGACAAAGCCGATTTCGGTGCGCCTCAGCGCCGTTCGCTTGTCGTCGCTCATCGTCGAGGTAGGCGCGCCGCCAATCCTTACCTCGCCGGCGTCGGGCCGCTCCAACAGGC
>DATDHT010000155.1:0-9121 GCA_036521435.1 Roseiarcus sp.
TCAAGGCGATCCGCGAGAACCCCGAAGCTTTCGACAAGGGCTTGGCGCGCCGCGGCCTCTCGCCCCGCGCCCAATCGCTGATTGCTCTCGACGAGAAGCGCCGGGCGGCGATCCTGGCGCTCCAGACCGCGCAGGAGCGCCGCAACGCCGTCTCGAAGCAGATCGGATTGGCGATGGCGCGCAAGGATAGTGTCGCGGCCGACGATTATCGCGCCGAGGTCGCGCGCCTGAAGGCGACGATGCCGGAAATGGAGGCTGCGGAGCGTGAAGCGACGGCGGGTCTGGAAACGGAGCTGGCGGCGATCCCCAACCTGCCGGCGGACGATACGCCGGACGGCAAGGACGAGAACGACAATGTCGAGCTTCGCCGCCATGGCGCTCCGCCGGATCTCGGCGGAATGACCAAGGCGCGTGAGCATTTCGAGATCGGCGGGGCGCTGGGCCTCATGGATTTCGACGTCGCGGCGAAACTGTCGGGCGCCCGGTTTGTCGTGCTCAAGGGCGCGCTGGCGCGGCTCGAGCGGGCGCTCGAACAGTTCATGCTCGACCTGCACACGAGCGAGCATGGTTATGTCGAGGTCTCGCCGCCGGTGTTGGTGCGCGACGCAGCGATGTTCGGCACCGCGCAATTGCCGAAGTTCGAGGACGATCAATTCTGGGCGGTGAGCGGCGAACTTCTGCGCCCGTCGTCCGACGATGAGATTGCGCGTTTAGATCCGCTCGACGCTCAAGCCGCGCTCGCGACGCGACTTGCCGAGATCAAAGGCGGTCGGTTTGGCTTGATCCCGACCGCCGAAGTGCCGCTCACCAATCTCGTGCGCGAGGGAATCGTCGACGAAAAAACCCTGCCGCTGCGCTTCACCGCCGGAACTCTGTCCTTCCGCGCCGAAGCCGGCGCGGCGGGGCGCGACACGCGTGGCATGATCCGCCAGCATCAGTTCAAGAAGGTCGAACTGGTCTCGATCACGACGCCCGAGCAGTCGCGTGACGAGCATGAGCGCATGACGGGATGCGCCGAGGAAGTGCTGAAGCGGCTCGGCCTGCATTTTCGAACCATGGCGCTTTGCGCAGGCGACATGGGCTTCGCCGCCCAGAAGACCTATGACATCGAGGTCTGGCTGCCGGGGCAGGGGCGATTCCGCGAGATTTCGTCATGCTCGATCTGCGGCGACTTTCAGGCGCGGCGAATGAACGCCCGCACCAAAGGCGCGGACGCCAAGGCGACGCGCTTTGTGCACACGCTCAATGGCTCAGGTGTGGCGGTGGGCCGAGCCCTGATCGCGGTGCTGGAAACCTACCAGCAGCCGGACGGCTCAGTCGCCGTCCCGGACGTTTTGCGCCCTTACATGGGCGGGCTGACGCGGATAGAGAGCGCCCGCTAGCAGGTTCTCACAGGCTGCTGGCCGATGTAATTGCCGTAGGCATCATAGATCGGCGCGTAGGACGTGCATCCGCCATAGCCGCCATAACCGCCGTATCCGCCATAATACGCGCCGCCAAGCAAAGCGCCGGCAGCCAATCCGCCAACGATAGCCGGGCCGGCCCATCCGCCGCCGCCCCAACCGCCGCCATGCCATCCGCCCCCGTGCCAACCCCCACCATGCCAGCCACCACCACCGTGGAAGCCGCCCCCGTGGAAGCCGCCGCCATGAAAACCGCCGCCGTGGCCTCCACCGCCATGGAAACTGCCGGCCGCTGACGCCGGTTCAGTCGTGGCGATAAGTGATCCCATCAGGGACAATGCTGCTAAACCCGCTATGGTCGTTCTGGTTAGATTTCGCATCGGTGAACTCCAATCTTACGGGATTCAACGGCGTAACGTTGAAAGAGTTCCCGTTCTCGAAGGAGTTCGGGCGGACGCCCGCAAACCCAAAACGACTGAGGGAAGCCCTTCGCGGTGAGTTGATTGTCGCCCTGTCGTCCCCAACCAGTCACAATACCCTGGCCGTCAGGACTTACCCATATTGGCTGTTCGCCGCTGTGAGCCCGATCACACGCCGACTGCGCGCTTCCGTTCCATGGTCGCCGGCAGCGCCGAACTGCGGAGCTGAACCAAGCGGCCCCGCTTTTTCCCAGCCCTGACCGCGAGCCGCACCGAACGGGCTTCGTTCGAATGCGAAAAAGCCCCGTGCGCTAAACTATCGGAAGGACCGCTCGGCCTGAACGTCAGCGATAAATCTCGCCCCAACGCGCTATGTCACGAGAAACCTTGCCTCGCGCGGTGAATGCTCGAGAACACGATGAGCGCCATGAACAGGATGTTGAGGAATTCCGAAGGAACCTCAATCATGGTACGGCGCCTCGGCCGCGCGCCAGCAGAACACGAGGAATGCAATCGTCGTAATGGCGCTGCTAGCGCCGTAAACAGCGAGAATATCCAAGGTCTTAGCCTCCGCACTTCGGCCGTCAAATCTGGCGGCTGAATCACTCTACAACCTAAGATTGCGGCGAGGCCCTGGTACAAGTCAAGGTCCATATGTGTAGACCCGGATTTTCGGTGTGAGCTGGTCAAAACCTCCTTACGGGGCGGGAATCACATTGAATTCATATTGAATCGCATGTGAGTGGAATCGAGCTCAGAGTCTCCTCCGATCAGACGAAGCGGATCCTCGCGTCCTCAAGCGGAATACCCGTGAGTTTCGTGCTCCATTCCTCGCCGGCCACGATGGGAAAGGCGCGCGTGAGCGTTCCGGTGGTGACAATCTCCCCCGCGGCGAGCGGAGGACTCTCGGGATCCTGCGCCAGCGTCTCGGCCAGATGACGCAGGGCGAACAGGGGTCCGTCGAGGACATTGGCAGCGGCCCCGTGATCGACATGGGCTCCGTTGCGAAAAAGATCGATCTCGAAGCGGGAGAGCTCGCCCGCCCATTCGTCGCGTCGAGACGCCGCCGCATGACGCAACCCGATGAAGAGCCGTCCATGGAGACCGTAAGCCGCGACAGTGTCTGGCGCCTGGAACGACCAGTTCGGAAAGATCGACTGCACGATCTCAAAGCCATGGGCGATCCAATCGATGCAGCGGATGAGCGCCTCCTCATCCATGCCGGGCTCAGGACGCACCGCAAGGCCGAACATGATCTCGGGCTCGATGCGGGGTTCGGCCAGGCCCTTCAACGAAACCTCGAGCACATCGCTGGTGAGGTCGCGGACCGTGCCGTCGTAGACATAGCCCCAGATCGGCGCGTAGACGCCGTACTCAGGCCATATCGTCCGGTTGGTGAACCCGATCTTGCGGCCGATGGGACGCTCGCCCCGCGCTTCTCTCTTCGCGCGGACTTCTGCCGTTACGTTGTAAGCGTCCTTAAGTCCAAAGTCGGGATAGACCTTGGAGAAGGGGTCGAGTTGGCGGCCTGTTCCGAGAACCTCGAGCACTTCCTTGGCGATATCGTGAAGGTTCATGTGGCGCTCCGCCTTCCCTTGGCTTGGTGACGACAGCTAACCCTCACTGCCATCTTATCACGATTAGGAAAATTTGGTCCTTCGCCATACCTCCGCCAACAACCCCTGTTGGACTTTCGGCAGAGCGATCCTGACGCGAAGGAACTTCACATGGCCTCCAGTTGTTTTCTCGGCAACACGCCGAAACGGAGCCTCTGGAATGAGAATCGCGCAGATTTCACCCTTGATAGAGAGTGTGCCCCCCAAGCTCTATGGTGGCACCGAGAGGATTGTTTCCTACTTGACCGAGGAACTCGTGCGGCAGGGACATGAAGTGACGTTGTTCGCGAGCGGCGATTCTCAGACGGCGGCGGAACTGGTTTCCTGCGCGCCGACGGCGCTTCGCCTGGCGCAAGTCACCGATGCGGCGCCCTACACCGCGCTGCAACTCGAGAAGATCCGGCGGCGCGCCGGCAACTTCGAGATTGCGCATTTTCACTCCGATTTTTTTCACTTCCCGCTCGTCCGCAGTCTGGGAACGCCCTCGGTGACGACGCTGCACGGCCGGCTGGACCTTCCGTTCTACCGCCTGTTGCTTGACGAATTTCCTGAGATGCCGCTGGTTTCCATCTCTGACGATCAGCGGAGGCTCCTGCCAGCGAAGTGGGCAGCGACTGTGCGGCACGGTCTTCCCCCGGACCTTTATTCGTTTTCGCCGGCGGGCGAAGGCGGATATCTGGCGTTCCTCGGCCGGATCAGCCCGGAAAAGCGTCCCGACCGTGCGATCGAGATCGCCAGGCGCGCTGGCGTCAAGCTCAGGATCGCCGCCAAGGTCGATAAGGTCGATCAGACCTATTTTGATGAAGCCATCCGTCCGCTTATTAAAGGCCCAGGCATCGAATATATTGGCGAAGTCAACGACAGCGAGAAGCAGGCTTTCCTTGGCGGCGCCTCGGCGTTGTTGTTTCCGATCGATTGGCCCGAACCGTTCGGTCTCGTCCAGATCGAGGCGATGGCCTGCGGAACCCCGGTCGTCGCCTGGCGCCGAGGCTCCGTCCCGGAGGTGATCGATGAGGGCGTCACCGGCTTCATGGTCGAGGATATCGACGCAGCAGTCGACGCCGTCCACAAAGCCCGTTCCCTCAGCCGTCAAGCGGTGCGAGAGCGGTTCGAGCAGAGGTTCACCATCGAGCGCGTGGCCCGCGACTATTTGCGCGTGTACCATTCGCTTGCGGCCGAACCCATCCTGGTTGCCTGCGGCGGCGAGACGCGGCGCAGCGCTGAGTCGCGGCCGCTTCGGGCGCCTCCCGGGCGCGCAATTGCTGTACACCAGCCGCCTTTGCGCGCGGCTGGACAAAAGGAACAGGGGATGACGGTTTGACAGCAACGAACCCGAGCAGCCACGCAGCGCCGGAGGCCTCCAAGACAGAAGCGGTCCCAAATCCTTTCTACATCTCGACGACCACCTCCATATTGGAGCGGCGCCCGAGAACCCTCAAGTACGGCGACACATTTGCCGTCTTCGACCATTATGGCGATGTCTCTTCCCGGGGCGCCAGCGCCGAGGGCGTCTTTCACAAGGACACCCGCTTCCTTTCCGATCTTCGCGTTCTGGTCGAGGGGCAGCGCCCGCTTCTCCTCAGCTCCGACGTTGAGGACAACAATGCGTTGCTGACGGCGAATCTGACCAACCCCGATCTTTTCGCGGCCGGAAAACTCAAGCTTCCGCGAGACACGGTCCAGATTGTCCGCTCGAAGTTTCTCTGGGCTGGCGCGAGCTATGAGCGCCTGGGCCTTCGCAGCTTCGGCGCCGGGGCGCACATCTTCGAGTTCATGTTCCACTTCGCGGCGGACTTCGCGGATATTTTCGAGCTTCGCGGCTATACCCGGAAACATCGAGGCAAGATCGAAGCCCGGGTGGACGAGAGCGGCGTCGTGTTCTTGTACCACGGTCTCGACGACGTCATTCGCCGCACCACCATCCGGTTTGATCCTGCGCCTGCGACGATCGACGAAAGCAGCGCTCGCTTCCTCGTTGAGCTTGGTCCCCGCGACCGCAGCTCCATCTTCATGACGGTCGAGTGTGAGGAGAGCACGCCGAAGCAGAGGCCGATCCGGCAATTCTTCACCGGGCTGCGCGACTCCCGTCGCGCCTTGCGTACGCTGTCGGCTCGCGCGGCTTCGATCGAGACGTCCAACGACATTTTTAACGAAGTGCTGTGCCGGTCAGTCGCCGATCTTTACATGTTGATGACTGACAAGCCGCAAGGCGCCATCCCTTACGCCGGCATCCCTTGGTACTCGACGGCTTTCGGCCGCGACGCGATCATCACCGCGACCGAGATGCTGTGGATGGACCCTTCGGTCGCGACCGGCGTGCTGCGCTTCCTCGCTTCGACCCAAGCCAAAGAGACACGAAAGGACGCGGAGGCCGAACCCGGAAAGATCGTGCACGAGATGCGCTCGGGCGAGATGGCGCGCCTCGGCGAGGTGCCGTTCGCCTTTTACTACGGCTCGGTCGACAGCACCCCTTTGTTCGTCGTTCTTGCTGGCCTCTATTTCGAGCGTACGCAGGATCTGGCCCTCGTTTCAAAGTTGTGGCCGAACATCGAGGCCGCGCTCAACTGGATCGACGCCTACGGCGACAGGGACGGAGACGGATTCGTCGAATATCAGGGCGGCGAAACCGGGCTCACCAATCAGGGGTGGAAAGACTCAGCCGATTCGATCTTCCACGCCGACGGCAGCGATCCCGTTGGCCCGATCGCGCTCTGCGAGGTGCAGGGCTATGTCTACGCCGCGAAACGCCTTGGCGCGAGGATGGCGGCCGCCAACGGTCTCGCCAAACGCGCCGACGAGCTCGACCGCGCGGCCGAGGGTCTCAGGGTTCGGTTCGAAGAGGCGTTCTGGTGCGACGACATCGGGACCTACGCGCTCGCGCTCGATGGCCGGAAGCGTCCTTGCAGAGTGAGGTCGTCAAATGCCGGTCAGTTGTTGTTCACCGGCATCGTCGCCAAGGAAAGAGCAGTCGCAGTCGCGCAGCAGCTGCTGGGCCCGAACTTCTTCACCGGCTGGGGGATCAGGACGATCGCCTCCTCCGAAGCGCGCTACAACCCGATGTCCTACCACAACGGCTCGGTCTGGCCGCACGACAACGCGCTGATCGGCCTCGGCTTTGCGCGCTATGGATTGAGACAGGAAGCTCAGCGGCTTCTGGCGGGTCTCTTCAGCACCTCGCGCTACATGGACTTGCGCCGGCCGCCGGAATTGTTCTGCGGCTTCAGGCGCACCCCCGGCAAGGGGCCCACTCTCTATCCGGTGGCCTGCTCTCCGCAGGCCTGGGCGAGCGCTGCGCCGCTGGCTCTGTTGCAAGCCTGCCTTGGCCTCGAGTTTGATTTTCACGCCGAGCAGGTCTGCTTTCGGCGACCGACGCTGCCTGACTTTCTGGATCGAGTCACCATTCGCTCCCTCAGTGTTGGCGAAGCCCGTGTCGATATTCTCCTGCAGCGCCACGCTTCCGATGTTTCGGTCAACGTTCTGCGGCGGGTTGGAAGCGCTGAGGTGATGGTGAAGCAGTGAGGCAGGATGGGCCAAGGCGTCGCCATGCAAGCCGTTTCGCGAAAAAGGCCGGGCAGGGTCCTCGGGCTTGCGCTTGCGCTTCTCCTCGCGGCGCCGCTGAGAGCGGCTGAGCCGCAGCCGCAAATGACCGGCGACGTGCAAATCCACGATCCGTCCGTGATCGAGATCGACGGCCGATTTGTCGTTCTTGGCACCGGACAGCAGGGGCCGACCCATGGCGCGATCCGCGTGAAGACGTCTTCGGACGGGCTCAGGTGGACTGACGCGAGCGTCATCGGCGGCGGCCCGTCCGCGTGGGCGCAAGCCGCGCTTGGCTTCAGGCCTTCCAATGTCTGGGCGCCCTCGATCAGCCGCCGCGGGAGCACAGTCTTCCTCTACTATTGCCTGTCGAGCTTCGGCCACAACACAAGCGCCATCGGGCTCATGACCAACAGCACCTTCGATCCGCTCAAGCCCGGCGACGGTTGGCAGGATCAGGGCCTCATTCTGGTGTCGAGGGATGGCGACGACTTCAACGCCATCGATCCGTTCCGGTTCGATTCGTCAAACGGCAGCGCCTGGCTCGCCTTTGGCTCCTTCTGGTCCGGCATCAAGCTGAGTGAGCTCAATCCGGACACAGGTACGCTCATCCGGGCGGATGAGCCGCGCATTCCGCTTGCCGGTCGCAATGGGGGCGCAATCGAAGCCGCCTCGATCTTCGAGCACGACGGCAAGTTCATCCTCTTCGCCAGCTTCGGCCAGTGCTGCAAAGGCGTCGCCTCGACCTACAACATCCGCGTCGGCCGCGCCGACCGGATCGAGGGTCCATACCGAGACCGAGACGGCAACGCGATGCTGAAGGGCGGCGGCTCGCTGATCCTGGCGACGACCGGCCGCTTTATCGGGCCTGGCGGGCAGGAGGCGGTGAAAACCTCCAAAGGCGATTGGCTGGCCTATCATTATTACGACGGCGACGCGGCAGGGGCGCCCAAGCTTCAGTTTTCGCCCATCATCTGGAGCGCGGACGGCTGGCCCGAGCTCGGGCCGCTGCTGCAATAGCGCCCGAACCCCGCGCATTGTCTTTTCCGCAGAACCCGCTCGCCTCGACGCGCCCCTCGTGCGAAAACCCCGTCCATGCGAATCCTGCTTACCAATGACGACGGCATCCATGCAGCTGGGCTCAAGCTCCTCGAATCGATCGCGCGCGAACTGTCGGACGACGTGACCGTCGTCGCTCCGGAGAGCGATCAGTCGGGCGTCGCCCATTCGCTTTCTCTCAGCGACCCGCTGCGCTTGCGGGAAATCGGGCCTCGCCATTTCGCTTTGAAAGGCACGCCGACCGACTGTGTCATCATGGGGGTCAGAAAAATCATGGCCGACAATCCGCCTGATCTCGTCCTTTCAGGCGTCAACCGCGGCCAGAACGTCGCCGAGGATGTCACCTACTCGGGCACCATCGCAGGCGCGATGGAGGGCGCGCTGCTGGGTATTCCCTCGATCGCTCTGTCGCAGGCCTATGGCGGTCCGGTCGGACGGCCGAAAATCGAATGGGAGGCGACGGAAACGCATGCGGCGCCGGTCATCCGCACGATTCTCGACGCCGGCATCGCGCCGGGCGGCCTCGTCAATGTCAACTTTCCCGCCTGCCCGGCGTCCGAGGTGGAAGGCATTGAGCTCACCCGCCAGGGGCGTCGCAACACCGAATTGATGCGGGTCGAGGAGCGGCGCGACGGGCGCGGCTTTCCCTATTTCTGGCTCATGTTCCAGCGTGGTCCTTATGAGCAGGCGGAGGGAACCGACCTTGCGGCGCTCGCGGCCAAAAAGGTTTCGATCACCCCGCTCAGGCTTGATCTCACCGATCATGATTCGCGTCTGCGATTTGAGGAGGCTTTTGCAAAACGTTGACGCAAAGGAAACGACATTGGCGGGATAAAGGCCCGTCATGACCGTGGCCGAATCAGAAGAACGCGCCCAGTTCACGCTCGCCATGCGGGCGCGGGGCATCAACGACCTGGGACTGTTACGGGCGCTCGAGCGCGCGCCCCGCGCTCTCTTCATGCCGCCGCGGTTCGCCGACATTGCGGGCCGCGACATCGCGCTGCCGATCGGCTGCGGACAGACGTCGCCGCCGCCTTCCATCGTCGCCGCAATGGTCGCCGCGCTCGAACTCAAGCCCGAGCACCGT
>DATDHT010000156.1:0-7705 GCA_036521435.1 Roseiarcus sp.
CACGAACAACAGCACCCCCGCGGCGGCGAGCGTCGCCATCGCGACGAGATAGGCTGTCTGAAGGGTTATGTTCTTCCAGAACAGAATGCGCGACATGAGCGCGCATCGAATCGGCAGTTCCTCAACGTCCAGAACTGGGTCAGCGATGAACTCGAAATCTTCCGGGTTTGAACCGCGCCAGATCGGGAACCGTCTTCGTCCGGCGAGGGGAAAGCGCGGATAGACCGAGGCCAGCAGATTGAAGAAGATGACGATGAACGGCGTAAGCAGCACCGGCACGTTCAAATAATGAGGGTAGTGGTCGCGAAACTGCAGGACCGTCCCCATCATGATGGCGACGAAAAGAACCGCGATATTCGCCTTGATGTCGCTTAGACGAATGGAGTCGCCATATCCGGCGATCAGATTGCGCAACTGATTTTCGTGATCTTTGGATATCACCGGCATTGCGACACCGGCCATGCGGCGAGCGAAACTGCAGCAATTTTGGCAGTGTTGCTCCCTGGAATCGGATGACCGCTCATCGAGCGCGCTCGCCTAAACATACCAAATGTAGACGAGCAAAAACATGCTCGCGACGATGCTCGCCATCGCGACAAAAAAACTGATGCGAATGTAAAGCGTCTTCCACCACAAGAGTTCCGAAAGAACCGAGCAACGCAGTTTCAGCTGCTCGAGCTCGTCCTCGGCTTCGACGACTTTAGCGAAATCGTTGATCGTGGCGTTGCGCGAGACGATGAAGTGCTTGCCGCCGCGCTTGGGGTAGCGAGGAATGAGCACCGCCAGCAGGCATATGTAGACGATGAGGAACGGCAGCATCACGAAGGGGATCGGCAGATAGTGGGGAAATCGCGGATAGTTGCCGAGCACCGGGCCCATCATGAAGGCGACGAACAGGATCGCAATGTTGGCCTTGAAATCGCTTTGGCGGATCGCATCGGTATAGCCCGCGATCAGGCCGCGATAAGGTTGAGCGGGTTCGGCGGCGATCTTGTTCATCCCTCAGCCGGACAGTCCATAAAGGCGGCCCGGCGGACGCGCTCTTTTTGCACAATCCTGGGCCTGGGCCCACCGAGGTCCTTCAAGCCGAATTGGCGTGAACTGCGAGGCCCTGTCAAGATCGGTTGAATTCGGCGTTTTTGGGCGGCAACCCAGTCCAAAAACGGCGACGCGAGCACGGCGCCCTGCCTGCCCTCCCTGGACCTGACTATCCAAGAGCGGCGGCTAGGCGGCGGCTGTGGTGTCGGAATTGCGAATCGAGAAGGCGGCCAGGAGCAACACCACATTCGCCGCCATCACATAGTAGGTCGAGGCCAGCGGATCCCCTGTGACGCCAACGAGCCACGTGACGACATAGGTCGCCGTTCCGCCAAAGATCGCAACGCCAAGCGCGTAAGTGAGCGCGAGCCCGGTCGAGCGGATCTCGGGCGGAAAGATCAGTGGAGTCAACGCAACCACGACGGCGACGCTCGCGGCGTGCAGCAAGCTCAGGATCGCAATCGCCAGGACGAGCGTCGTGGCGCTTGGATTGGCGATCAGAAATTTCATCACCGGAAACAAGACGATCATCAGCAAAATGCGTGGAACGATCACGACCGGGCGAAGGCCCCACCGATCGGCCAGGGCTCCGCCGGCGAGCGCCCCGAGGCAGCCGGTGATTCCGAGCGTGATCGCGCCGAGCATTGCGGACGAGGGAGGCAAATGAAGGGTGCGGATCGCATAGGGCGTCATGGTGATCAGAAAATATTGAGTGATCGTGCCGCCGCTGATGAGCGCGAGTCCAAGCAGCACGCCGCGCCAGTTGGATCGAATGACAGCCGAGAGAATCGCGGTCGCGCCGCGCGCACGTTCTTGCGACGGCTTTTCGAGGGTCTCCACCAGTTGGCTGCGCATGGCGATGCCGACCGGGGCGATCAAGACCCCAAACGCGAACGGAACGCGCCAGCCCCATTGGTTCAAGCTCGATTGGGACAGCGCCAACGCCAGCAGGAGGCCGATCGAGCCGCCCAACAGACTACTGAGGTTCTGGCTCGCGAGCTGCCAACTCGCAAACAGCATGCGCCGGTCTCTCGGCGCGGCCTCAAGCAAAAACATGGTCGCGGGCCCCACCTCGCCGCCGACGGCGAATCCTTGAAAGAGGCGCGCGACAATCAAGAGGATCGGCGCCAGGACGCCAATCGTCTGGTAACCGGGCGTGAACGCGATGATGCCGCTGCCGATCGCCATCAGCCCGATGGAGAGGATCATCGCCGGCTTGCGCCCCGCGCGGTCGCCGTAAGCGCCGATCAAGGCGCCCCCAAGCGGCCGCGCGACGAAGCCGACGCCGAAAGTGGCGGCCGACGCCAGATCGCTCACCAGGACATTGTCAGACGGAAAGAACGCCTGGCCAATCATTCCGAGGAACGTGGCGTAGACTGTGAAATCGAAGAATTCGAAACCGTTGCCGAGGACCGCCGCGAAGACTCCTCGGGCTTTGATCGCTGGCCGGGCAAATGGCGGTGTGGCATCCGCCCCTGCGGTCAAGCGTCTCTCCTCGGGTCTCGCCGCGGCAGCGTCCCGGGACCGAGGGTCCCGTTGCGATTCAACCCGGTATGGCGGCCAGGCGGCCTCAAAGCCGAGCCCCTGCCCGACGCAGTCACCACAGCATCGTCCAAGGCAGCGCGCTGGCCTCAGGAGAACCGGCGGATGGTTGACAATCCAGAAGCATCTCGCGAAAGCCGCGCCCATCCGGGTTCCCGCTCTCGAGCAATTCATTCATCTTGCGCAGGCGCCGCACGAGCGTCTTCATGAACCCGACGGCGCGTTCCGGGTTCTCCTCGATCGCGGACACGAAGTCTTGATAAGAGGCGGCGAGGCATTCGGTGTCGCATGTCGCGGTCACAGTCGCCGATCGCGGACCCGGGTCGATCAGGCTCATTTCGCCGAACACTTCGCCGGTCTCAAGCTTACCAACCGTCTGGGCTCTGTCGCCGCGGCCGACGGAGACATTAACAATCCCGCTGACGATGAAGAACGCGGTATCGCCGTCCTCGCCCTCGCGGATGATCGTCTCTCCGGCCTTGAACGCAACCTTTTGCATGGAACCTCCACAGGCGCTTCGCGCCCGGCGACGTCGCTCATATCAGGTCTTTAGCATGGTTGCGGCGCAAGAGATTGGCCTCCGGCAGCCGCCGCTGGCCCTATTCCTCGAACCGTTCGCTCATGCCTGTCGACTTCAGCGGCGCGATCGATGCGTCCGGCTTCTGCGCCTCAAGGCCCAGATCGCGGAACCGGTTGACGATCGGATAGCGCCGGTCGCGGCCGAAGTTCCTCGGCCCCACCTTGACCCCCGGCGCCGACTGGCGGCGCTTGTACTCGGCAAGATAAAGCAGGCGCTCGATTCTGCCCACCGTCTCGGCATCGAAACCCTCCGCCACAATGTCGGCGACGCGCATCTCTTTTTCGACCAGACCGCGCAGAATCCCGTCGAGCACCGGATAGGGCGGCAGCGAATCCTCGTCCTTCTGGTTCTCGCGCAGTTCCGCGCTTGGCGGCTTGACGATGATGTTCTCAGGGATCACTTCGCCGTCCGGACCGAGCGCGCCCGCAGGTCTCCACCGGTTGCGCAACGCGGACAAGCGAAAAACCTCCATCTTGTAGAGGTCCTTGATCGGGTTGAAGCCGCCGTTCATGTCGCCGTAGAGCGTGGCATAGCCGACCGACATTTCCGACTTGTTGCCGGTCGTCACGACCATCGCGCCGGTCTTGTTGGAGATCGCCATCAGGATCAGGCCGCGCGCGCGGCTCTGGATGTTCTCTTCGGTGATGTCGCGCGGCTTGCCGGCGAACATCTGTTTGAGAGCGCGCTCCACGCCCTCGACCGGCTCGGCGATCGGCACAATGTCGTAGCGGATGCCGAGCGCCTTCGCGCATCCCGCGGCGTCGGACAGCGATTCGTTCGAGGTGAAGCGATAGGGCAGCATCACCGCATGCACCCGCTCAGCGCCGAGCGCATCGACCGCCATCGCGGCGCATAGAGCCGAATCGACGCCGCCGGAGAGGCCAAGCACAATTCCGGGAAAGCGGTTGTTCTCGACATAGTCGCGCAGACCCATGACGCAGGCCGCATAGTCGGCTTCGTCCCCCTCCTCGACCACTTCGCGGGGACCCTCGACGCAGCGCCAGCCGTTGTCGCCCCGCTCCCAGACGGTGCGCGCCACCATGGGGCGGAAGGCGGGCAATTGCGCGCCTAAGGTTCGGTCGGCGTTGAGCGCGAACGAGCCGCCGTCGAACGCGAGCTCGTCCTGACCGCCGACCATGTTGAGATAGATGAGCGGCAGCCCGCTCTCGACGACCCGCGCGACAGCGATGTTCTGGCGAGTGGCGAGCTTGTCGCGCTCGTAAGGCGAGGCGTTGGGCACGAGCAGAATTTCGCCCCCGGTTTCGAGGATGCACTCGACCGGGTCGGGGCCCCAGATGTCCTCACAGATCGGAACGCCCACGCGCGCGCCGCGAAAGACGATCGGCCCCGGCGACGGCCCGGCTGCGAACACGCGCTTCTCGTCGAAGACGCCGTAATTGGGCAGGTCGACCTTGAACCGCACCGCCTCGATCCGCCCCCCATCAAGGAGCGCCATGGCGTTGTAGAGCTTGCCGTCCTCGACCCAGGGGAGGCCGACCAGCGCCGCCGGTCCGCCGTCGGCGGTGTCGCGCGCCAGCTCCTCGCAGGCCGCCCGGCAGGCCTCCTGAAACGCCGGCTTCAGCACCAGGTCCTCGGGAGGGTAGCCGGAGAGATAGAGCTCCGGCGCCATCACGATATCGGCGCCAAAGCCGGCCGCCTCCTTGCGCGCTTCGCGCAGACGATCGCGGTTGCCCGCGATATCGCCGACGATCGCGGGGATCTGGGCGAGCGCGATGACGAGGCGGTTGCTTCGCGAAGGGGACATGAGTGAGACTTTTGCCCGAGGGCCTCGGGAGGCGCAATGCGGGGGCGCTTTTGTAGGAAGCCATCGCAGGACGAGTCCTTGACGATGGAGGCGCGGAGTATTACTTTCTTCGTCGCCGGTATTACGGAGGTTGAATTGGCGACCAATGTCACGGTCAAAGGGCAAGTGACTCTGCCGAAAGCTGTACGCGAAGCGGCGAATATTCGCCCGGGCGACCGCGTGAACGTTCGCGTGCGGCCCGAGGGTGGGGTGATCATCGAGGCCGAGGCCGCCGCGAAGAGCGCCGAGGCTTATATGAATGGATTGAAAGACATGAGCCGCCGTCGACCGTTCCGCGGATTTTCAACCGAAGAGATCATGGCGATGACCCGGGGCGACGATTGATTTTCGTCGACACGAGCATTTTGATTGATGTCGCGACCGGCAATCCCGCCTGGTCGGATTGATCGCGTCATGCAATCGCGTCCGCTCACGTTCGCGGCCCGTTGCTGATCAATGCAATTGTCTACGCCGAGTTCGCAATCGGCTTCGAGTCGCAGTCGGATTGTGACGCGGAAATCGAGAAGTTCGACTTGGCGGTGGCGGAAATGCCAGTATCCGCGGCCTTCCGCGCGGCCCAGGCTTTCAGGTTATATCGGCGCAGCGGCGGAGTCCGCACCAGCGCGCTGCCCGACTTCTTTATCGGAGCGCATGCCAGCGTCGCGGCGGCGCCGTTGCTCACGCACGACGTGCGGCGCTATCGCGCCTATTTTCCCGAGCTGACGCTCATCGCACCGGAGGGGTGAGAAGCCGACGCATCAGACGGCGCGCCAGCTGACAACTTGCCCGGCTTGGGATCCGCACGCCAGCGCGCGAAGGGCGCCGCGGCCGCGCTCAGCGCACGCGTTGTGGCGTCGGCGCAGACGTCCTTCAGTCCCATCGCCCGCTTCTCGACCAGGTTCCACGAGCAGAAGGCAAGCGCGAACGAGAGCACCCCCGCGCTTCCGGCCATGACCAGGACGGTGATCTTGGGAAAGAGAAGCGCCAGCGTCTGTTGGACGGGGAAAGCGTAGATATAGACGCCGTAGGAATAGTCGCCGCAGGCATTGAAGCGCCTGATCGGACCGCCGGGAATATAGGCGAGATGCAGCATGAACGGCGCGACGCACAGGAGATAGAGGGGGAAGGCGACGATCGGTCCGATCATGAGCGAGGCGGCTATGACGATGAGCGGCAGCGCGACGAAGGTGATCCGGTTCATGAACAGCTTCTCGCGCCAGAAATAGAGCGAGGAGCCCATGAAAAACATGAAGATCTCGACGTTCCCGTTGCCGAGCACGCCCTGCGCGCGGGCGCGCAGAACCACGACGAACATCACGGCGGCGGCGATCGGCGCAACGAAGCCCAGCGTGCGCACCCGGATCTGCGGCCACCAGGCAAAAGCAATCCAGCCCACCGCCAGATAAATATACATCCGCGCTTCGATCGGCAGGGTCCAGAGCGAGCCGTTGAACTCACCCTTGAGCGGCAGCGTCTCGAACACCCCCGGCAGCGACCACCGCACGCCGCCAACGACCGTCGCTGTCTTGCGCACGTATTCCCATGTCGCCGGCGACTCCAGATAATCCTTGACCGGCAGCGTGGTCAGCGCGGGGGCGAGGACGAACACGGTGAGCGGCACCATGAGCCAGATCGCCGGAAAGAGCCTAAGCCCGCGAGCCCACAGGAAATGGGTGAGGTCGCCCCGATTGAACAGGCTCGCCGTCACGAGAAAACCGCTCGTCACGAACAGCATGTCGAGCGCCATCTCGGCGATCTCTCGCCCGACATAGTCGTAAGCAAAGTCGCGTCCGTCGATGCCGAGGGCTGACCAGCTGTGGGCAAGCACGACGGTGAAGGCTGCGAGCAGCCGCAGCAAGGTGAAATTGTTGTCGCGGCTGCGCGCGTATTCAGAAAGGCGCATCAAGCTCCCACGCTGCGGTCTGGGCTCCGAACGATGCAGGTCACTCGGCCGCCCGGACTGGCCGCTCGGGCGCCGCCAGCCGCTGCACCTTCAGGAGATCGGCGACCATGAAGGCCATCTCGACCGATTGCTCCGCATTGAGGCGCGGATCGCAAAAGGTGTGGTAGCGATCATGCAGATCCGCTTCCGAAATGACGCGCGCCCCGCCGGTGCATTCGGTCACGTTCTTGCCGGTCATCTCGAGATGAACGCCGCCGGCATAGACGCCCTCCGCGCTGCAGGCGCCGAAGAAGTTGCGCACTTCCTGGGCGATGCGTTCGGTCGGCCTCGTCTTGTAGCCGCTCGAAGTCGTGATCGTGTTGCCGTGCATCGGGTCTGAGACCCACAAGAGCTTGCGGCCTTCGCGCTTGACCGCACGCAAGAGCGGCGGTAGCGCGGCGTCGATCTTATCCGCGCCGAACCGGCAGATCAGCGTGAGGCGGCCCGGCTCCTCGTCGGGATCGAGGATCTCGATCAGGCGCATGAGTTCGTCGGGCGTGAGCGAGGGGCCGCATTTGAGGCCGATCGGGTTCTTCACCCCCCGGCCGAATTCGATGTGAGCGCCGCCGAGCTGGCGCGTCCGGTCGCCGATCCAGATCATGTGGCCTGAGGTCGCGTAATAGTCGCCGGAGGTCGAATCGAGCCGCGTCATCGCCTGCTCATAGCCGAGCAGCAGCGCCTCGTGCGACGTGTAGAAGTCCGTCGAGCGCAATTCCGGATGGGCCTCGGGGTCGAGGCCCACAGCGCGCATGAAGCCAAGCGTCTCGGTGATCCGGTCGGCGATCTCCTCGTAACGCTC
>DATDHT010000157.1:0-4512 GCA_036521435.1 Roseiarcus sp.
AGCGGGCTTTTTCTCCGCCGAACCCGACGGTTCGATTGCGCATATGAACGCCACCCTGGCCGGTTGGCTTGATTATGATCTCGCCCAGTTCAGCGCCGGCCGGCTCAAGATCGACGACATCGTCGCCGGAGACGGCGGCGCGATGCTCGCCATCATATCCGGCCCGCCCGGCGAAGTGACGACGCAGCAATTCGACGTCGACCTCAAGCCCCGCCAGGGCCGGCTGCTGCCAACGCGCATCCTGCACAAGGTCGCCTTCTCCGGCGAAGGCACGCCAGGTCCTTCTCGCTCGCTGGTGATCAATCGCGCTCCCGGCGACATCAAGGGCGAAGATCTGCGCGCGGCGGAAGTGCGTTTCGCCCGCATTTTCAATTCGACCCCGGTCGCCATCGCGGCCGTGGATTCCGCAGGCGCAGTGCTGCGTCCCAACGCCGCGTTTGCCCGCCTCGCTCAGGCCGCTGCCAAGAGCGACGCCGCCAAGGGACGGCTATCGATTTTCGACCTTGTCGCCGAGCGCGATCGCGCTCCTTTAAGCGCATCGATCGAGGCGGCGGCCCAAGGCAAGGGCGAAATCGCGCCCCTCGACGTGTCGCTCGAAGGGCCGGGCGCCCAGCGTTCGGCGAGGCTGTTCGTCTCGGCCGCCGACCCGCGCAGCGACGAGGGCGCGAGCGCGACCCTATTCGCTCTCGACACCACCGAGCAACGCACGCTGCAAGAGAATCTCGTGCAAAGCCAGAAGATGCAGGCCATCGGCCAGCTCGCCGGCGGCGTCGCGCACGACTTCAACAACGTCTTGACCGCGATCATCGGCTATTCCGATCTCCTGCTCGCCAATCACCGCCCGACCGACCCGTCCTTTCAGGACATCATGCAAATCAAGCAGAACGCCAACCGGGCGGCTGGGCTGGTGCGGCAATTGCTCGCCTTTTCGCGCCGGCAGACGCTCCGTCCCCAGACGCTGCAGCTCAACGACGTGCTGTCGGAATTGCAGATGTTGCTGCGCCGCCTGGTCGGCGAGCAGATCCAGCTCGACGTGGTCTACGGGCGCGACTTGTGGCAGGTGAAGGCCGACCTCAACCAGTTCGAGCAGGTGATCGTCAATCTCGTCGTTAATGCGCGCGACGCCATGCATGAGGGCGGCAAGATCACGCTGCGCACGCGCAACTTTCCGGGCCCCGAATGCGGCAGCTTGAAAGAGGTGGATGTCGCCCCCGCCGATTATGTGCTCGTCGAGGTAGAGGACACAGGTCACGGAATTCCGCCTGAGGTCCGGGCCAAGATCTTCGAGCCGTTCTTCACCACCAAGGATGTCGGCAAAGGCACCGGCCTCGGCTTGTCGATGGTCTACGGCATCGTCAAGCAAACGGGCGGGTATGTGTTCTGCGACAGCGAGCCGGGCGCCGGCGCGACATTCCGGGTTCTGCTGCCTCGGCGCCTGGCCGATGACGTCGACGAGCCGGTGAAGACAGAGGCGGCGCCTAAGCCGGCCGCGGATCTGACCGGACGCGGCGCGATCCTGCTGGTCGAGGACGAAGAGGCGGTGCGCGCTTTCGCCTCGCGTGCGCTCGCCTCGCGTGGCTATACGGTGCTGGAGGCCGAGACGGGCCTCGACGCCTTGCGGGTTGTCGAGGAGGCAAGCGAGCCGATCGACCTCATCGTCTCCGACGTCATCATGCCGGAAATGGACGGGCCGACGATGCTGACGGAACTGCGCAAACGCGGATTGATGGCTAAGGTCATTTTCGTCTCCGGCTACGCCGACGACGCCTTCGCGCGCAACCTGCCGGAGGGCCAGGACTTCGTATTCCTGCCGAAGCCCTTCTCGCTCAAGCAGCTCATCGAGACCGTCAAGGGCCTGATGAATTGACGATGAGCGTTCGGGCGGTAGAGATTTCGGCCCGCTGGGACATCATCCCCCTCATGTCTCAAGGCGCCCTGCGCTAGCGGGGCCTCGAAGAATGCTCCAGAGTGAACGGCGAGGGGTGTTTCGCGGCGTCACAAGCATCGTTCGAGACGCGCCGTCGGGGCTCCTCACGACGAGGGAGTTGCAAAAGGACCCAACCATTGATGCGTTTTGAAGGAACCGCAACTTATGTGGCGGGCGACGAACTGAAGACCGCCGTTAACGCCGCAATCGCGCTCGAGCGTCCGCTCCTGGTCAAGGGCGAGCCGGGCACCGGCAAGACGCTGCTCGCGCAGGAGATCGCCGCCGCCGTTCAAGCCCCGTTCATCGCCTGGCACGTCAAATCGACCACGCGAGCCCAGCAAGGTCTCTATGAATATGACGCCGTCTCGCGCCTGCGCGATTCGCAGCTCGGCGATCCGCGCGTGTCCGAGATCGCCAACTACATTCGCCGCGGCAAGCTCTGGGACGCTTTCGTTTCGCCGCTTCGCCCGGTGCTGCTGATCGACGAGATCGACAAGGGGGACATCGAATTCCCCAATGACCTTCTGCTCGAACTCGATCAGATGGAGTTTCACGTCTATGAGACCGGAGAAACGGTGCGGGCGCGCGTCCGGCCCATCGTCATCATCACCTCCAACAACGAGAAGGAGCTGCCCGACGCGTTCCTGCGCCGCTGCTTCTTTCACTACATCCGCTTTCCCGACGCCGAGACGATGCGCAGGATTGTCGAATCGCACTATCCGTCGATCAAGCCGCGACTCGTGGACGAGGCGATGCGGTCGTTCTTCACGCTGCGCGAAACGCCGGGACTGAAAAAGAAGCCGACGACTTCGGAGCTGCTCGACTGGCTCAAGCTCCTGCTCAATGAGGACATTGCGCCAGAGGCGCTGCGCGAGCGTGACGCGAAGAAACTGATCCCGCCGCTGCACGGCGCATTGCTCAAGAACGAGCAGGATGTGCACCTGTTCGAGAGGGTCGCATTTTTGAGCCGGCGCGAGCGCTAGCGGGCGGCGCTTCCGTCGCAGTTTGCGATTTGAGGCGATTCGGCGAGCGCTCGCACACCGGCGAGTCCGGTGATATACTGAGCCGGAAACATAGGAACGGACGACCGTGACGCTTGGTCCTGACATTTTCTTCAAGGCGCGAAGTTCGCGCGCACGACCCTATGAACAGTACCGTTTGAACGGCGAGTCCGTGGTGTGTGAGCGCGTAACGCCGAATGCGCGCTCACCCGGCTCCCCACAGATCAAGCCATTACAGACCTGGACAATTGACGAGTTCATCGCCGCCAACGTGCCGGCGCCCGCCAAGACGGCGCTTCAGGAATATTTGAAGGAGAAACATAAGGCTTAAGGGCGAAAAGCGGCCGACGCATCGGCAGTGCCGTCACAGGGCGCATGAGCTCGCCGGGAGGGCTTCCCGCACCGAATCTCCTGTCCGCAGTCGAAGACAAAACTTGCCAATCTTCGAGCGCTTGCGCAATCTTGATTCATGCGCCGATTGTTTCTCGTTCGTCACGCCAAGGCTGAGCTCTCCGTCGGGCGCGACGATTACGTGCGCAAGCTGACCGAGCGCGGTCGCGCCGACGCGAGACGGGTCGCCAAGGCGCTGGCCGCCCGCCGCTTTCTTCCGGATGTTCTCATCCATTCCGGCGCGGCCCGCGCCAAGCAGACGGCCGAGATTTTCGCCGCCGAGTGGCGAAACAAGGTCGAGCTTGAACAGGACGCCCGCCTTTATGACGCGTCTCTCACCACGCTGCTGGATCGCGCGCGCGCACTCGCCGACGCGCATAAACGCGTGGCTCTGGTCGGGCACAATCCTGGTCTCGGCGAACTGGCGACGACGCTGACCGGCTCGAGCGCAGAGCCTGAACGACACCGCCTGGCGGCGAAATATCCGACGGGCGCGGTCGCGGTTCTGGACTTCTCGATTCAGCGCTGGGAGCAGGTCGCTCGCAATTCGGGAATGCTGGCGCTTTACCTCACACCCGCGGACCTCGAGGCGGACGCGGACTGACGCGCGCAAAGGAAGCCGGAGGCGCTTTCCGCTCCGCCGGCTCCCGACGGGCCCCCACTGTCCAAACCAGCGGGCGCCGCCTAAATAGGCCCCGGTTCGGCGCGGATTTTTCCTTGTCAGGTTTCAGCGATCTCATCTTCGAGGCGGAACTCGTCGCCCGCTCGATCGGCGACTATTTCTCCGGCGCGCCCTTACGCCTCGGGGTGACCGGACTCTCGCGCGCCGGCAAGACGGTGTTCCTGACGGCGCTCGTCAACAATCTGATCGCGGGCGCGCGCTTACCCGTCCTGGCCGCCTCCGCCGAGGGGCGCATCAAGCGGGTGCGGCTCGAACCGCAGCCGGACGACGCGGTGCCGCGCTTCGCCTATGAGGAGCATCTGAAAAGCCTCTCGGGACCGGATCGCCGCTGGCCGGAATCGACCCGCCGCATCGCCCAGCTCAGGCTGACAATCGAGTTCGAGAGCGCCTCGGGCTGGGGCTCGCGGGGCTCGACGCTTACGGTCGATATCGTCGACTATCCCGGCGAATGGCTGCTCGACCTGCCGCTTCTCGACAAGAGCTATGCCGAATGGTCGCGCGAGACGCTTGCC
>DATDHT010000158.1:0-4273 GCA_036521435.1 Roseiarcus sp.
GCGGCGACGGCAAAACTGATCCCAATAACGAACGGAAGGACGAGCGATCGGCGCGGTTTGGGCGCGACGTTCGTCGATGTTGTGGCGACCGGCTCCTTCGCAGGCGGATCGCGACCGGGATCGTCCGGCGGGGGGAGCGCCTGCCGCCAAGTCGGATATGGCTTTTGCCCGGCGAACAGGACGCGGCCCTCGTATTCCCTCTGCCCCGCGCGCTGCCCGGAGCCGCGCTAGGCAGAAGCAGCAATCTTCCCACTAAACACGAATAATCCGAGGTCTTCAATCGAGCTGTGATCCCGATCACAGCGCCCGAGCGCGGCGCGACATTCTAAGCCTTGACCGTGTTCGGCTCTAAAAGGCGCGCGGGAACCGTTTGGCCATGGGCTGAAACCTCGGCGACCGGCAAAGCGAGGGAGGTTTGGCGTCAGTTTCTGCTTGGCCGTCAAAGTTTCTCAAATTCCGCTTGCCGAACAAGGCGTGAACGACTAGGGTTTGTTCGCGATTTGTTTTAGCCAAAATCGTGATTCGCCCGACCGGACTTCGACGGCGAATAGGGCGGTACTTTGGAGACCGAGATGCTCACGAAAAAGCAGAGCGAGCTGTTGCGTTTCATCCATGAGCGCCTGCAGGAGGAGGGGGTGCCCCCGTCGTTCGATGAAATGAAAGAAGCGCTGGAGCTGCGCTCGAAATCCGGAATTCATCGGCTTATCATGGCGCTCGAGGAGCGCGGCTTCATTCGCCGGCTGGCCAATCGCGCCCGAGCCATCGAAGTCTTGCGGCTGCCGGAATCGGCGACCGTCGCTGCTCCTAGGTTGCAGAGATTCTCGCCGAGCGTCATCCCGGGCAATCTGGGTCGCGTACGGCCCCTTGCGCCAACGCGTGACGTCGACGACCATCCTGCAGTCATGGTGCCGATGATGGGCCGGATCGCCGCCGGCACTCCGATCTCGGCCATTCAGACCCGGCTTCAAACCTTGGCCATGCCGCCGGAATTTTTAGGCAGCGGCGAGCACTTCGCCCTTGAGGTGCGCGGCGATTCGATGATCGAGGCCGGCATCCTCGAGAACGACACGGTCATCATTCGCAAACAGGATACGGCCGAAACGGGCGAGATTGTCGTCGCGTTGATCGACGAGGAGGAAGCGACGCTCAAGCGATTGCGCAAACGGGGCGCGTCGATTGCGCTCGAGGCTGCGAATCCGGCCTATGAAACGCGGATCTTCGGGCCGGATCGCGTCCGGGTTCAAGGCAAAATGGTGAGTCTGTTGCGCCGGTACTAACTGGCGACACGAAGAGAGAAGGGTGGCCGGCCGAACACGGATGTGGAGGCGCTCCATGTCGCGTTCAGGCCGGCCGGCCCTACGGCTCCCGGGGTTGCGGCGGACCGGGGCCGCTGGGCGTCGCCGCCAACATCATGCTGACGGACAATCGAATAATACGCCTGAGGGGCAGATATACAATAGTAATCCGAGAATTCAATTCAATCTCATCGTGTTTACCTAAACGGACTCAGTTAATCCTAACGTTGCGTAAGTTAAAGCCTTGGTTTGGGTAACGATATACATATGACTATACGATTACCCGGAAACCATACATTTTAGGCCGCTTGGAGCAGCGCCGTCTGTCGAAGAGGACTCGGGCCGCCCTTGCCTGGCTCCTCCCGGCGCCCCACCATGCGCCACGGAGGTGATTCGTTGGCAGCGGATGGGTTTAGCGCCGATTTCGACCTCGCTCAGGCGACGGGCGAGGCCGCGTTCACCGTCGACCTCGATGGCTTCGAAGGCCCGCTTGACCTCTTGCTGGAACTCGCTCGACGGCAGCGAGTCGACTTGGCACGCATTTCCATTCTCGCGCTCGCGGAACAATATTTGCTGTTCGTCGAGGCCGCCCGCAAACTGCGCCTCGAGCTGGCCGCCGACTATCTGGTCATGGCGGCGTGGCTGGCGTTCCTCAAGTCTCGCCTGCTCCTTCCCGCGCCCGCGGAGCCGGCGGAACTGGACGCTCCGGCGCTTGCGGAGGGTCTCGCGCAACGGCTGCGCGCGCTTGCTGCGATCCGCAAGGCGGGCGAGCACTTGATGAGCCGGCCCCGTTTGGGGCGCGATTTCTTCACGAGAGGAGAGCCGGAGGTCGCCATCAAGACCTCCGCGCGCATCTCCTACCAAAGCAACCTCTACGACCTGTTGGCGGCTTACGCGCGGCAGAGCCAGCGCCATGCGCTGGCGCGCGTCCGCTTCAAAGCGCGCGAGGTCTGGTCGCTTGCCGAGGCTCGCCAGGCCCTGACTCGACTGGTTGGCGCGCAGACCGATTGGACGGCTTTCGACACCTTTCTGATTGAAGCCTGTGCCGCCTCAGACATGCGGCGGAGCGCGCGCGCGTCCACCTTCGCGGCGTCGCTCGAACTCGCGCGCGAGGGTAAGATCGAAATGCGTCAGGAGAGGGCCTTTGCGCCGATCTGGCTCCGCCCGATCGGACTCAGCCCTGGCGAAGAGCGCGCCGCGTGATTTTGCCCATTTCGCTCGCTATCGAAGGTGCGCCATGTAAGCCAAATAGGGAGCGTGCGCTTCGCGAACCTTCGCGGATTCCATCATCCAACAGGCTCCGTTCCTGTCGGTTCAATCGCAATTCAAGAAAGGCGCTCCATGGGTCGTATGACCGGCGCGGATAATGTCGCCCAACTGTTTCCTTCCGCCGCGCCCAGCGTCTCGCCGGAGGACGTGCGGATCGCCGAGGCGCTGGTTTTCGCCGCCGCGGAGCCGCTAGAGGAATCGGCCATCGCCCAGCGCCTTTCCAAAGGGGCGGATGTTGGAGCGGTCATGGAGGAATTGCAACGGCTCTATGACGGACGCGGCGTCAATCTAGCGCAGGTTGCGCGTCGATGGATGTTCCGCACCGCCGACGATCTTGGCTGGGCGCTGGCCCGGGACCGGGACGAGAAGCGAAAGCTCTCGCGCGCCGCGCTCGAAACGCTCGCCATTGTCGCCTATCACCAACCCGTCACACGCGCCGATATCGAACAAATCCGTGGCGTGGCGGTGTCGAAGGGCGCGCTCGATGTTCTCATGGAAGCGCGCTGGGTGCGCATGCGTGGACGCCGAAAGGCGCCGGGTCGGCCTATCACCTACGGCACGACGACCGACTTTCTGGTTGAGTTCGGCCTCAACGCGATTGCGGATCTGCCTGGCCTCGACGAGCTCAAGGGCGCCGGATTGTTCGAGGGGAAACTGCCGGCCGGCTATGACGTTCCCCAACCGGACGACGCATTGCCGCTCAGGGCGGACGAGGACCCGCTCGAAGACTCCCCACTCGAGCAAGCCTGGGCGCCTGTCGCGCCAGAAGAAGGCTGAGCGTCAGACACCAGAGCCTCCCGCTCGCGGGCATTGACGGCGCCAAAAAAGCGCGGACAATGCGCGGGCTCTTAGAGATTGTCATCGTCCCGTGGAGAGACAATGTCCTCATGCTTCGCCCTCTGTGTCGCGACGGTCCTCTGCGCTTCTTCCGCAGCTCTCGCCGAAGCGTCACCGGTCTTGCCGCTCGTCTCGCATCGCGCGGCTTATGACATCTCGCTAGCGGACTCCTCGGGTCCGGCGCCATCTTCCGCTCAAGCGCCGATCTCGGCCGCCGGCCTCATTGCCTACGAATTTCACGGCTCGGCCTGCGAGGGATACACTTCCAATTTTCGCCAGATGACGCAAATGGAACGTAGCGAAGGCGATCCCATTAACATGCAAGTGAACGCCATGTCGTTCGAGGACGGGAACGGCAAGTCGATGCGTTTCCAGGTCGATTCCCGGAGTCCCCAGGACACTCCCCCCGTCGCCGGCACAGCCACTCGCGGCGACAATGACGACATGCGCGTCATGTTGACCAAGCCGAAAGCGCAGACGTTGGACTTCGGCCACGAGGTCCTGTTTCCCACTCAGCATATCGAGCGCCTGATTGAGGCCGCCAAGCACGGCGGCGGCGCCATGCAGGCGCGCGTCTATGACGGCTCGGATACGGGCGCGAAAATCTTTGCGACCATGTCGGTGATCGGAAAAGAAGCGACGAAGCCCGACGAAGACACTGAGACCGCTTCGGCGCTGAGCGGAATACGCCGCTGGCCGGTCGTGATTTCCTACTTCAACGAAGCCTCGGGCGACGCCCCGCCTGAATATACGCTTTCGTTCGACCTTTATGAGAACGGCGTCTCGGGCAGCCTCAAGCTCGACTACGGCGCATTCGCCTTGCGCGCAAACCTTCGCAAGCTTGAGATTCTGCCCGCGACAGCCTGCAAATA
>DATDHT010000159.1:0-12042 GCA_036521435.1 Roseiarcus sp.
CCACAAACGTCGGGGGGCCGCGACGGTTTGCATGAAATAACATTATATATACGTATTATTTTGGGCTTGAAGCCAGACTGCGCGATTTTTGGAGGGTGAAACTAAACGGGGTCGTAACCCGCTGAAAATCTTAGGGGCGCCGGTAAAATGGCGGCTAGAGGGTCTGGGGCTACTTCTGTCGCCTCTCCTCGAAGGGCGCTTTCCACCCTCTAAGCGACCGCCGCGCCCATGAGCTTCCGCGCCGCGGCCGCGGTCATGGGCTGGCCGAAAGCCGAGCCTTGCGCGAATTGGCAGCCAAGCTGGGCAAGCTCGACGGCGTCGGATTCCGTCTCCGCCCCCTCGGAGATGACATCCATGCCGATCTCCTGCGCCATGGCGACGATCGAGCGCAGGATGGGCGACCGCGCGCCAAAGGCGTTGGGTCTGACCAGCGACGCGTCGATCCGCATCGCGTCGAAACGGTATTCCGGCAGATGGCCGAGCGAGGTGTAGCCGGCGCCGAACCGGTCGAGCATGAGCGCCGCGCCGATTTCGCGCACCCGCTGCAGGAGCGCCGCGGCATATTCCGGGTTCTCCATCACCAGGCTTTCCGCAGCGGCGAGTTTGAGCGAGCCGCGCTGGACGTAATGGCGTCCGAGCGCGGAGCGCACGTCTAGAAGCAGGTCGTGGCTGAGCATCTGGCGCGACGAGGCTGCGACCGTCGCGAAGATGGGCGGATTGACCTCAAGCGCCTTTTGCCATGCAGCGAGCTCCCTCGCGGTCGACTCGAGAGCGTAGGCGCCGATGTCGACGATTGCGCCGGTCGACTCGGCGGCCTGGAGGAACTCATCGTCGCCGAGGATTCCAAGCCTCGGATGACGCCAGCGGATGAGCGACTGGAATCCGGCGACCGTGCGATCCTCGAGGCGCACGATGGGGCGGAATAAAATCGAGATCTCGCCGCGCTCGAGCGCGCGCCGCACATCGTTGCCCAGCGTCTGCCGGTCGGTGCGATGCAGGCGCATGTTAGGGGCGAAAATCTCCGCCCGGTCGCCGCCAGCCTTTTTGGCGTTGGCGAGCGCGAGTTGAGCGTCAGCGAGAAGATCGCCGCCTTTGTCGTGCAGCTTCGGATTGTAGTGCGCCGCGCCGATCGATACCGACAGCGTGATTTCCCGTTCGCCAAAGCTGATTGGCGAGGCGAGCACAGCGCGCAAGGCCTCGATCCTGGCGGGCGCGTCCATCGAGCCCGGTTCCGCGAGCACGATCGCGCCGAACATGTCGCCGCCCAGGCGAGCCAGCGTATCGCCGGGACGTAGATCCCGCGCCAGGCGGCGGGCCACCGCCAAAAGAGCCGAGTCGCCGATCGACAGCCCGTAGGAATCGTTGACCGATTGGAATTCGTCGACGTCGATTACCATGACCGTCGGCGCGCCGGCGCCGGGCTTCTGGGCCAAGAGAATCGCCGCGCCGAGGCGATCCGTGAAAAGCTCGCGGTTCGGAAGGCCGGTCAGATTGTCGTGAATCGCGTCATGGAGCATGCGCTCTTCGGCCGATTTAAGCTCGGTCACGTCCGATAGCGAGCCGATCACCCGCACCACCTCGCCGTCGGCGCTGATGACCGGCCTGGCCTTCAAAACGTACCAGAAATAATGTCCGTCCGATCCGCGCAGCCTCAGATCGTGATTGATGCGGCCCGAGCGCTGATGAAGGAGCCCGTCCAGCGCCAGCGTGTAACGGTCGCGATCGAGAGGATGCAACACGTCGAGCCAGCCGGCGGCCGGCCCCGCGAGCGCCCCGCGGTTGAGCCCGAGCTGGCTTTCGATCGCCTCGCTGCCGTTCACTTCGTCGGTCAAGACGTTCCAGTCGAAGATCGCCTCGCCCGATCCCGTCATGGCCAGCGAGCGCCGCTCGGCGTTGGGGCCGCTGTCCATCGCGCCGGCGGAGCCGGAAAAGGCGAACTGCATCACCGTGAAGCCGATCAGCATGACGATCAGGACCAGGCCGCCGACCAAGCCCGGCGCCGCCAGGTCATTGGTCAGATAGCCGAGCGCCGCCGCGCCCGCAGCCACCACCCAGACCGCGAGCAGGTACCAGGTCGGGATCAGCATCACGGCGCGGTCGGACCCGCGCGCCGCCAAGCTGAGGATCAGCAGGAACCCAACACCGGCGACGGTGGCGATAGAGATCCTCGCCACCCCCGCGGCTACCGCAGGATTATAGACCGACAACCCGACCACGGCCCCCATCAGCACGAGCCAGGCGAACGCGAAATGGGTGTAGCGCACGTGCCATCGGCGCAGATTGAGGTAGGCGAACAGGAAGATGATCAGCGTCGCCCCGATCGTCGCCTCGACCCCTGCGCGCCAGATTCTCTCCGATGCGTCCCCGAGGCCGAACATCTTGCGCCAGAAGCCGAAGTCGATACAGACGTAGGCGAATACGGCCCAGGCGAGCGCCGCGGCGGCGGGAAAAATCATCGCGCCGCGAACCACGAAGACGATGGTCAAAAACAGGGCGAGCAGACCGGCGATCCCGATTAGAATCCCTTCGTAGAGGGTGAGGCTCGCCGACTTGTCCTTGAACGCGTCCGGCTCCCACAAATAAAGCTGCGGCAGGTTCGGCGTGCGCAGCTCCGCGACGTAGGTCACCGTCGTTCCGGGATCGAGGGTCAGGCGAAAGACATCGGAGTCCGCGCTGTCCTCACGCTCCGGCGCCGCGCCTTGGCTTGCGGTGATGGTCGTCACGCGCGACGACCCGAGGTCCGGCCAGATGAGGCCCGAGCCGACAAAGCGAAAATGCGGCGCCACGATCAGCCGTGTCAGTTGCTCCTCGGAATCATTGGTCAGCGCGAACACGATCCAGGCCGGCTGAGCGCCGGGCTCGAGGGCGCTGACCTCGATCCGGCGGACGATGCCGTCGGCGCCGGGCGCGGTGGACACCTGGATGCGATCGCCCTGTGCGCTGTAACGCTCGACCACCCTGGTCAGGTCGATCGCGTCCGAATCCGGTGAAACCCTCACGGATTGCACCGCGAAGGCGGGCGGGCAGAACGCCGTCAGCGCAGCGAGAAGGACTGCCGCGCCGATGAGGCCGCGCCACACGGCCCAGGAGTCCTTCGCGTGCGAGCCTGCGGGGTCCTTCACGCGGTAGGCGTTCGCGCGATCGTTGAAGGTCTGTTCAGTCAAGATTGGTCCACGCCAGTCGCGGACGCGCGTCGCTTTGCACCAGCCCGAACAGGACGTGGTCGCGCCAAGCCCCGTTGATCCTCAGGAAGTCGCGCGCGTAGCCCTCGCGCCGGAAGTTGTTACGCTCGAGGAGCGCGATCGATGGCGCATTTTCCGGGATGCAGGCGGCTTCGATCCGGTGCAGCCGCAACTTGGCAAGCGCGAATTCGACCGCCGCCGCGACCGCACGCGTCATGCGCCCTCTGCCCGCATGGGGAACTCCCATCCAGTAGCCAAGCGTTCCGCTCTGCGACACCCCGCGCCGCACCCCGCCGAGGGTGATTCCTCCCAACAGCTCATCCGTGAGGCTGTCGAAAATGAGAAACGAATAGGCCTCGTCGCGAGCCATGTCGTCGTCTTGGCGCTTGAGGCGCCGGCGAAATGCGGCGCGCGTCAAATCGTCGTCCGGCCATGTTGGTTCCCAAGGCTCGAGAAAACCGCGGCTTGCGGCGCGCAGCTTCGACCACGATGAATAGTCCGCCAACGTGGCCGGCCGCAGATAGAGGCCATCGCCGCGGAGCACAGGCTCCGGGGTGACGGGTCGCGTCAAGCCGAAAAGCGCCATCATACCCCTTTCAAGGCAGCGGCGATCTTCGCCTGGCCGGGCGCTTTGCCGACCGCGCCGATCATCGCCACGGCGGGGAGCGATCTAAGCATGGCGGCGCCAGTTTTGCGAACGTCTTCGACAGTGACAGCGTCGACGCGGGCCAACATCTCGTCGAAGGACAGCGGGCGTCCATAGATCTGCATCTGGCGCGAGAGCTGGTGGACTCGCGCCCCGGGCTGCTCGAGCGCCGTCACCAGCGAGACCTTCATCTGCGCTTTGGCGCGGCGAATTTCCGATTCCTCAAGCCCGTGCGTAGCTTCGCCAAGGCAATCGAGCGACGCAGCGATCACCTCGGCCACATCCTTGTGAGCCGAGGCTGCGTAGAAACCGAGCAGCCCCGTGTCGATGAAGTCCCAGTGGAATGCATAGATCGAGTACGCGAGGCCCCGTTTTTCGCGCACCTCCTGAAAGAGCCGCGACGACATGCCTGCGCCGGCGGCGGCGGCGAAGACTTGGGCGGCGTCGTGATCCGCCGCGCTCGAAGCGCGGCCCTCGAAGCCCACCACGACATGCGTCTGCTCGAGGCGCCGCTTAACCTTGGTTTCACCGCCACGATAAGTGGCGCGCGTTTCGGCGGAAGCCGGCATCTGGGGAAGGGTTCCGAGGCGAGACTGAACAAGATCGAGGATATGATCGTGCTCAACCGCTCCGGCGGCTGCAACGACGGTCGCGCCGGCGCTGTAGCGTCGACCAAGATAGCGATCGATCGCCGGCCGGTCGAAGGCCTCGACGCCTTCCCGAGTGCCCAGGATCGGCCGGCCGATCGGCTGGTCCGGAAAGGCGGTCGCCGTGAGAAGATCGAACACCAAATCGTCTGGCGTGTCGTCGACCGCACCGATTTCCTGGACGACAACGTTCTTCTCCCGTTCGAGCTCCTCCGGGGCGAACGCGCTTTCGGTCAGAAGGTCGCCAATGACGTCAAGCACGAGATCCGAATCGTTCGCCAGAACGCGGGCGAAATAGCTTGTCCGTTCAACGCCGGTCTCTGCGTTCAGGTCGCCGCCGACATTTTCTATCGTCTCGGCGATTTCGCGGGCGCTTCGGCGTCGCGTGCCCTTGAACGCCATATGCTCGATGAAATGGGAGAGCCCGTGCTCGCTCGCGTGCTCGTAACGCGACCCCGCCTCGACAAACACGCCAATGGCAGCCGTCTTGACATGAGGCGTCGTCTCGGTGACGACGGCGAGCCCCGAGGGGAGGCTCGTGACTTGAACGCTCACGCCGACACTCGCGCAGTCTGACGCATATAGTCTGCCACCGTCCGGGCGTTGTCGGGCAGGACGACGATCGCTTCCTTACGCTCCATCAGATCCGAGACATGGTCCGGCAGCGCGGGCCGCACGCCGGTCGCGGCCTCGACGGCGTCGGGAAACTTCGCCGGATGGGCCGTTGCGAGCGCGATGACTGGCGTGGCCGGCGAGGCTTCAAGCGCTTTTCGCGCGGCGTGAACGCCGACCGCACTGTGCGGATCGATGATCATGCCGCTCGTGCGGTAAACGCGGCCCATCTCCTCGGCGCATCTGGGCTCGTCGACTCGAAAAGCATCGAAATCGCCGCGTATGCGCGCGAGCGCCGATGCCGGAATTGTGAATGAGCCGTCTTTGGCCAGCGCGCTCATCTGCGCGACCACTTGCCTAGGCTCGCGGTCGGAAGCCTCAAACAGGAGGCGCTCGAAGTTCGAGGACACCTGGATGTCCATCGACGGCGACCGTGTGGCCTTAACCTCCTTTGGATCGTAGCGTCCGGTGGCGAGCGTGCGCACGAGAATGTCGTTCTCGTTGGTCGCCACGATCAGACGCTCGATCGGCAATCCCATGCGCTTGGCGTAATAGCCGGCCAGCACGTCGCCGAAATTGCCGGTCGGAACGGCAAAGGAGATGGGCCGGTCGGGCGCGCCAAGCGCAGCGGCGGCGACGAAATAATAGACGATCTGCGCCAGGATCCGCGCCCAATTGATGGAATTGACGCCCGACAGGCGCATTTCGTCGCGGAAAGCGAGATCGCCGAACAGTTCCTTGACGATGCGCTGACAATCGTCGAACGAGCCTTGAATCGCGAGCGCGTGGACGTTGGACCGGTTGGCCGTCGTCATCTGCCGGCGCTGGACGTCCGACACCCGCCCTTGCGGGTAGAGGATGAACACTTCGACCTGGGACTGTTCGGCAAAAGCCTCAATCGCCGCAGCGCCGGTATCGCCTGAGGTCGCGCCAATGATTGTCGCCCGGGCCTTCTTGCGTCGCAAAACGCGATTCATCGCCTGGCCCAGCCATTGCATGGCGACGTCCTTGAACGCCAGCGTGGGTCCATGGAAAAGTTCGAGCATGAACAGGTTGTCATCGACCTGGGTCAGCGGCGCAATCGCGGCGTGACGGAAGCCGGAATAGGCGGCCGCGGTCAGTGCGTTCATTTCGGTGTGATCGAAATCCTTGCCGACGAAGGGCGCCACGAGCCGCGAGGCCGCTTCCGGATAAGGAACGCCCCGCAACGCCCGGATGGCGTCGGGCGGCAAATGGGGAACGGTGAGCGGCAAGTAGAGGCCGCCGTCGCGCGCGAGACCGGCGAGAAGCGCATCCGCGAAGCCGAGTATCGGCGCTGCGCCGCGCGTAGAAACATAATCCACGATAAGAGAATCCTTGGCTGATCCGTCCCCTAGCGCAAACTGGGCCAAAGTGGAATGGCCGGGCGCTTTGGTCGCCGAATCGGGCCAAAACAAGACGCGTCAGATTGGGGATTTGCGCGGGCGGAATGGCCGGCCATCCAGATTTGCACTTGAAATTGACTCGGAACTTTCCTTAACCTCACACAGTTCAGAGGGGATGACTGTGCGGGCCGGACGGCCGGGCAGTCCAATAGGATGGATCGCGAGCGATGAGCGCGGCGTTCAGGGCTTATTTGCGGAGGCTGGTTCGCAAGGGTCGCTTGGAAGTGGAGACCGCCGACGGCGTTATAGAGACGTTCGGCGACGGCGAGGGGCCGCTACTCGGAGTGAAGCTCGTCGATCGCGCCGCCGAACGGCGACTTATGCTCAATCCGGCGCTGTCGCTCGGCGAACTCTACATGGACGGGCGGCTGATCGTAACCAAAGGCGGTCTTTACGACCTGCTGGAGTTGGGCGCCCGCAGCGTCGCTAAGTTGCAGGGCGTGCCATGGGTCAAGGCTCTGGACAAGGCGCGAATGGCGTTTCGCCGCCTGCGCCAACCCAACGACCGCCGGCGCGCCAGGCGCAACGTCGCAAGCCACTACGACCTCGATGAGCGCCTTTACGGTCTCTTTCTCGATTCCGACCGCCAGTATTCCTGCGCTTATTTCGAATATCCCGGCGAATCGCTCGACGACGCGCAAACCGCAAAGAAACGCCACCTGGCCGCCAAGCTCCTGCCGAGAGATGGCGCGACGGCCCTCGACATCGGCTGTGGGTTTGGGGGCCTCGGGCTCTATCTCGCGGGCGTCGCTGGCGCGCGCGTGACGGGGGTTACCTTATCGGAGGAGCAGTTCGCGGTCGCGACCGAGCGGGCGCGCCAGACGGGACTGGCCGACCGGGTCGAATTTCGACTGCAGGACTATCGCGATGTCGGCGAGACTTTCGACCGCATCGTCTCGGTCGGTATGTTCGAGCACGTCGGCGTCAACCGGTACGACGAGTTCTTCACCAAAGTCCGAGGCCTGCTCAAGGACAATGGGTTGATGATGCTCCATTCCATCGGCCGCAACTCCGTTCCCGGCGTGACCAACCCTTGGATCCGCAAATATATCTTCCCTGGCGGGTATATTCCGAGCCTATCCGAAGTCCTGCCGGCGATTGAGCGGGCGGGTCTTTATGTGACGGACATCGAGATTCTCCGTCTGCACTACGCCGACACGCTCCGGGCTTGGCGCGAGCGATTCATGGCGCGCCGGGACGAGGCGGCGAAGCTTTATGACGAACGCCTCTGCCGGATGTGGGAGTTCTATCTTGCCGGTTCGGAGACGGCGTTCCGCGTCGATGCGCACATGGTGTTTCAAATCCAGCTCGCCAAGCGCCAGGAAAACGTTCCGCTGACCCGCAATTACATTACGGAGCGGGAGGCGGAGCTTCGGCGCCGCGAGGCGGCTGCGCCGCGGGTTCGCCAAGCGGCGGAGTGAGGATTCTCCCGTTGTCGGGAAATCGGCCGGCGAGTTGGCCTCAACGCTGACGCCCTCCGGGCCTCACTGTCGCGCCGGATTTCTCCGCTGCGCCCTTTTGGCGCCGATCGAGCCTTTTCAATTGGTTAGGCGCCAAAAACTGTCCGAATGTCCGAATATTCATTCGCTGAACGCCAAAGCCCTAGACACGAGTCGCGGGCCGGGCGTGGTGCAATTTCTGAGAAATAATATCATGCCCCAGTCGGTTTGGCAAGAAATTGCTGATTTTTCTCAACCGACATAACGACCGACTGTGATCACGCCCCAGCGAGCGCCGGGTGGCCTGCCCTCAAGCCGCCTCGGCGAACCGGACTGCGAGGCCCGTCGCGGTCACTCGCTCGAGCCGGAGTCCGTCGATCTCGCAGCCCTTGCAGCCCTCGACGCCGAACTGGAGATCGACAACGCCGTCAGCGCCGTAATCCTCGGCTTCGCGCGTCAACGCGTCCACGGCCGTTTGACGGTCGGCTTCCGTGGCTGGACCGCCGGCCGCACGCCAGGGCCCCGTCGCCCGAATTCGCCCAATCGCAATCGTACGCCGGCCGTCATCCAGGGCGGCCGCAAACTCACTCGCATCCAATTCAGTCCATATCCCGAAGCGCAGACTCCATACCGCGCTTGGCCTTTCCGAGTCGTTAACAAGCCATTACGACGAGAAGTTGGCCATTTGTGTGACGTGGAAGGGTTAACGTGCGGCGCAACAGCGCCACACGTTGTGTAGGCGCCCGGGTCGGGCTTTGCTACTCGGCCGTTGCCGCCGCCTCGGCCGACGGCGTCTTTTCGAGGTCGGCGCCCGTCTGCTGGTCGACGACGCGCATCGACAGCTTGACCTTGCCGCGATCGTCGTGGCCCATGACCTTGACCTTGACCCGGTCGCCTTCCTTGACCACGTCGGTCGTCTTGTTGACCCGGGCCTTCGCGAGCTGCGAAATGTGGACGAGGCCGTCCTTCGAACCGAAGAAATTGACGAAGGCTCCGAATTCGACCGTCTTGACCACGGTGCCGTCGTAGATCTGACCGACCTCCGGGTCCGAGGCGATCGACTTGATCCAGTTGACGGCCGCCTTGATCTTCGCGCCGTCGCTGGACGCGATCTTCACCGTGCCGTCATCCTCGATGTTGATCTTGGCGCCGGTCTTTTCGACGATCTCGCGGATCACCTTGCCGCCCGTGCCGATCACTTCTCGGATCTTGTCGGTCGGGATCTTCATCGTCTCGATTCGCGGCGCGAACTCGCCAAGCTCGGCCCTGGCCCCGGTGAGCGCCTTGCTCATTTCGCCCAGGATATGCAGGCGCCCGTCGCGCGCCTGAGCCAGCGCCTGGGCCATGATCTCCTCGGTGATGCCGGCGATCTTGATGTCCATCTGCAGCGAAGTGACCCCTTCGCTCGTGCCCGCGACCTTGAAGTCCATGTCGCCGAGATGATCCTCGTCGCCGAGAATGTCGCTCAGCACCGCGAAGCGCTCGCCCTCGAGGATGAGGCCCATCGCGATGCCCGCGGTCGGGCGCTTGAGCGGCACGCCCGCGTCCATGAGCGCGAGCGACGACCCGCACACCGTCGCCATGGACGATGAGCCGTTCGACTCGGTGATCTCCGACACGACGCGGATTGTGTAGGGGAATTCGGCCGCGGTCGGCAACATCGGCCGAATGGCGCGCCAGGCGAGTTTGCCGTGCCCGATTTCGCGCCGGCCTGGGGCGCCCATGCGGCCGGTCTCGCCGACCGAATAGGGGGGGAAGTTGTAGTGGAGCAGGAACCGCTCCTTATAGGTCCCGTCCAGCGAATCGACATATTGCTCGTCTTCGCCCGTGCCGAGCGTGGCGACGACCATCGCCTGCGTTTCTCCTCGCGTGAACAAAGCCGAACCATGGGTTCGGGGGAGCACCCCGACCTCGGCCAGGATCGAGCGCACGGTGGTCAGATCCCGCCCGTCGATGCGGCGCTTGTGGTCGAGAATGTTCCAGCGCACGACCTTGGCCTGAGCCTTGTGAAACGCCTCCGCGACTTCGCCTGGGGGAAACTTCGGGTCGGCGCCCGCGGGCGCGAGCGCGCCAAACACCTTCGCCTTGGCGGCGTCGAGAGCGGCGTAGCGCTGCTGCTTCTCGGTGATCGAATAGGCGGCGCGCAGATCGGCCTCGCCGATGTCCATCACCGCCTTCTCGACCGCAGAATGATCCTCGCCCGCGAGGTCGCGCGGCTCCTTGGCGGCTTTCTCGGCCAGACGAATGATCGCCTGGATGACCGGCTGGAACGCGGCGTGACCGGCCATCACCGCTTTCAGCATCGTGTCTTCGCTCAGTTCCTGGGCCTCCGACTCGACCATCAGCACGGCGTCTGCGGTGCCGGCGACGACCAGATCGAGTGAAGAATCCTTCATTTCTTCGACGGTCGCGTTGACCCGCACTTCACCCTTGATCACGCCGACGCGCGCGGCTCCGATCGGGCCCATGAATGGGACGCCCGAGAGGGTGAGCGCGGCCGAGGAGGCGACCAACGCCAGAATGTCCGAATCCGTCTCGAGATCATAGGAGAAGACCGTGGCGATGACCTGTGTGTCGCAACGGAAGTCATCCGGGAACAGCGGCCGGATCGGTCGGTCGATCAGGCGGGAGGTCAGCGTCTCGCGGTCGGACATGCGCCCTTCGCGCTTGAGATAGCCGCCGGGAATCCGTCCCGCCGCGAACGCCTTTTCCTGGTAGTGGACGGTGAGGGGAAAGAAATCCTGGCCCGGCTTCGGCGCCTTGGCGGCGACGACGGTCGCCAGCACAGTGGTCTCGCCCCAGGTGGCGAGCACCGCCCCGTCCGCCTGGCGGGCCACGCGGCCGGTTTCGAGCGTGAGCTTGCGCCCGCACCAATCGAGTTCTTCACGTTGTACGTCAAACATCTTTCTTCATCCTGTGTGAGTTGAGGATGCGAAAGCCTGCGGCCCATGCCGCCCGTCGATCGGGTTCGTCATCGGCAAGACGGCGAGCGGCTGGACGAAAGTCAGCCGCTTGCGATCCTGCCATGACGCGAGGCTCTCGCATTGGGTAAAGGGCTGCGGCCGCGCCGTCGCCCGGTCTTAAGAACGGGACGCCTGAAATCAGGCGCTCCGTTTGCGTTGGGCTCGCCCTCAGCGGCGGATGCCCAAACGCTCGATGAGGGTCTTGTAGCGCGCCTCATCCTGCTTCTTGACGTAGTCGAGAAGCGTTCGCCGCTGCGACACCATCTTGAGCAGGCCGCGGCGGGAATGGTTGTCCTTGACGTGAGTCTTGAAGTGGCCGGTCAGGTTGGTGATGCGCTCGGTGAGAATCGCAACCTGGACTTCGGGCGACCCCGTGTCGCCGACCTTCAAACCATATTGGTTAATAAGCGCAGACTTGCGCTCAGCGGTGATCGACATCGGCTTTTCCTTAAAGAGTGGAGCGCAAAAAGCGCCTTTGATAAGCGGCCGAGCCGGGATGTCGTCCAGGTCGGTCGCGACGATAATCCCGCGCGCAAGGATGCCCGCGGATCGGGCGCTTATACAGATTTCGGGCCGGGGCGCCAGCGAATAATGGGCTAGGCAACGCCGTTTATGGACGATCGGCGTCCTAGAAAGCCTAGCTTCGCTAATTGGAGCGGCGCATATTTTCGTCTGCTCGAGCGAGCCGGTCGTCAAGCGTCACAAGCTCGGCGCCGAGCGCGTGGGCTAGCCAAAGGTAGCTTGCGTCGTAAAGCGACAGCTTCATTCGCTCCGCCAAGACGATGGCGGCGTCGAGATTGATCGTCTCGAGCGAGATCGAAAGCGCATCGAGCAAGGAAAAGGCTTCGAGCAGCCTCTCTCGCTCGGCGGGAGCGACGCGAATTTTCTTCAAGCAGGCGTTCGCCACTTCGAATCCAATGAGGCATGGGGCGCGCAGGGTCGCCTCGCGCAGGCGGGGGACGATCTCTTCGCGGGTCAACTCGTCGAACAGCAACGCGACAATTGCGGACGCGTCGACGACCTTATCGGTCACGGTCTTCGCGGACGAGTCGCGCCGCTTCGTCCCGCCGCGTGAGATTAAGGCCCCTCACTCTGGCGACGATTTCGTCAATTCCAAGCCGGCGTGGCG
>DATDHT010000160.1:0-4753 GCA_036521435.1 Roseiarcus sp.
GAGCTTGACCGTAAGGGGGGCGACGGACGGGTCGCTCATCATCGCTTCGCAGGCCGCCTCGCCATAACGGCGCGTCATCAGATTGAACTGGTTGCTGCGCTGACTGAGCTGTGCGATGCGGGGCAGGTTGAAGGGATTGAATCGCTCGAGCCGGATCTCCATGCCGAGCGAGGTGAGATAGTCGTTGATATTGGTGAAGTGGGTCTTGGTCAGCTCCCGCTTGGCCTCTTCCCGATATTGGTCAGCCCGTTGCAAGTCGGCCTCCGAGAACGACGCCGTCTCGAACAGGTTGAGGCCGGCGAGGGTCTGGAGATACAAGGACGGGTCCTCTGGCAGGTCCGGCACGACCACGTCGGGCAGGAACTGGCGCACGATGTTGCGCTCGAACGCATTGTCGTCGAGGAATACGAGCGAATCGAAGCCGATGTTCAGCGTCTTCTGAACCAGGCGAATGTTGTCGGCCTTGTTGTCCCAGTTGGCGACGAAAACGGAAATATCCTCTTCCTTCAGCACCATGTGCGGATGCTCGCGAAACGGCAGCACGGCGGCGGCGTGCTCGTTCTTGCTGACCACCGCCAGAATGATCCCGCGTCGTTTCAATTCGCGAATGAAGGTCTGGAACGCGACAAACGCTTCGCCCTCGTCGAACTCCCCCAGCGCAATGCCTTCGAGACCATCGTCGCCGATCACACCGCCCCATAGCGTGTTGTCGAGGTCGAGGACCACGCATTTGGCGAACATGCCGGAGGCAGCGAGCACAGTGTCGAGCAGCGATTGGGCCAGAAGCGGAAGATGCTCGAGACGGCAAGGCGTCTTTGCCATATTCCACATCCGGGCGTCGAACCATTGCGTCCGCCCGACCGACGCAGCGAGAAAATCGACGTCGTTCAAAAGGACGTTCTTGGACTCGCGAGCTTTGACGGCGAGCCGATAATTGATCTCGGTAAAGATCGAGCCGACCGACTCGGCGACCTTCAATTCGTAATTGCCGAAGGCTCGCTCGCTCGGCAGCACGAATGTGCTCTGAATGATCGTCGCCTGGCTGTGGGCCCGGAACGCGGCCCACAAATTCTCCAGCCTACCGAGTGTTGCGTCGGCGAACCCCCGCCGGTCGTGACTTGAGTAAAGATGCGCCTTCAGTTTTTCGCTCGACAGTAGAATGACCACGTATTGCGGGTTGAACGCGTATAAGGCGGAACTCGGGTCGAGGATCTCGAGGTCCACGCCATCGTAATTCCCCTCGTACACTTGCGCCTGTACATTATTTCGGGCGGCGATGGCACGGGTGATGTCGGCAAAGTGCTGGGTCGCGCAGTCCGCCAGGAGCGCGATGCGGATGACCTTTGCGGCGCTCGAAGTGTTGAGCGCCTTCGCCTCTTTGGCGAGAGCAAAATAGTCCAGCGAAAGCGCTGCGTGTTTCATGGGGTCATGCCCTGCGGAGCCCACATCAGACGATACATATGTTATTGGTGCGACGGAACGAACGAATTCGTTCCCGTGTCGCCGAGAGAAGGGCGCGCCGTGGAAGAGGCGACGAGCACATTCCCTCCTGTCGCTAGGAGGGTAGGCTGCTTCTCTGCCGTCCTGGACTTCTCCCGTCAACCCAAAAGTTCTCGCCGTCTCAACTCGAGGTTAAGCGCGCGAGATCCGTTCCTTGCGCCCCCGCCTCAGGCGCCTTATCGCATTGCAGCATCTCTCAACTTCACCGCCAAGCCGAGCCATGGACCCGCTGATCGAAGGCTACCGCCGTTTTCGCGCCGAGGTCTGGCCGGCAGAGCGGGCGCGCTACGAAGCACTGGCCCATTGGGGGCAGAGCCCTGAGGCGTTGGTCATCGCCTGTTCGGATTCTCGCGTCGATCCACAGACCATATTTGCCGCCGTGCCGGGCGAATTGTTCGTCGTGCGCAATATCGCGGCGCTGGTGCCGCCCTATAGCCCCGACGCCAGCCATCACGGAACGAGCGCGGCGCTCGAATTCGGCGTGAGAGTGCTCAAGATTCCCCGCCTGGTGGTCATGGGGCACGGGCAGTGCGGAGGCGTGAAGGCGATGGCCTATGGCCCGCCGCCGCAGGCCAAGGACTTCATCGCCTCCTGGGTCGAGGTCGGCAAGCCGGCGGTTCTCGCCGCGGGCGACAAGCCCGAGGGGCGCCTCGAACGGATCGAGGCCGAGGTCGTGCGCCTCTCGCTCGCCAATCTCATGACCTTCCCATGGATCGCCGAGGCGGTCGCCGCCAATCGACTTGCGCTCCAGGGTTACTGGTTCGACGTCCACACCGGCGTGTTGGCGAGCGTCGGGCCGAGCGGGCTTGAGCCGGTGGATTGAGGCGGTCAGGGCCTATCCTCACGCGTCGCCCGGCCGGCTCGCACTCAACCCCGAACCTTCTCCTCCCCCTTGCTGAACAGGAATGGCGCGACGTCGGAGACGCCGGGGGGCTTGTCGACCGAAAAGGGCATAGGCCGGCAGACGGCGAGGGCGGAAAGGCCGACGCGCGCGGTGAGCATGCCGTTGAGCACCCCCTCGCCCATGCGGGCGGAGATGCGGGAAGCGATGCCGTGGCCGACAAGCTGTTGCAGCAGGCTGTCGCCGACCGCCATGCCGCCGGTGATCGCGATATGGGCGCCAATGGAGCGCGCGAGCTTGATCAGGCCGAGCAGGCCCGGCCGGCCGCCGTAGATCTCGGCGATGCGCCGCACCAGCCGCACGATCTGGGCGACCACGAACACCACGTCGAGAATGGCGCGCGGGCTGATGGCGGTTACGAGCGACACGCGCTTGGCGGCGGCGGCGATCTCGCCTTGCGCCCTGTCGTCGAGGGGCCGCAGAAGCGCGCGCTCAGTGACGTCGATGAGGTCGCGCCCGTCGATGATCCCGCGCGTCGCTTCCTCGACTTGCGCTCGCGCTCGCGCCGTCTCAGGCCGGTTGCGATAAAGCGCGACCAGTTGGCCGACCAGGCGTCGCGCCACAGCGCGATCGTCGGCCGCGCGCGCCTTGGCGAAGGCGACGTGCATTTCCGCGATCCGCGTCTGGCGCCCCACTGCGATGATCTCGCGCGCCGCGACGCCGATAAGGCCGACCAGGAACACAAGGCCGAACAGGACACCGACGATCCCGAGCGACTCCGCCTTGGCGAACAGCCCTTCGATGAGGTCGGTCGCCCACAGGCCCAAGGCTAGTGAGACAAGGCCGCCGAGCCCCGTCCAGACCAAACCTGCGAGGGTCAAGCGCGAGCGGGCGATGAGCCCCGATTTCTGCGCCGCCTCGATCTCGAGCTCCACTTCGTCGATCCGCGCCGGCTGGGCGACGGGTATCGGATCATGCTGCGAGCGAATGATCGCTTCGGGGATCAGGGACCCAGGCTGATCGTCGACCGCGACCCTCGAATCGTCGAGGCGAAAGGCGCGGGGGCGGGGCGGGCGCTGGCTCATCGCAAGCTCTCGGCGGGAAAGCTTGGCGAGCGCACCCCACAAACCCTCATCGTGAGGAGCGAAGCAAAGCTTCGCATCTCGAAGGATGCTCCAGTCAGCGCAGCCGGTCGCGCCCTCCTGAGCGTCCTTCGAGACGCGCCGCCTTTGGCGTCGCTCCTCAGGACGAGGGCTAGCCCGTCGCCTGCAGCGTCGCTCCTCAGGACGAGGGATTGCGCTCGGGTCACGCGAGTCGATCCCCGATCAGGAATTGCAGCGCGCGGTCGAGCCGGATCTGCGGCGCGGGCTCCCCCCGTTGGGTCAAGGGTGGGCGAAAGCGCACGAACCGCCAGTCGTTGTCGGCCTCGGGGAGCGCAATCGCGTCGCCCTCGAAGATCGTGTCCGGATCGGCCGGCAATTCGCCGGGAAAGACAGCCGCTTCGGCGACGCCATCGAAGGTTTGCCCTCCAATCGTCTCGCCCTTCTCAGGCACGCCGATGATGGCGTCGAGCGTCTCGTCACCGGTCCGGATCTCGGCCTCGCGGGTGGCGCGGACCGCAGCAAGCGCGATGACGTCGATCTCCGCCCCGACCCCCTCCCCACGCGCGATCGCCTTCGCCGTGAGCGCGCGCAAGATCGCCTCCAGCCTGTCGTGGCTCTTATGATGCAGATGGTCGGCCTTGGTCGCCGCGAACAGGATGCGGTCGATGCGCGGCCGGAAGACCGAAGCGAAATAGGAAGAGCGTCCGGCGCGGAAGGCGCGCATGACTTCGCTCAGCGCATTCTCGAGATCCTTGACCGCAGCGGGGCCGGAATTGAGCGCGGAAAGCGCGTCGACGAGTACGATCTGCCGATCCAGCCTGGCGAAATGATCGCGAAAGAAGGGCCGCGCCACATGCGCCTTATAGGCCTCGTAACGGCGCGCCATCATGGCGGGAAGCGAGCCAGGAGCGATCGTCGCGGCATCGTCGAGCGGAAGCGGTGCGAAGGTCAGCGCCGGCGAGCCGGCGAGGTCGCCCGGCATCAGGAACCGGCCGGGCGGCAAGGTTGAGAGCGCGTAGACATCGTCGCGCGCATGGCTGAGATAGGCGGTGAACAATTCGGCGATGCGCCGGGCCGTATCCTCGTTGGCTTCGGCCTTCGGGTCGAGGCCGACCATCGCTGCGCGCCATTGCTCCGCCAGCGGCGCGCGCGCGGAAGTCTGGCTTGCGGCAAGCGTCTCGCGCGACCATTCGGCATAGCTCTTGTCGAGAAGCGGCAGGTCGAGCAGCCATTCGCCGGGATAGTCGACGATATCGACCGTAAGCGTCGAGCCCCGCGAGCCCCAGCCCGAGGCGCTCTCGAACTCGAT
>DATDHT010000161.1:0-10843 GCA_036521435.1 Roseiarcus sp.
TCGAGCAGCGCCCAGGGCGCATGCTCACGGGACGAGCCGCAGCCGAAATTGTCGCCCCCGACAATGATCGTCGCCTTGCGGTAGGCGGGCTTGTTGAGGACGAAGGCGGGGTTCTCGGAGCCATCCTCGCGATAGCGCATCTCCGAGAAAAGGCCCTTGCCGAGGCCGGTGCGCTTGATCGTCTTGAGATATTGCTTGGGGATGATCATGTCGGTGTCGATATTGTCGATCGGCATCGGCGCCGCGACCCCGGTCAATGTCGTAAACTTGTCCATCGCGTTCAGACTTTCTGCTTATTTCTCGCTCGCTCTACCAAGTGGCGCGTCGCCGGACAATGGCGTCCGAACTCATAGATACTTCTCGAGTTCCTTAGCCGCTTCGTCAGGCGATTGCTCGACATTGAAGGCTTCGACGAAGGCGCCTTTCTTGTCCATCAAATAGACGATCGAAGAGTGGTCCATCGAATAGTCGCCGTCGGGCTGCTTCTGACCCTTGCGGGAATAGACCCGAAACGTCTTCTCCGTTGCTTCGACCGCCTGCGGGGTACCGGAAAGGCCGATCACCGCGGGATTGAAGCTCGAGACATAGTCCTGCATCACCTTTGGCGTGTCGCGCTCCGGGTCGACGGTGATGAACAAAGTCGGAATAGCCTTATTCCCCATCTTGCTTAGAACGTCGGAGATATGCGCAAGCTCGGTCGGACAGACGTCGGGGCAGTGGGTATAGCCGAAATAGACCAGGAACGGTTTTCCTCGCAGCGTCTGATCGCTGACCGTCTTCCCGGCCCCATCCTCGAGCGCGAAGGCTCCGCCGATCAGAGCCCCCCGTGGCCTTTGTGACGGGCTCGTCAGCATGAACGCCGCAAAGCCAACCAATGCGACAGCGATGAGAATCGCGGCAATGCGGATCGGGAACGCCCTTGATCGCGGCGCATCTCTGGATTTGGTTTCCGGCATCGGACCTCCAGGTGGGGCTCCTAAAGGCGAAATGGGGCGATCTCCAGACGGAGGGCCAACCCGATAGGAACCTGCTATTGATCTTGGCTCTGCAAGGCGCCACCACAAGCGCCTGGATAGGGCGCCATGGTCCTCCGCCAACTCGAATATCTCGCCGCGCTCGCGCGAGAAAAGCACTTTGGCCGCGCCGCAGACGCCTGCCACGTGTCGCAGCCGACCCTTTCGGCCGCGATCCGGCTGCTCGAAGACGATCTCGGCGCGCCGATCGTCGAACGCGGGCACCGCTATGTGGGCCTGACGCCGCAGGGGCAAGTCGCCCTGGAACACGCCCACCGGATTCTGGCCGAGGTGGAAAATCTTCGGCGCGGGCTTGAGGAGATCGACAAGGGCCTGACAGGACGGCTTCGGATCGGGGTCATCCCGACCGCGCTGCCGCTTGTTTCCCAGCTGACGGGCCCATTTTACGCCCGATTTCCCGGCGTGACGGTCGCCATTGTTTCCATGAACAGCCAGGAGATCGATCGCGGGATCGAAGATTTCGAACTCGACGTCGGCCTCACCTACCTGGACGCCGAACCGATGGCGCACGTGAAGGCCAAACCGGTCTGCGTCGAGGAATATCTCTTCCTCACGCCCGCACACGGCCCGCTCGCCGACCGAACCCACGTCACTTGGCGCGAAGCGGCGAATATGCCTTTGTGCCTGTTGACGCCCGACATGCAGAATCGGCGGATCATCGACGGCGTCTTTCGCTCGGTTGGGGCAAAGCCCGTCCCGGCGGTCGAGACCAATTCGATCTTCAATCTCGTCTCACACGTGAGCGCGGGCCAATGGTCGGCGATCGTGCCGCGCCAACTCTTGCGCTTTTTCGGCGTACCTGAGGGCACAAGAGCGATCGAACTGGTCGAGCCGACCGCGCGACGCACCATCGGACTCGTGATGAGCGATCGCGAGCCGCCCTCGCCGCTCGCCCGCAACCTGTTCGCAATGCAATTGCCCGAGGATATCGCGGCGCTGATCCAGCCCCCAAACCGGCTCGGCGACGACCAGGGGACCGGAGATCGATAGGGTTCTTCTATCGTGCGTTCCAAACGTTCAATTTGAACCCGAGCCGGCTCAAGCGCATCTTTATGGGGATTGTGGGAGGATGCTGTGTCCGGCCGAATGGCCTTTGATCTCGGTTTGGCGCAAGCGCTCATCGACCGTAAGCGCGACACGCCCGGAGCCACGCTGCCAATCCTGCACGATCTGCAGGAGCAATTTGGTTACATCGACGACGCCACGATCCCGTTGATCGCGGACGCGCTGAATATCTCGCGGGCCGAAACGCTTGGCGTGATTAGCTTTTATCACGATTTCCACCGCGTGCCGGTTGACGGCCGGGTCTTGAAGCTTTGTCGCGCCGAATCGTGTCAGTCGATGGGGTGTGAGCAACTCGTCTCGCACCTTGAATTCCGTCACGGGATCAAGGTCGATGACGATGATAGCCATTCCGGCATCCACGTCGAGACGGTTTACTGCCTCGGCAACTGCGCCCTTTCCCCGGCTGCCCTGCTTGACGGCGCGCCGGTGGGCCGCCTCGACCGCGATCGGATCGACGCAATCGTTGCGGCGGCGCAAGGCAAAACCCAATGAGCGTACGCGTCTTTATATCCGCGGATTCTTCGGCGCTGTCCGTTGGCGCGGACCTTGTCGCTGACGCAATTCACGACGAGGCGCGCCGCCGCGGCGTCGACATCGAGCTTGTCCGCACCGGATCGCGCGGCCTCTTTTGGCTTGAGCCGCTTGTCGAAGTGGAAACGGCGGCCGGCCGCGTCGGTTACGGGCCGATTGCTTTGGGTGAGACCGCTCAATTGTTCGAGGCGGGCTTTTTGAGCGGCGGGGCTCATACGAAAGCGCTGGGCCGCGTCGACGACATTCCCTATCTTGCGAAACAGCAGCGGCTCATCTTTGCCCGTTGCGGCCTGACGGATCCGCTGTCGCTCGAGGATTATCGCCGCCATGGCGGGCTGCGGGGCTTGGAGCGCGCGTTGGCGCTTGGCCCGAAGGCGACGGTCGAGGAGGTTCTGGCCTCCGGGCTGCGCGGGCGGGGCGGCGCAGGCTTTCCGACCGGCATCAAATGGCGCACGACCGCCGGCGTCGAGGCCGACCAAAGGTACGTCGTCTGCAACGCCGACGAAGGCGACAGCGGCACCTTCGCCGACCGGATGCTGATGGAGGGCGATCCTTTTCTCCTGATCGAAGGCATGGCGATCGCCGGGATCTCGGTGGGAGCGACCAAGGGTTACGTCTATATCCGCTCCGAATATCCCCATGCGTTCTTGACGTTTCGGCGAGCGATCGAGCGTGCGCGGGCGGGAGGGCTCCTCGGCCCGAGTGTGCTCGGATCAGGCAAGCCGTTCGACCTCGAGACGCGGCTGGGCGCCGGCGCCTATATTTGCGGCGAAGAGACGTCGCTGTTGGAGAGTCTGGAGGGGAAGCGCGGGCAAATCCGTGTCAAGCCGCCGCTGCCGGCGATTTCAGGCCTATTCGGCAAGCCGACGGTCATCAACAATGTGCTGAGCTTCGCTTCCACCCCGTGGATTCTTGAGCACGGCGCGAAGGCCTACGCGGCCTATGGCGTCGGACGGTCGCTTGGGTCGCAGCCATTCCAGCTTGCCGGCAACATCCGTTACGGCGGCCTCATCGAGCTCGCCTTCGGTGCAACCTTGCGCGAGCTCGTCGAAGACTTTGGCGGCGGCACGCGCACCGGCCGGCCGATCCGAGCGATCCAGGTGGGCGGACCGCTTGGCGCTTATCTTCCCGAGTCGCTCATCGATACGCCGCTCGACTATGAGTCAATGGCTGCCGCAGGCGGTATGCTGGGCCATGGCGGGATCGTCGTTTTCGACGACAGTGTCGACATGGCGCGCCAGGCTCGTTTCGCCTTCGAGTTCTGCGCCAAGGAAAGCTGCGGCAAGTGCACGCCCTGTCGGATCGGCTCGACCCGAGGCGTGGAAACCGTGGACAAGATCATCGCTGGCCTCGACCGCCCAAAGAACGTCCAATTGTTGCGCGATCTTTGCGAGGTGATGACCGACGGCTCCCTCTGCGCTCTCGGAGGCCTCGCGCCCATGCCCGTTCTCAGCGCGCTCAATCATTTCGGTGAGGATTTCGCCAAGGCGCCGACCCGCGTCGCGGCGGAATAGGAGACGACTTATGGCGCTGTTGCAAGAACTGGACACCGGCACGCCGATCCGCACAGGCGAGGCCACCGTCATGCTAACCATCGACGGGCGGAACGTCAGCGTGCCGCCCGGGACCTCGGTCATGGCCGCCGCGGCCCTGATCGACAATCCGATCCCTAGACTCTGCGCGACGGACAGTGTTGAGGCCTTCGGCTCCTGCCGGCTTTGCCTAGTCGAGATCGAAGGCCGCAAGGGCACGCCTGCCTCCTGTACGACACCGGCCGAAGCGGGGATGGTGGTTCACACCCGGACGCCCAGGCTGCAAAGATTGCGCCGGGGGGTGATGGAGCTCTACGCGTCCGACCATCCGCTCGACACCCTGACGTCCAGCGCCAACGGCGATAGTGAGTTCCAGACCCAGGCGGGGATTGTCGGCCTCCGCGAGGTGCGCTACGGCCGAGATGGCGCCAATCATCTCAACGCTCCCGTCGACGCCTCGAATCCCTATTTCACCTTCGACCCCGCGGCATGCATCGTCTGTTCGCGCTGCGTACGCGCCTGCGAGGAGGTCCAGGGTACGTTCGCGCTGACCATCCTAGGCCGTGGATTTGACTCGAAGGTCGGGACGGGGGGCCTCGATTTCCTGTCGTCCGAATGCGTGTCCTGCGGCGCCTGCGTGCAGGCCTGCCCGACCTCGGCGCTCAACGAAAAGTCGATCATCGAAAAGGGAGCGCCGGAGCGCGCGGTGGTGACGACCTGCGCCTATTGCGGCGTCGGCTGCTCGTTCAAGGCGGAACTGAAGGGCGACGAGGTCGTTCGCATGGTCCCCTACAAAGCGGGAAAAGCCAACGAAGGGCATTCCTGCGTCAAGGGCCGGTTTGCCTATGGCTACGCTACCCACAAGGACCGGGTTCTCAAGCCGATGATCAGAGAGCGGATCGAGGATCCGTGGCGCGAAGTCCTCTGGGACGAGGCGATCGCCTATGCGGCGAATGAATTCAGGCGCATTCAAGGGAAGTACGGGCGCGACTCGGTCGGCGCGATCAGTTCCTCGCGCTGCACCGACGAAGAAGTGTTCCTGGTTCAGAAAATGGTTCGCGTTGGATTCGGCAACAACAATGTCGACACTTGTGCGCGCGTTTGCCACTCGCCAACCGGCTTCGGGCTGTCCAAGACCTACGGCACCTCGGCGGGAACGCAGGACTTCAAGTCGGTCGAAAAATCGGACGTCGTCGTCGTGATCGGCGCCAATCCGACCGACGCCCATCCAGTGTTTGCTTCTCGCCTCAAGAAACGCCTGCGCGCCGGCGCTCGGCTCATCGTCATCGATCCGCGCCGCATCGATCTGGTCAGGAGCACGCACATCCAAGCCGACTATCACCTCGCGCTGAAGCCCGGAACGAACGTCGCGGTTCTAAACGCGATGGCGCATGTCGTCGTCACCGAGGGTCTTGTCGCTGAAGCTTTTGTCCGCGAGCGCTGCGACTGGGATAACTTCGAGTCCTGGGCGCGGTTCGTCGCCGATCCGCGTCATTCGCCCGAGGCCACGGCGGAGGCCAGCGGCCTTGATCCGCGCGAGCTGCGCGCGGCGGCGCGCCTCTATGCCACGGGCGGTAACGGCGCGATCTATTACGGGCTTGGCGTCACCGAGCACAGCCAGGGCTCGACGGCGGTTATGGGGATCGCCAATCTTGCCATGGCGACCGGAAACATCGGCCGCGAAGGCGTCGGGGTGAATCCGATGCGCGGTCAGAATAACGTGCAGGGCTCGTGCGACATGGGCTCGTTTCCGCACGAGTTTTCCGGCTATCGCCACGTCTCCAATGACGCGACCCGAGAGATCTTCGAGCGCGCGTGGGGGACGCCGCTGAGCAAAGAGCCTGGCCTGCGCATTCCCAATATGATCGACGAAGCGATCGACGGCGCATTCAAGTGGCTCTACGTTCAGGGCGAGGACATCGCGCAGTCTGATCCCGACACGATACACATCACGGCGGGCCTTCGGGCGATGGAGTGCGTCGTCGTGCAGGATTTGTTCCTCAACGAGACGGCTCGCTACGCCCATGTGTTCCTGCCCGGCTCGTCGTTTCTGGAAAAGGATGGGACGTTTATCAACGCAGAGCGTCGCATCAGCCGCGTGCGCCAAGCGATTCCTCCTCTCGCGGGGCTGGCTGACTGGGAGGCGACGATGGCGCTCGCCAACGCGATCGGCGTTCCGATGAGCTACACGCATCCGAGCGAGATCATGGATGAGGTCGCCGCCACGACGCCGACCTTCAAGGGCGTGTCCTATGCTCGCCTGGACGAACTTGGCTCGATCCAATGGCCATGCAACGACGCCGCGCCGACCGGGACGCCTGTCATGCATGTCGACCGCTTCGTGCGCGGCAATGGTCACTTCATGCTGACCGAATTCGTCGCCACCGAGGAGCGCGTCGGACCCCGCTTCCCGCTTCTGCTGACGACCGGCCGCATTTTGTCGCAATATAATGTCGGGGCCCAGACGCGGCGCACCGCGAGCGCCGCCTGGCACAGCGAGGACGTGCTCGAGATTCATCCTTTCGACGCCGAACAGCGCGGCGTCCGCGACGGCGATCTCGTGGCGCTGAAGAGCCGCACCGGCGAGATTTCGCTGCACGCGAAAATAACCGAACGCGTCCAGCCTGGGGTCGTCTACACGACCTTCCACCATGCGGAGACCGGCGCGAACGTGGTCACCACCGATTATTCGGATTGGGCGACGAATTGCCCCGAGTATAAGGTGACGGCCGTCCAGGTGCGGCGCACCAACAATTTCTCCGACTGGCAGGTTCGCGATCGGGAAGAGGGGGTGGCGTTGCGTCGGACCGAGAAAGCTCTGGCTGATGCGGCCGAGTGACGGCCCTGGCTCGATTGACGTTCCAGTTCGAGCCTTTTCCTACGATTCAGGCGCGAGCGGGCCAGAACTCACGCGAGCAGTCGCGGTTGAAGCGCCTGTTCAAATCGTCATCGGCGGCGCGCCCTTCGCGGTCATGATGGCGACGCCTCAAGATTTGGAAGATTTCGCTTATGGGTTTGTGCTGACGGAACAGATCGCCGAAAGCGTGAGCGATATCCGCGGCGTCGAAGTTGAGCCTATCGAGGACAGCTGGAAGCTCAAGATAGCGCTTTCCGGCGAGCGTCTGCAGACCCACCTCGCGCGCGGCCGCGCGATGAGCGGCCGCACCGGCTGTGGCCTGTGCGGCATCCAGGATTTTTCCCAGATACCCTCGCCCCGTCCGCCGCTCCAATCGCAGGCTCCGATTACCCCTGATGCGATCCGCAGGGCCCTCAGCGAACTCGAGGCGCAGCAGCCGCTTAACCACGTGACCCGCGCCGTCCACGCCGCGGCGTGGTGCGGACGGGACGGGACGATCGTCGTGGTCCGCGAGGACGTGGGACGACACAATGCGCTCGACAAGACGATTGGGGCGCTCGCTCGCAGGGCCGTGGCGCCGGACAGCGGCTTCTTTGTCATCACCAGCCGCTGCTCGTTCGAAATGGTGGCCAAGGCCGCCATCTTTGGCGCGGGTACGCTGGTGTCCGTCTCCGCGCCGACCTCGCTCGCGTTGGAGCGTGCACAACGGTTCGGCGTTCGCGTGATCGCTGTCGCGCGTCGCGATCAGGCTTTATGCTTCGACGACGGGAAGGACGAAGCAAGCGGAGGATTGGCGGCTTGACCACCGGCAAGCTCGACAGACTCGTTCGCATGGCCAATCAGATCGGCGATTTCTACGCCTCCATGCCCGAGCAGGAAGCGACCGACGGGGCCGCCTCGCATCTGCGCCTCTACTGGACGCCAAAGATGATTCGCGAGATCATAGCTTTCGCCGATGAAGGCCATTCGGGCCTGAATGCGATCGCGGCGCGCGCGATCGGTTCATTGAAACAGAGCGAGTCGGCCGCTTAGAACTCTGCCGGGCTCTCATGCCGCGCTGGCCGCGCTTCCAAAATCTCACGCGGCTTTTCGTCGGCCAACACATCATCAACGGCGCGAGCGTCGGCCTCGGGGTCGTCGCGGTCGCACTGGTCGCCTCGGCGATTTTCGGCTTCGCCTCCGGCCAGCCGGCGACGCTGGGCGCCATATCGGCCAGCATCTCCGACCTGCCCGCGCCCTGGCGCGAGAAGGCGCGGACACTTGCTTTGGGCTTTGCGCTGGCGATGCTCTCAACAGTAGCGATCCAAATCGCCCTTCCTTGGCGGGCCTCCACGCTCCTCATGATCGGCGTCATCAGCTTTGTCGGCGGTCTCGTCACCGGTCTCGGGCGATGGGCGGTGGCGGTCGGCATGCAGGCGGTCATCCCCATGGTGTTCATCCTGGGGTTCCCGCGCGAAACCTATGCGGCTGCGCTTCGAACCGAGATGCTGCTTCTCGGGGGCGGCGTCGCCTATATCGCCATTGCGCTGTTGGCCACTGTTTTCACCGACGCCAGCGCCCGCCGAATGGTCGCGAGCGAAACGATCCGCGAATTCTCGATCTACCTGCGTGCGGTCGCAGGCATCTTTGATCCCAGCCAAGATCTCGCCGCGGCCTATGGCGCAACGATCCGCCAACAATCGGCGCTCTCCGACCAATTTCAATCGGCGCGGGCGCTTTTGCTTGAACGGCCGGGAAAAATGGGCGAGCGCCTGCGGCTTGCGGCCTCGATCGGCATCCTGCTTGACGCGCTCGATGCGCTGGTCGCCGCTCAGTGCGACGTCGAGCTCATCCGCAAGACGCCTGGGGCCGCGGCGGTTTTGGCCCGGATCGGGGACGCATTGCGTGTTGGTTCTCTTGATCTGAAGCATTTGAGCATCGAGCTTCTGGCCACCGGCCATCCCACACTGCCGCCCGACCATCAGCTTGCAATTGACGCGCTCAAGCGCGAGGCGGCGCGAGTCGGTGCGGAGGCGATAGATCCGATGTCTCTCGCGGCGATGGACACCGCAACCTGGCGACTCGTTCTGTCTCTTGGTCACATTCGACGCCTGGAGCGTTCCTTGTCGAATGACGCGATGGCGCGGACTGCGATCGGCGACGTCGATCTCGCCGCCTTCATCCCGAAGCGGAGCTATGCCCCTAGCGCGCTTGCCCAGCATTTCAGCGTCGATTCGCCAGTCTTACGATTCGCAGCGCGCTTGTCGCTGGCAATGATGGCCGGCGCGCTGGTCGCGCAATCGCTCGGTGACGACCGGCATGGGAACTGGGTTCTGCTCACCATCGCCGTAGTGATGCGCGCGGGATACGGCCTTACACGGCAGCGGCGCGACGACCGTGTCATTGGCACATTGATAGGGTGTGTGATGGCGGCCGGCTCAGTGGCCTATTTACCGGTCGGTGCGCTCGTTGCGGTTCAAGGCTTGGCGGTCGCCGTGGTCCACAGCTTTGCGCGACTCAACTACCGCATTGCCTCGACTGGCGCTTCGGTGATGGCCCTGGTGACGCTACATCTGGTCCAGCCATGGGTCTCGGCGCCCATCCTTGTGCGCCTTGCGGATACGCTGGTTGGCGCGGCGATCGCGCATCTCTTCAACTATTTCTGGCCGCGCTGGGAATTTTCCGAGGCGCCGCAATTGGCGCGCCGCCTCCAGGCCCAGCTTGCCGCCTTTGCCGCCGCAGCGCTGAGAAGCGACGTCAGCGACCATGACTACCGGCTGGCGCGGAAGAATGTGATCGAGGCCATGGCCGCGCTTTCCGATTCCGCCGGCCGGATGGCGATCGAGCCCATGACAGCTCGCAAGGGCCTTGACGAAATGGCGGAGCTTCTCATCCGGGCTTACAGCCTTGTGGCCCAACTTTCGGCCGCTCGTCTGGGAACGCAAACCGGCGTTCCGTTGCCTGACGTGGCGATCAGCAACTGGCTCCAGGCGCTTCTCGTCGGCGAATCCGACCGGGCCGGCGTCGTGACCGAACCGCTGGCTGGACCGCTTGCCGCCGCCGCGATCGCCGTGACGACTGCCGCCCAAAAGTACGAACGCGCGGCGAAGAGCGACGTCGAGTAGGGCTCGACAACTGTGGCCAGCCCACCGCCGTCACTTCGACGCCGGTTCGACCGCGGAAAGGGCGCTCTTCGGCTCGTTCTCACGCCGCAATTCGACGCCCTGCGCTTCCGCTTTGATCCAATCGAGCACGACCCGAACGTCGCCGCGGGGCGTTGAGTCCGCTTGAACCAACCAATAGGCGTATCCGCGCGCGTGATCGGAGTCCGCGCCGCCGACCGCGACCAGCCGCCCCTGGGACAGCAACGGCTCAATGAGGGCGACGCGGCCGAGCGCGATTCCCTGGCCCTCCAACGCCGCCCGGATCGCCTGATCGTACTGATTGTAGCGGAGGACGCCCCTCGGCTTGGCGCCGCTCAGACCCATCGAATGAAGCCGGTCAGCCCATTGCAGCCAGGGACGATTCGAGTCGTCGTATTCGATGAGGACTTGTCTCGCGAGGGAGTCGGCGTCGAGTCGGCTGACGCCGAGCGAAGGGTGGGCGACGGGCGCGACCACTTCGCCGAAGAGACGGAGCGATCCCGGCGGCGCCTTCGCAGCGGCGCAATAGCGAATGGCGATATCCGCGCCTTGGGTTCTCAGATCCATCACTTTGTTGCTCGCCGCCACGCGCACGTCGATATCAGGATGACGCTGCTGGAAACCCCCGAGACGCGGCATGATCCACAGCCCCGAGACACCGATGCTCGCCGTAATGGTCACCGGCTGGCGGTCGCTCCCGGC
>DATDHT010000162.1:0-12042 GCA_036521435.1 Roseiarcus sp.
GTCTGCTGGTAGTCGGGATCGAGATGAGTCTGGACCGGATCGCCGACAATGATGATGGCGCAATCCTTCAGGGCCGCTCCGGGCGCTCCCTCGACCGTATCGACGTCGGGCATCGTGACATTCAGTTTGCTCCCGCTCGGACTCCGCTTCGGGCGAAGCTGCCACAATTCGCCGATGAGCTGGCCGCTGAACGTGTAGCTAGAGCCGAGGCCGCAGACCTTGGCGTCCGGCTGCGCACGCTGATCGACCCAATCCTTCAGGCGCTTGAGCTCGCCCAGGTCGGCGCGCGGCGCGCGCGGCAATCCGGCGATCGGCGCGAGCCTCAACGGATTGAGCGCCGCCGCCAGCGGTGACAGCGTGATCGCGCCAAGCGCGGCGACGCCGAGAAGCGCGGCGCGCGGCGCGTGCTTGAAGAGGATCATCATCGAAGCCGCTACAGGTACGACGATCGCCGGAGCGATGAGGTCGAGATGGTGGATGTAGGGGGTTTGGACGCGCAGGAACAGCGCGCCCGCGACAGCGGCGGCGCCAAGAGTGAGACGCAGCAGACGCGTGTCGCGCGAGCGCGTCCAGAGAAACGCCGCGCCCGCCAAAGCGGCAAGCGCGGGGACAAGTCCGACCCAGTCGCCGAGCTCACGCAGGAACACGTCCGGGGATTTGCGATAGCCGGCGTAAGTGTTGGCGTAGTCATGCGCGCCGAAGTTCGGCGCCCAATCGACCAGCACCGGGCTCAAGAGCGCGAGCAGTGTCAGGGCGCCGAGCGCGGCCGCCGTTATCGCGTCGCGCCAGCGAAACCTCGCGCCCTTTCTCAGCGCGATCGAACCAACCTCGAGCGCCAGCATGACGACGATTCCTGCTCCGGCGAACGCATACCAGCGCCGGAAGACAAACATCGCGTACAAAGTGAGGGCGAGCGCGATCGCGACGCGCCGCGTCATGGGCTCGACGCGCTCGTCGTGGCCCCGGCGCAACGCGAGCAAGCGGACGAGGCGTTCGGCGAGCTTGAGCGCGCACACAACCAGCACGAGACCGCCGACGTCGGGCATGCCGCGCGCGGCGACCGCCATTGCCGCGGGATAAGCGACGACCACGGCGGCGACGCCGAAAGCAAGATATCCACCCCTCTCCCCTTGGGGTGAGGGTGAGAGGCGCAGCCCAGCCCGCCGCGCGCAATCGCGCGCCAAGATCGCGAGCGCCAAAGCGGCCGGCGCGGCATAGAGAGCGAGCAGCGCAAACGTATAAATGGCGCGCGACGTCGGCTCGGTCACCGCGAGGAGAAGACCCGGAACCAATCCCGGCGCCCAGGAATAGTCTTGTGTGATCGATTGGAGGGCGGCGTTGAGAAGCACCGGCCAGTTTCCCGCGTCCGCCAATCGCGCGACCAGCATCGCGATGCTGCGATAGGTCATGAAGTCGGCGATCATGAGATCGCGCGAGGCGAGCACGAGATAGGCCGCATAGGCAGAAAGCACAGCCAGCGTCACGGCGCATAGCGCCGCGAAGGGCCATGAAACTTTGTGGCATACCCTCGAAGTGCGGGCGAGCCAGCCGGCGAGCCCAACGCCGAACGCAGCGGAAGCGAAGCTGACGAGCCCGAGCCTCGCGTCCTGACTGACGAGCGTACACAGAACAACAATTGCGGCGCCAGCGGCAACGGCGCTTGTGAACTTGAATAGCGCCGCATCGTCCAGCGTGAAGGCGAGCGCAAGCGCCGCGAGTCCTGCGAAACCGGCAACGCCGGTCGGGATGATTGCCGGCGCGCCGGGGGCAGCGCGATAAAGAAGAAGAGCGACTGACGCAGTAAGCGTCATCCCCATGAGCGCCGCGAAACTTCGTTTGGCGGACCGAGACGGCGCGGAAAGGGAGCGTGGGACGACAGCGGTCACGCGCGATAGTCTAACCCGCCAGGGTTAAAGATTTTGCGCGCGGAGGAACGGCGTTGGCTTTTACTTCCCGGCGAGCCGGTCGGCGAACAGCGCAACTGTCTTTGCGTAAATCTCCGCCGAGTTCCATTGCAGGATGGCGGCGAAGTTAGGCTCGCCTTCGTTCCAGCCCGCGCCCGGCTGCCAGCCATGCCCTTTGAGGAAAGCCGCGGTCGACGCGAGCGCGTCGGCGGAATTGTGGATGAGGTCTGGCGTACCCGCGCCGTCAGGGGTCGTTGCGTACATCAGATAGGCCGAAGGCATGAGCTGCGTCTGGCCAACCTCGCCGGCCCAGGCGCCCCGCAAAGCGCGGGGGTTCGTGACAATGCCCCGGTCAACGAGGGCGATCGCGTCGATAAGCTCGGCGCGGAACCGTTGCGGGCGCCGGCAGTCCCAGGCCAGAGTTGCAAGCGAGCTATAGGTTGGAAACGAGCCGATGTCGCCGCCAAAGCCCGTCTCCTGGCCCCAGATCGCGACCAGCACAGGCGCCGGCACGCCGAAGCGCTGCTCGATCTGAGCGAGCGGCGCGGCGTATCTTTTGAGCTCCGCCCTGCCCCGCGCGACCATTCCCGGCGAGACGTGAGCTGCGGCGAAGCTGGCGAAATTATGCCCGAACATGGCGGCGCCGCCGTCGTGCCGCTTGACCGCGGGGTTATAAGCGACGCCGTCGAGCGCGGCGTCCACGGCCCTGCGCGACAGGCCGTCCATCACCGCGACTTCCTTGAAGGAGGCGAGCCAGGCGCCGAAGCCCTCGCCGTTTCTGCCGCAATCCTCGGCGCGAGCGGGCGCGACAGCAAGAACGGCCACAGCCGCGACGAAAACCAGAGTTCTCAATTCTCTCCCCAAGTCACGCGTGATTCACCGCAAGAACGCGCGGCGAAGCGGCGGCCTTCACATCCCGGGAACATGCCTGACTTCGATGATCTCAATCCAGCTGCCGGGCATCTGGAGATGGGGATGATCCTTGCCGAACAGTTTTGTCGCGGCTTCTTCATTTTCGGCTTGCACGATCGAATAGCCGCCGATCCCATTCTTTGTGTCGGAAACTCCTTTGGCGTCGACTCGGCTAGTCTTGCCCAGAGGCGCGCCGCCATCGACGATGGACGCCTTGTGGTCGCCCATCCATTTCATCCACCCTTCCATGCCTTTCTTCTGCTGCTCGGGCGTGGATTCCTTCATCATCCGCTCAAAGTCGGCCGCATTGGCCATGTACAGGACCATGAACTTTTTCATCTGCAATCCTCCCTGTTGCGAAAAATAACGAGAAATATCGGATACGTCGCGCTTCTACGCGCTTTCCGATGGGCCGACAACGACGCAAGGCGCCGGCTTGCGTTGCGACCGGATCAGGCCTGTGGCGGCTCCGGCCACGGCCTCTCCTCGTACGCCCGAATGGCCTCAAAGGCGCGAGCAATCGCCAGAACCCCAAGGTCGTCAAATCGACGGCCGATGATCTGCAGCCCGATCGGCAGGCCGTCGGAATCGTAACCACAATTGACCGACGCCGCCGGCTGCTCGGACATATTGAAGGCGACGGTGAAACCGACCTGCGGAAACGGATGCAGCGGGTCGCGGCTGGGAGAAGGCCATTCAGCGGGAAAAGCCGTCATCGGCGCGGTTGGCGACAGAACACAGTCGAATGGCGCGGTCGCTTCGATCGCCGCCTTGCGCATCGTCGGGATCTGGTCGAAGCCGCGGAACACTTCGACGCCAGAAAACCCTGCCGCCGATTCCGCCCAGTCGCGGATGAACGGCAGCACGCGAGCGCGCCGCTCAGCCGGCAAGGCGCCGATGTCGCTGAGCGCGCGGGCGCGCCAGAACCTGTCGAGGCCATCGAGCATCTCCTGGGTCAGGAACGGCTTGAGCGGCTCCACACGCGCGCCGGCAGCCGCGAAATCCTTCGCGGCGCGCTCGACTGCGGCGGCAACTTCGGGCGTCGGCCGAACGCCGCAGCCTGCCTCCATCATGAGGCCGACGTGCAGGCCTTTGAGCTGCGCGGGCTCGACGATCCAGTCGAGCTTCTCGTATTTGAGACTCGCATAGTCTCGGACATCCGGCAGGGTCAGGGTCGCCATCATCAACGCGGCATCGTCGACGTCGCGCGTCATCGGGCCGGCAACACGGCCGGTGTAGGGCGGGTCGATCGGAATCCGTCCGCCGCTCGGCTTGAGGCCGAAAATGCCGCACCAGCCTGCCGGCAAGCGCACCGAGCCGCCGATGTCGGTGCCGAGGTGCAGCGGACCGTAGAGCGCGGCTGCCGCAGCGCCCGCCCCTGCCGACGAGCCGCCCGGATTGCGATCGAGCTTCCACGGATTGCGCGCCAGCGGGTGAAAGCTCGACAGCCCCGACGACAGCATGCCGTAATCCGGCATAGTCGTCTTGGTGAAGATGATCGCGCCCGCCTCCCGCAAGCGCTGCGCCGGCGGCGCGTCCGCCTTCTGCGGCGACAAGTCTTCCGCGGCAGTGCCAACCGGCTTCGGCTCCCCCTTCGTCGCGATGTTGTCCTTGACCGTCGCCGGCACGCCGTCGAGCGGACCGAGCGGCTCGCCCTTGGCCCAGCGCGCTTCGGACGCGCGCGCTTGCTTGAGCGCCCGCTCCGGAGCGTAAAGGTAGGTTGCGTGAATATGGGGTTCGAAAGCTTCGACCCGTTCGATCACCGACTGCATAGCCTCGACCGGCGACAGTTCGCGCGCTCGGTAGAGGCGCAACATCTCCAGCGCCGACAGGCCGTACGGCTGCGCGCTCAACGCTTTGGCTGTCCTCGCGTGCTGGGTCATTGCCACGCCATCGTCGAGAGATCGTTGACGAAGATCGGCGCGTTCTTCCACAGGCCCTTGAGCTTCGCGTCGGCGACGGTCACGTTCGGCAACTGGAACAAGAACGCGTTGACGCTGTCCTCGGCAAGTTTCTTCTGAGCTTCGCCCAGCGCCGCCTTGTAAGCCTCGAGATTCGGCGCCGACGTTACCTTTTTGTAGATCGCCTGGAACGCGGCACTGTCATACTGAAAATAATAGTTCGGATTGGCGTAGATGCCGATGTCCAGCGGCTCGACATGGCTGATGAGGGTCAGGTCGTAGTTCTTGTCCTTGTAGACGCCGCTCAGCCACTGCGCCCATTCGACATTCTGGATCTTCGCGTTGATCCCAACTTCGGCGAGCTCGGCGGCGATGATCTCGCCGCCCTGACGCGCGTAAGGCGGCGGCGGAAGGATGAGGCTGAGCTCGAGCGGCGTCGTGACGCCCGCTTCCTTCAACAGCGCCTTCGCCTTCGCGGGATCATGCGGATACATGCCCGTCAGATCGACATAGCCCGGATCGTTCGGCGTCATATGGCTGCCGATCGGCGCGCCCAAGCCGTTCATCGCGCCGTCGATGATCGCCTTGCGGTCGAGCGCATAGGCGATCGCCTGACGCACCCGCACATCGTCGAGCGGCCTTTTCTTGTTGTTCATGGCGAGGATGGTCTTGCCTTCGGTCCCGCCCACCAGCACCTGGAACCGCGGATCGCTCTTGAACTGGTCGAGCGCCTGCACGTTGGCGAAGCGCGGGAACGCGTCGACGTCGCCGGCAAGCATCGCCGCGACCGCCGCGGAGGGATCGGAGATGAAGCGGAAGGTAGCGTGGGCGAGCGGGATCTTCGCCGCGTCGCGGAAGCCGTCCCACTTGTCGAGCACGATCGACGAGCCCTTTTCCCAGGAGGCGAGCTTGTAAGGGCCGGTGCCAACGGGGTTGGTGACGTCGGTCGTCGCGCTCTTCTCGTCGAGAATGACCGCGGTGTCCATGCCGAGACGATAAAGCGCTTCGAAGCTCGGCTGCTTGAACTTGAGCACAACCGTCATCGGATCGGGCGTGTCGATCGATTCGATCGAGGCGAAAAAGGCCTTGTCCTTGTTCGTCGACTCTTTGGCGGCATAGCGTTCGAAGGAAAACTTCACGTCCTTGGACGAGAATGGCTCGTCGTCCTGAAACTTGATGTTCGGCTTAAGAGTAAAGGTCAGGGTCTTGAGATCGGGCGAGAAGTCCCATTTCTCGGCCAGAAGCGGCGTGACCGAGAAGTCCTCGTTGATCTTGGTCAGGCCCTCGAAGATGTTGTAGTGCGTGACCTCGCCGATCGCCGCCGCCGGCGCGGCTGTAGGATCGAGCCCCGGCGGCTCGAGCACCATGCCGATCGTCACGCTGTCCTTGGCGAAGGCGGCGCCTGCCGACGCCATGACGGCGAGAACGAGCGTAACGAAAAAGCGGTGGGGGCGGCGCATGGAACGCTCCGAGGCTGGCGAGAAGCCTCAGCATAGCACCGCAGGACGCGAGAGCGTCAACCGCAAGTCCCTCCTCCCCGGTCTGGGGAGAAGGGACCAAAACGCGACAGTCAGATAAAAGTCCGAGTCGTTCAGTTCGCGCTCGGCCCGCCAGTTGGGCGAGGGCGGCGTTCGGCCATGAAACGGTCGAACTCCTCGCGGTCCTTGGCGCGGCGAATCGCGTCGGAATATTCAGCGAATTCACGCTGCGCCTCGTCGAGCTTACGACGCTCTTCGTCGAGCCGAGTGAGTTCGGCAGTCCGCCATTCGTTGAAAGCGACGTTGCCGGTCGGAGCGCCATAGGAGCGGCTCGCGCGGTTCATGGCGCCGCAGCCCCACGAAGAGGAGTTAGACGACATCATAGTGCGCGCATCCTGCCATTTGTTGGTCGCCAGCGTCTGCAGATCCGGACCGCCGTAGCGGCGCTGCCAGAGCTTGTAGCCGAGGATCGCAAGACCGATCGGCCAGAAGACGATGAAGCCAAGAACCATCGCGATGATTTCGAACGCCGACCAGCGCGAACCGCCGCTGCGCCGCCAATTGGCGCCCGCCCACTCGCCAGCGCCAAATTCGCGCGCACCGTACGAACCACCCATAGCGCTATCTGCAGTGCCCATACCGAGCCTCCAATGTCCTCTTGCGAGCGCCGCTTCAAGAGAGCGGCCGCCGGCGCGCTTATGAGATTGGGACCAGCCAGGCGGCGTACAAGGGCTTTCGGATGTAAACAAACATTACATTAATGTCAGGGACCCTGACCTAATCGAGAGGGAAGTGGCACGCGACCTTGCGGCTTCCGCCACTCTTCGTCTCAAGCATTGGCGCCTCCTCGCGGCAGCGCGGGCGTACGAATGCGCAGCGCGCGGCATAAGGGCAACCGTCGGGGGGGTCTGGGACGCCGCTTGGAGCGTGAGGCGATCTTAGAGCGTGTTGCGATCGGGTCGAACTAGGTTTGTCATTGCGAGCGACGCGAATCAATCCAGGGGGCGTAGGGCGCCCTACGTCCCCTTGGATCGCCACGTCGCTTCGCTCCTCGCGATGACGACCCCCGTCGAGGCGTGGCGTCGCATCCACCAGTTCGCGCGTATAGGGGTGCGCCGGGTGGGCGAACATGGCTGCGGTTTCGCCGATCTCGACGATGCTCCCGCGGTACATGACCGCAGTGGTCTCACAAATATGGGCGACGACGGCGAGATCATGGCTGATCAGGAGAAACGTCACGCCCGCCTCGCGCTCGAGATCGCTCATCAGGTTCAGCGTCTGCGCCTGCACCGAGACGTCGAGCGCCGACACCGGCTCGTCGGCGACGACCAGCTTCGGCCGGGTGATGAGCGCCCGCGCGATTGCGATGCGCTGCCGTTGCCCGCCGGAAAACTCGTGCGGATGCTTGCGCGCGTCGGATGCGTTAAGGCCGACGGCCTCGAGCGAGGACTGGACGCGAGACCGGCGCTCCGCCCTGCTTGTTCCGCCAAGCGCAGCGAGCGGCTCGGCCACGATCTTTTCGACGCGCTGGCGCGGATCGAGCGAACCATAGGGGTCCTGGAAGATCATTTGCATATGCGCCCGTGCGGCGCGCAATTCGCGTCGCTGCAGATCGAACAGCGAGCGGCCCTGAAGGCGCACCACGCCCGAGTCCGGTCGGTCGAGCGCGAGAGCGATGCGCGCGAGCGTCGACTTGCCAGAGCCCGATTCGCCGACGATGCCGAACGAGCGCCCTTGATGCATCGAGAAGCTGACCCCGGCCAGCGCGGGACGAGCATTCTTCCGGGCAAAGGGGCCGATTCCTGACGACCGGTAGGTCTTGACGAGCGAACAGAGCTCGAGCAGCGGCGCGTCTGTCATGGCGCGAACCCCACTTCGCCGGCGCGATGGCAGCGCGAGATGTGGCCGGCGCCGAAGGAAACCTGGGGTGGCGCCGTGGTGCGGCATAGATCGATGGTGAGCGCGCACCGGCCAGCGAATGGGCAGCCGACGTAATGCTCCTGCGCAACCGGCGCCGCGCCCGGAATCGTCTTCAACCGAGCGCCGCGCGGCGCGCCCGGTCGCGGGCGGGCCTCGAGCAGCGCCAGCGTGTAAGGGTTCCTGGGCTCGCGCAATACCGCCTCGACCGGCCCGCTCTCCATGATCATGCCCGCGTACATGACGATGACACGCTCGCAATGTCCCGCGATCACCGCGAGATCGTGACTGACAAGCAGGATCGCCATCTTCGATTCCACGCGCAAGTCGTCGATGAGGGCGAGAATGCGCGCCTGCACCGTGACGTCGAGCGCCGTGGTCGGCTCGTCGGCAATGACCAGGCGAGGCGTACAGCCGATCGCCATGGCGATCATCGCGCGCTGTCGTTCGCCGCCGGAGAGCGCGAACGGATAGGATCGCGCCGCACGTTCGGGCTCGGCCAGCCGCACACGCTCGAGCAACGCCAAGGCGCGCGCGTGCGCCTCGCGCTTGCTCAAGGCCCGATGCAGCATAAGCGGTTCGGCGACTTGCGCCCCGACACGGCGCAGCGGATTGAGAGCCGTCATCGGCTCCTGAAAGATCATCGCGATACGATCGCCACGCAATCGCATCATCTCTTCTTCGGAGAGGCCGATGAGCTCCCGCCCCTCGAAGCGGATCGAACCGGAGACCCGCGCCTCCTCAGGCGTCAAGGCCATCAGCGCGAGCGCGGTCATCGTCTTGCCGGAACCCGACTCGCCGACCATTCCGAGACTCTCGCCCTCGGCAATCGAAAACGACGTTCGGTCGACGACGCGCTGCAATCCCCGGCGTGTCGCGACATCGACTGCGAGCTCGGAGACCTCGAGCAGCATTAGAGTAAGATGATTTCAGGTTGACACAACGCCGTCATCACGAGGAGCGCGTAAGCGCGACGCGGCGATCCAGGAGTCGCCGGGCGCCCTACGTTCTCTGGATCGCCACGTCGCTTCGCTCCTCGCGATGACGATTCGTGCCAATGCATCTTTCTCTAACTCCGGGCCTTCAGTTTCGGATCGAGCGCGTCGCGCAACCCGTCGCCAAGCAGATTGAGGCCGAGCACGCTGAGCGCGATCGCAATGCCCGGATAGAGCGCGAGTCGCGGCGCGTTGTAGAGAACGTTCTGGGCGTCGGCGAGCATCTTGCCCCACGAGGTTTCGGGCGGCTGCGCGCCGAGGCCGAGATAGGAAAGCGCCGCCTCGGCCAGAATGGCGATCGCGAATTGGATCGTCGCCTGCACGATCAGCGCCGGCGCGATGTTGGGCAGCACGTGATCGAGCGCGATCGCGATCGGTCCACGCCCCGCGGCGCGGGCGGCGAGGGCATATTCACGCGAGAGAACGCCATTCGCGGTGGCGCGCGTGAGCTTCGCGATGATCGGCACGTTATAGACGCCAATGGCGATGATGGCGTTGACGACGCCCGGGCCGAAAGTCGAAGTGAGCATGATCGCCAGGAGAAGCGCGGGAAAGGCGAAGACGAAGTCGCTGAGCTTCATGATTCCGTCTTCGACCAGGCCTTTGGAGAACGCCGCGATGAGGCCGAGGACGATTCCGAACGCGAGCCCAATCCCGACTGCGATGACGCCAACCAGAATCGAGACACGCGAGCCCACCAGGATCTGCGAGGCGACGTCGCGTCCGAGATTGTCTGTGCCGAACCAGTGCGCCGCGGAAGGGGGGCTGAGCTTGTGGGGAATGTCGATCGCAGTCGGCGGATAGGGCGTCCAGATAAGCGACAGGACGGCGGCGGCGATCAGCGTTGCGACGAGCGCGGCGCCGAGCCACAGGCTCAAGCCCCCGCGCGGGCGAAACCGGGCGGACAAGGTCACGCGGCGGAGTCCCTCAGCCTCGGGTCGATCGCGGCGCAGGCGATGTCGATGATAAAGTTCAATCCGATCACGATCACAGCCAGCAGCATCACCCCGTTCTCGACCACCAATGTGTCGCGATTGGAGATCGACTGCAGCATGAGGCGGCCCAGGCCTGGCAGGACGAACACATTCTCCACCACGATCGCGCCCGCGATCAGATTGGCGAATTGCAGCCCCATGATGGTGAGGATCGGCGTCAGCGCGTTCGGCAGCGCGTGGCGCCAGAGCCCGGCGCGGCGCGAGACGCCCTTGGCGCGCGCGGTGCGCATGAAGTCCTCGCTCAATGCCTCGATCACCGCCGAGCGCGTCACCCGCGTGACGATCGCCGCCTGGACGACGCCGAGCGCGATCGCCGGAAGGATGAGCGCGGCGATCGCGCGCGCAGGATCATGCCAACCTGGAAATCCGCCCGCCGGAACGAGTCTCAACGTCACCGCGAACACCAGCACGAGCAGGATCGCCAGCCAGAAGTTCGGCACCGCGATGCCGACCTGGCTTAGCCCCATGACAATCGCATCGCCCGCACGGCCGCGCCGATCGGCGGCGTAGACGCCCGCGGCAAGCCCGACGATTGCGGCGAACGCCATCGCCATCAGCGCCAGCGGCGCGCTGACCGCGAGGCTCGACGCGATCAAGGGAGCGATCGGCGAACCATAGGCGTAAGAGAGGCCGAGATCGCCGTGCAGAGCGCCCCCGATCCAGTGCGCGTAGCGGACCGGCGCCGGCAGATCGAGCCCGAGCTTGTGCGAGAGCGCCGCGACCGCCTCGGGCGTCGCCGTCGGACCCAGCATGGTCTCAGCCGCGTCGCCCGGCAGGATCTGCATGACTGCGAACACGACCAGCGACGCGATGAGCAGCGTCGCGACGAAGAGAGCGATCCGTTGTGCTACGTAGAGCAGCATCGCGTTTTGGCTAGCGAACGCCCGCCATAGCCGGTCGAAAAACGGGCGTCTTTCGACGCCCTGGTGCGGGGCGCGGCCCTCATGGGGTTTTCGCGGCCAGCTGCGCAGCAAGCCGCAGGGAAATCTCCTGCGACAGGGCGCGCGCCAACCGAATCTCGGCGTCTCGCGAGGCGCGCAGATCGTTATAGCGCTGCTGGGAACGATCGTAAGACGCGTTCGCGGTAGCGACGCCGGTCAGAACTCGTGCGCCGCCATCGGCCTTGTTCAGCGTGAACCTCGCGTCGCCAGTCATGGTCGCCGAAGTTGCGACGTTGGTGAGCGAGCTCACCGTAGGCGTCGACGCGACGGTCGAGACGGTGACGGTGAGCTTATACTTTGGCGTGGGCGTCTGCCCGGTCCCGCTGAGATCGGTGCGGAGATTGTCGGCCAGGTAATGGCCGATGCGGTCCTTGATCGGCTGGACTTCGATCGCGCGCAGATCCTCCACCAGGCCCGGATGCGCGGCCTCGCTGTAGAGCGGCTGGAAGCAACCGGCGAGTGCGCCCGCGAGCGCAAGCGCCGCAAGGACGGGGAGAGTTCTAGACCACGACATTGACGATCCTGTGCGGCACGACGATCACCCGGCGGCGAGGCTTATTATCCATCGCCCGCACCACGGCGTCGAGGGCAAGCGCCGCGCGCTCGACCCGCTCCTTATCCGCCTCCCGCTCGATCGTGAGTTCGCCCCGCTTCTTGCCGTTCACCTGCACGACATAGGTGACATCGGTCGAAGCGATGAGGCTACGGTCGGCGACCGGCCAGGGGCTCTGGGCGACGAAGGTCTTGTGGCCAAGCGCCTCCCAGCATTCTTCGGCGAGATGGGGCATCATCGGCGCGAAGCAATGGACAAGACTATCGCCGGCCTCGGCGAAGGCGGCGCGCAGATCGTCGGCGACGGGCGCCTCGCTGATCGCGCCCACCGCCGCGCCAAGGTCGTTGGCCAATTCGTAGATCGTGGCGATGCAGACATTGAAACGCAACCGATCGATCTCATCCTCGATTTTGGCCAGCGCGGCATGCGTAATCCGGCGAATGCGC
>DATDHT010000163.1:0-6140 GCA_036521435.1 Roseiarcus sp.
ACGAGGAAGTCGTAAAGCTCCGGTTCGAAGCCCAACGCCGTCATGCGCTCTGCGTTGTCGGCGCCCGTGCGGCCGGAGTTGGAGAGAACCACGATTTTGACGCCGCGCGACTTCAGCGCCGCCAGAGCGTCCCTCGCGCCAGGATACGGATTTCGTCCATCGTGCAACACGCCGTATTGGTCGAAGAACACGGCCTTGAAGGACGACGCGATCGCGACAAAGCGAGACGAAGCGCTCATTCGGAATTGCGAAGGCTCTGCAACGCGAGGCGAGCCACGCCTGCACATGCGTCCTGCGACTCCGCATGTTTGAAGCGCGCCCCCAACTTCCGCTCCCGAATCTTCGTCCACGCTGAGTTTGCGGCTCCGCCACCGACGGTTCGGACAGAGCGGAGCGGCGGCGCCCCGAGCTCTGCAAGTTTGCGGTAGGCCAGCGCCTCGACCTCAGCGACGCCTTCAAGAATCGCTTGAAAGAATGTCGTATCGTCTTTGGGCCTGGGCTCGAGCCGCGGCGGAAGTTTTGGATCGTTGATCGGGAAGCGTTCGCCCGGCTTCAAGAGCGGATAGTAGCTCAGTCCAGTGGGCCTCTCCGGATTCACGCTCTCTGAAAGTTCCGCAAGACGGTCGCGCGGAAAGAACTGTTCAATGACCTTGCCCCCTGTATTCGAGGCGCCGCCGGCGAGCCATGTCGAGCCGATCCGATGACTATAGATTCCGAACTCGGGCGCGAAGATCGGGCGGTCGCTGAGCAACTTGATGACCAGCGTCGATCCGAGCGCGGTCACGCCGTCGCCCGCTTGCGACGCGCCGGTCGCAAGAAACGAAGCGCAGCCATCCGTCGTCCCGGCGTGCACGACCGCTGATTCTGGTATGCCAAGGCTCACAGCCTCTGCGTTGACCTGCCCAATGGGAGCGCCAGGCTCGAGAACGACAGGCAATTTTGCGAGATCAGCGCCGGTTCGTTCGATCCAGTCGGGCCATCGGACGGCAACCGGGTCGTAGCCTGTCTTCAGCGCATTGTTCCAGTCGCTGCGGTCGAGCCTCCCGCTGAGCTTGCCGCTGATCCAGTCGGCCTGGTGCAGCATGTGGCGAACATTCTGGCGATCCTGCATCATCAGAACGCGCGCCAAGGCGGATGTGGCTCCACGAGCTGCGCTTTCGGCGGGCGCATGTTCCGCGATCGCTCGGATAACAGCTTCGTCGGTGCAGGGCTCGTCATACATCCGGGCCGGCCCTACCGACTCTCCGAACCGGTCCACGGCCAACATCGTGCCGGAAGTGCCGTCGACGGCGAGCGCGCACACATGGGCCAGATCGCACGATGATCCCAACGCGGAGATGACTGCCCGAACGCAATTCCACCATGTCGCGGGAGCCGTTGCGTCGCCGAAAGCCGCCATTGCGACGGCCGCCGAGCCGACAGTTGCTCCGTCGTTGGCAAGCGCAGCCGCACGCACGCCGGAAGTGCCGACATCAATTCCGATCACGCGCGCGCCTATCGGGCCCATGGCGCTATCTGCCGACGGACTGGCGATAGGTTTCTGCTTCCCAGTTCATGAGTTCCTGTTCTTCGGCGCTGGTCAGCACGCGTATCGGCGCCTCTTCCGGAATGCGGGCCGCAACGTCCGCAAGGCACCGCGCCATCGCGTGTGCATTTTTCGATGCTGAATGGTGGAGAACGACGCCAAGACCGGGCAGCGCCATCATCAGCGGAGGTCGGCGACCTTCCAGCGGCGCACGAAGACGGCCACCGTCGACCGAGGCCTCCACCAAGCCCGGCCCGAGGAACACAACGTGGTCCGGGTAAAGCGAACCAAGCCGTGCGATCGCCAGGCTTTTCGGGTCGAGCGCGACCGCGTGCGCGGCAACGTCGTGCGGAAGGCGATAGTCAGAGCCTTCAACGATCGATGCAAGTTTTTCAGTGTCGGCTTGTGGCGATGCGCGCGCCGGCGCGGACAACGCCTCGCAGACGCGTTCAATGCGGTCGGCGACTTCCGCAACCGTCTCACCGGCGACGACGAGCCCGTGGTTGGCGAGGACGACAACGTTGGTGTCCTCCGTGAGCCGTTCCCCAATCGCATGGGCGAGCGGCAAGCCTGGCTTGCGGTACGGGATGAATGCAAGCGCGACATCCGCCTGTGGCCTCAAGCGTTCGCGGACAAGAGACTCGCCGTCACGTCGAACCGCGAGCGCAATCGTGTTCACGCAATGAATATGGACGACGACCGGCGACGGAACGATCGCATGGACGCTGGTCTCGATCGACGGTCGCAGGCCGCCGACGTTCAGCTGCGCATCCACAAAGTCGACCGCCGCCGCGGCGCGGGGATCTCCACCGGCGATCGCTTTGCGCAAAGGGTCCAGACGTACAGGCGTCATGATGTCGTGCGCGAGCGCGTCGGCGAGCCAAGTTCCCGACGCCTTGATCCACATGACGCCGTCTTGCTTGATCGACGTGTTGCCACCGGCGCCTTGCGTCCGCGAGGGATCGGCGCCGAGTGCGGCAGACAGCGCACGCAGTGCGTGGAACTCATGGTCATCGAGCTTTGTCGAAGTCATCAGGCTGCCTGCGGTGTCAGCATTTGAAACCAGCTCGTAAAATCTGCGCGTTCCTTGTCCGTAAGATGCAACGCATGTTTCGTCCGCCGCTCGATAATATCTTCGGCCGCGGTCGCCCATTCTTCCTCTGCAAGGAAGCGAGCCTCGCGCTCGTAGAGCGTTCCACCGAACGGGCGCCCGAGATCGCCGATCGACTTGGCGTCGCTGAGCAAGCTCCCGACCCTCGTCCCATATCGTCGGGCATAGCCGTGCGCGACGCCCTGAGGAAGCCACGGACGTCGCCGGCGCAGCTCTTGCAAAAAGAGCGAGAAGTTGGCGTCGGGAATGTCTCCGCCCGGCAATGCGGCGCGCTCCGTCCACGCGCCCGTCATCTGCGGAAGGTAGGGAGAGAGCTTTTCTAACGCGTGCTCGGCAAGTCTGCGGTAAGTGGTGATCTTGCCGCCGAAGACAGAAAGCATCGGGGCTTGCCCAGCCGGCGCCTCGACATCGAAGACATAGTCGCGCGTGACGGCGCTCGGATTGGCGGATTTGTCGTCGAATAAGGGACGTACCCCGGAAAACGAGTCGACGACCTCTCCGATCTTGGGCGCTCCCGTGAAATACCGCTCGACGACGGAGAGAAGATATTCGACTTCGCTCTTGTCGATGCGCACGTCCTCGGCTCGCCCTTCGAACGGGATGTCCGTGGTTCCGATCAAGGCGAGGTCGCCTTCGTAGGGGTTGACGAAAATCACGCGCTTGTCGCTGTTCTGAAGCAGATAGGCCTGGTCGCCGCTCCAGAATTTACGCGTGACAATATGGCTGCCCTTGACGAGCCGGACGCGACTCGCGGCGTTTCGGCCTGCCCGATGCAGAACGTCTTCGACCCAGGGGCCGGCAGCGTTGACAAGAATCTTTCCGGTCGCCTGGAGAATGTTTCCGTCTCGCGCGCTTCGCAAATCGACATGCCATGTCTCGGCGACGCGCCGCGCCGATGTGAGCGGCGTCCTCGTCAACACCGTGCCGCCGCGTTTGCGGATGTCCAGGGCGTTCAGGACAACCAGCCGCGCGTCGTCTACCCAGCAGTCCGAATATTCGAAGGCGCGGGTGAAATTCTTCCGCAGCGGCTCGCCCTCAGGCACTTTTATGAGGTCGAGGCTTCGAGTCGGGGCCAAGATTTTGCGCCCGCCCAGGTGATCGTAGAGAAAGAGGCCTGCCCGGACCATCCAGGCCGGGCGTTGCTCCGGGCTGTGAGGAAGGACAAACCGCATCGGCCAGATGATGTGCGGCGCCGCGCGGAGCAGGACCTCGCGCTCGATCAGCGCCTCGCGGACGAGGCGAAACTCATAATATTCGAGATAGCGCAAGCCGCCGTGAACAAGCTTGCCAGACCTGGAGGAGGTTCCTTGCGCGAGATCGTCCTTCTCGCAGAGCAGCACCGAGAGTCCGCGGCCGACAGCGTCGCGAGCGATGCCGGCTCCGTTGACGCCGCCGCCAACGACAATCAGATCGAACTGGCCAAGGTCTCGGGTCATTCCGTGTGGGAGCGGCTCAACAAGGATTGAGCGGGCCTTCTCCTGCCAAGTATCGGCGAACTTCCTCAGCGGCAGCGGCGGCGGCGATTTTTACGGTCTTTACCGATGCGCCAGCGATATGAGGCGTCAAAGTGACGTTATCGAGCTGAAGCAATTCCAAATCGGCAGGCGCCGGCTCGACGGCGAAAGTTTCCAGGGCGGCGCCGCGCAGATGCCGTGTCTTGAGCGCCTCGGTGAGCGCGTCATAGTCGACCATTGGCCCGCGCGCCGTATTTACGAAATACGCGCCGCGTTTCATTTGTTCGAATTGTTCTTTGCCGATGAACCCGCGCGTCTCGTCCGTCACCCGCGCATGCAACGTCACGACGTCGCTCTCGCCCAAAAGTCGCTCGAACGAGACTTGAACGACCCCGTCGCGCATGTCGTCGACGGAGAGTTGAACATAAGGGTCGCAGACTAGAATGCGGCAGCCGAACGCCTTGAGGATGCGCACGACCTTTGTCCCGATGTGCCCATACCCGATCACGCCGACCGTCATTTCCGACAATTCCTCGCCGGTCAGATCGGCGCGATAGAGATCGCCCCGCCATTCGCCGCGACGCAGGCTTTCGTGTCCTCTTGTAATGAGCCGAGTCTCGGCGAGGATTGCGCCGATGGCGAACTCGGCGACCGCGGATGCATTTCGGCCGGGCGTGTTGACGACACGAATCTGCCGCTTCCGCGCTGCGGCCATGTCGATATTGACTGGGCCACCGCGAGAGACCGCAATCAGCTTCAAGTGAGGTAGCCGTTCGATCACGCCGGCGGAAAACGGCGCGAGATGAGTGACGGCGATCTCGGCGCCATCCATATGCGCCACCACCTCGTCGGCCGTACCCTGGTATTCCTTGAGCCCTTCCATGCCCGGCTCGGCATAGCCGTGCTCCATCGGTTCGTCGGGCCAAGGCATCTCGTACGTTCTGATTTCAGGCGTCTCTCCGCATTTCTCTCGGATCGCCTTCTCGAACATGGACGACAGCATGAAACGGTCGCCTATGATCGATATGATCGGCCTTCGGCGTTCGGAGTCCTTGCTCACGCCGCGTACTCCTGTCTGAGCCGGCCCAGATGACCCCAAGCCGGCGACATGGCCGCTCTGATGGTTCTGTAGATCGGGTAAAGCTTCGCGTAATAGCTGCTCAGCTGCGGGTCGGGGACGGTCACCTTATCGAGAAATGGAGCGACCCAGGCGTCGGCGCAGGCGTTCATGTCCGGATACACGCCGATGCCGACCGCAGCCATCATTGCGGCGCCGGAAGCGCCAAGCTCCTCGCGCGTGAGCGTCCGCACGTTCGCGTTGAGCGCCGCGGCCAGAATGACGCGCATCGCCTTCGACCGCGCGGCGCCTCCACCCAACCTGACTTCGCGCGGGATCGAGCCGGAAGCGAGGTAGCAGTCGCGCGTCGCGAAGGCGAGGCCTTCAAAAACTGCTCGCGCCAGACCAGCGAAACTCGTCTGCGTCGAAAGACCGCTGAACTGCGCCCGCGCGTCAGGATTGAGGAAAGGGCCGCGCTCGCCAGCCTCAAAAATGTATGGGTGGTAGACGGCCTGGCCGGGATCAGCGCCAAGCACTCTCTCGTCCAGTCCGGAAAGAAGCGCAGCGCGACTCGTCTTGGCGCCCGCCATCTCGGCGGCTTCGCGGGCCATGTCCATCAGCCAATCGATATTCAGAGTGGCCGCCATATTGGACTGCATCGAAGAGCAGGCGCGGCCGACCGGCAGGCACATCGTGTAGCCGGAGCGATCCTCGTTGAGCCGGACGTCGTCAGGTGTAGGCGCATAAAGCATGTGCATGCCCGTCGAGCCGAGAACCGAGACGCCGACCTCCGCAACGGGATCGCAGAGACCGCCGCCAAGCGCGGTGCAGACCACGTCAAGATAAGCGAGAGAGACCGGCAAGCCCTCGGGCAGCCCCGTCTCGGCCGCGGCGGAGGCTGTGAGCTTTCCTGTCTCGCTGACGCCGTCGATCATTGGCGGCAGCAGGCGCGCGCAGTCGGCGATCCCCATGCCTTCCAGAATCGATGGTTCG
>DATDHT010000164.1:0-7897 GCA_036521435.1 Roseiarcus sp.
CGGCAGGCCGAAGCCGTCCGCCGCGCCGATCGTCGCCGCGGCGACGATTTCGGCCGCCGCGCCCTGGCCGTAGGTCAGGTGTGTCTTGCCGATCTTTTCGCCGACGGTGATGACGATACGCTTCCATCCAACCATCGTGCCTAGACCCAGCGCGATCGCCACGCAGACTTTGACCCAGATCGGGATGAACTTGGTCGCGCCATCGAGCTCCCTCTTGAAGGCCCCGATCTGCGTCTTGTCCGCCGCCGATAGCTCGCTCTCCTTGTCCTTCGCCAGGACGCGGAAGCCCTCCGAGGCAAGATACATGTCGTTGCGAAGGTTCTGGACCTTGTCGAGCGGCGTCCTGGCGACGGAGCCGTATTGCTCGACCGAGTCGCTGATCTCTTTGGTCAAGACCGCAAGCGAGGGATAAGTGCCCTCCGAGATCGTGTGCGAATGAATGTATTCGGTCACCGCCGGGCGGGGATCGCCGGTGATGGCATATCCGGCGCCATGGGCTTCGACGATCTTCGAGGCGGCGTGCGCCGCTGTGACGAACGCCGCGGCGTGACCTTCGGCCGGCGCGCGATTGAGCGCGTAAGCCGTCGGCGCGACGCCGATCAGGATCAACATGATGAGGCCCATGCCCTTCTGACCGTCGTTGGAGCCGTGGAAGAACGAGACCAGCGTGCAGGTCAGGATCAGCAGCCCGCGGATCCAGATTGACGGCGGCTTGTCGGTCTTCGGGGCGGTGTAAAGCTCCGGCACGCGGATGACCGATTTCATCGCCAGCAGCAGCAGCGCCGAAAGCGCAAAGCCGAAAAACGGCGAGAACAAGAGCGCCTCGCCGACCTTGGTCACCTGATCCCAATCCACGCCAGCCGTGCCGTTCTGGCCGCGAATGATCGCGTTGGCGACGCCGACGCCGACAATCGACCCGATCAGGGTGTGCGAGCTCGAAGCGGGGATGCCCATCCACCAGGTGCCGAGGTTCCAGATGATCGCGGAAATGAGCAGCGCGAACACCATCGCGTAGCCCGCGGCGGAGCCGACCTGAAGTATGAGTTCAACCGGCAGGAGCGAGACGACGCCGAAGGCCACCGCGCCGCTCGAAGCCAGCACGCCGAGGAGATTCCAGCATCCCGACCACACGACCGCGACCTGCGCCGGCAGGGCGTGCGTGTAGATGACGGTCGCGACCGCGTTCGCGGTATCGTGGAACCCGTTGACGAATTCAAAGCCGAGCGCGATCAGCAACGCGACGCCGAGCAGAATGAACGGCAAAATCGTCGTTGGGCCGCCGCCGGCGTCCGCAATGTCGGTCCGGATCGAATAGGCCATGTAGAACAGACCGAGAGCCAGAACCGCGAGGAGCCCGAGGGCAAACCGAGGGTCCATCGGCTTATTGAGATGCACTTTGGCCGGCGCTTCGGCCTGCGGGCCGAGTCGAGCGTCGAATGCGGCGGACATGGGGGCTCCTTGGGCGTGCGAGGCCTCTCTATCGCGACCGCCCATGACAGGAATGTGAAGGCGGCCGAGCCGATGCAATGCACGCGGCCTCGGCGATCGAAGGGGCCGGTCCCCCGGGTACGACGGAAGGGGCATTGCCAAATTGCGGCGGATCGGCGATTTTGACGTCCGTTCCTCGGACGTTCCGGGGAATAGCGGCGCCCGGCCGTCCAAGTACGAGAGACGCGATCCGGGTCGCGCGAGATAAGGGATGGACGCGCCCGATGAGCCTATTGTCGATTCTGGACCGAGACCGCACGATCGCCAAGCCCGGGTTCAGCCGCTGGATGGTTCCGCCGGCGGCGCTATGCGTTCATCTGTGCATCGGCCAGGCTTACGCGTTCAGCGTCTTCAATCTGCCGATGACCAAGCTGATCGGCGTCACGAACTCTGCGCCCGATGACTGGAAGCTCACAGAACTCGGCTGGATTTTTTCCATCGCCATCGTCTTTCTCGGGGTTTCCGCGGCGGTGTTCGGCCGCTGGGTGGAGGAGGGCGGGCCGCGTCGAGCCATGTTCGCCGCCGCGCTGTGCTTTGGCGGTGGTTTTCTTATCAGTGCATTCGGGGTTTCGATCCGTCAGCTCTGGCTGATCTATCTTGGCTATGGCGTGATTGGGGGAACAGGCCTCGGCATCGGCTATATTTCGCCGGTATCGACGCTGATGAAGTGGTTTCCTGATCGGCCCGGCATGGCGACCGGCATGGCGATCATGGGCTTCGGCGGCGGCGCGATGATCGCCGCCCCGCTTTCGGTGTGGCTCATGCGCATGTTCGCGACGCCCACCCATGTCGGAGTCGCGGAGACCTTCGTGGTCATGGGCATCATCTATTTTTGTTTCATGTTGGTCGGTGCGGCGATCGTGCGTGTCCCGGCGCCGGGCTGGAAGCCTGCGGGCTACGTTGCCCCGGTCCAGCCGAAGAAGCTCGTCACCACCAGGGATGTTTATGTCTACCAGGCGTTGAAGACGCCGCAGTTCTGGCTGATCTGGGCCGTCTTATGCCTGAACGTGACCGCCGGCATCGGTGTGCTCGGCCAGGCTTCGGCGATGAGCCAGGAAATGTTTCCCGGCCGAGTCACCGCCGCGGCCGCTGGCGGTTTTGTGGGCTTGCTCAGCATCTTCAACATGGGCGGCCGCTTCTTCTGGGCCTCGACGTCCGACTTCATCGGCCGCAAGAACACCTACTTCTTGTTCTTCGTCCTCGGAATCTTGCTCTATTCGCTCGTGCCCTATTTCGGCGGCGCCGGCAATCTGCCGCTGTTCGTCCTTTGCTTCCTCATCATCATCAGCATGTATGGCGGCGGGTTCGCCACCGTGCCTGCCTATCTCAAGGATATGTTCGGCACGCGCTACGTCGGCGCGATTCATGGATGGCTCCTTACCGCGTGGTCGGCCGCGGGCATCTTTGGTCCGGTGCTCATAAACTACATCCGCCAGTATCAGGTCGAAAGCGGCGTGCCGAAGGCCCAGGCCTATAATGTCACGATGTACATTATGGCCGGGCTTTTGGTCGTCGGCTTCATCTGCAATTTCTTGATCAAGGCGGTGGACGATCGCCATCACATGGCGCTCGAGACGGTCGGCGACGCCGTCGGCGTGGCTTGAGGAGGCGGATATGAGCTTTGACAACAATGGCGGGAGCGCCACCACCCCCCTCCAGCTGGCGCTGGCCTGGGGCTTCGTCGGAATCCCGCTGCTGTGGGGCATCTACGGAACCCTGGTCAACGCGATGAAGCTCTTTCAATAGCGCCGGTTTTTGCGACTACGAGCGTCCACGGGAACCGCTTGTACTGATCTGGTTCGCCCGGCGCGCAGCGCGGACGACCGGCGCCGCGGCCCCGATCACCAGCGGAGAAATCCGCTTGCATCGGGAGGCTGAACACGGCAGCGTTCGCCCCAAGGGGCGGCATGGACGCCAAGGCTGAAGGCTTGAGCCCGGTCGAGGCGAGTCACGATTCAGGGAGGATAAAATGAGGCCATACGAAACCGCAGCGACGCGCTCGGCCGTCTTGCGCTTCGCGCTCGGCGCGGCTTCGGCCGCTCTTACGCTTGCCATCGCGCAACCGGCTTTGGCCGCGGACCAGGGCCCGATCAAGATCGGCGTGATCGCGGAGGCGCAAGCGGTCGCGGGCTCCTCGATCCCGCAAGCGGCGCAGCTCGCCGCCGACGAGATCAACGCCAAGGGCGGCGTCGACGGGCGCAAGATCGAGATCGTGTCCTACGATAACCATTCGTCCTCGGCCGAGTCGGTGCGCGCGTTCCAGCGCGCCGTCAGTGAGGATCACGTCAATGCGGTGATCGGCAGTTACATCAGCGAGGTCGTGCTGGCGCTCGAACCTTGGGCGGCGCGCCTCAAGACCGTCTTCATCACGCCCGGGGCTGCGTCCGACGTCATCACCCAGAACATCGCCAAGGACTACGAGCACAACAAATACACCTTCCATGGTTACCTGACCTCGAGCGCTCTGGCGGGGCTCACGTGCGATGCCGCCAAGGACATGCTGGTCGATGGGCTCAAGATGAAGACGGCGGTGATCATGAGCGAGGACGCCGCGTGGACGGGGCCGCTCGACGCCGGCTACGAGGCCTGCCTGCCAAAGATCGGGCTCAAAGTGCTCGACCACATCCGGTTCTCGCCCGACACCACCGATTTCACCCCGATTTTCAACAAGATCGAGGGCCAGAAGCCGGACGTGATCATCACCGGCATCTCGCATGTGGGCACGCAGCCGACGGTGCAGTGGAAGAGCCAGCAGGTGCCGATCCCGATGTTCGGCATCTCGTCGCAGGCGACCAACTCTACCTTCTGGAAGGACACCAACGGCGCGACCGAAGGCGTGATCTACCAGGCCGTGTCGGGGCCGGGTGTCGCGGTCACGGAGAAGACGCTGCCATTCGTCGACGCGTTCGCCAAGAAGTTCGGCAATATGCCTTCCTATGCCGGCTACACGGCTTACGATGACGTCTACATCATCGCCGACGCGATCAAGCGTGCGGGAAGCACTGACAGTGACAAGCTCGTGGACGCGATGGAAAAGACCGATTACGTCGGCACGATCGGCCGGGTTGAGTTCTTGCCGAAGGGCGATCCCCATGTGCATGGGCTGAGAACCGGCGCCGGGTTCATCACCGGCCTGATGCTGCAATGGCAGGACGGCAAGCAGGTCAATATGTGGCCGGCGGCGCTCGCCAATGGCAAGCTCGAATTCCCGTCCTTCGTCAAGATCGCCTCAGGCAAGTGACCGTAGGCGGACCTGCCGCCGTCCAACAATAGCGCTGGAGGCGGCGGGGATCGTCGATGCTGTTCTGGCAGATCCTGATCGACGGCTTCGCGATCTCCTCGCTTTACGCTCTGGGCGCGACCGGCTTCACCCTGATTTTCGGCGTCACCGGGGTCCTCAATCTTTCGCATGGCGCGATCATGGTCGCCGCTGCGGTCGCCGCCTGGGCCGCCTCGGGAAATCTGGGCGCGAATTCCTATCTCGCCGCCCTGTTCGGCATAGTCGTTGCGCTCCTGCTGGCGCTCGCGACCTATTATCTCATCGTCCGGCGGCTGCAATTGTCGCGCGCGGTGCGCGAAGAGGAAAAGGAAATCTTCATCCTCACCGCCACGCTGCTCTGGGGCATCATGATCCAGGAGGCGATCGCCTATCTCTTCACCAACAATGCCAAGACCGTGCTGCCGATCGTCGATGGCGTGGTCAGGATATTAGGGGTGCGCACGCCGGCGAACGAGATTTTCACCGCGCTTGTCTGCTGGGCGACGATCGGAGGCTTATGGCTGTTCGTCAATCGGACACATTCCGGAAAGGCTGTGCTCGCCGCATCGATGAATCCGCGCGGCGTCACCCTGCTCGGAATCGAGCTTAAGACCGTCTATGTCGGGGTGTGGGCGATCTACGGCGCGCTCGCCGGCGTCGCTGGCGTGCTGCTCGGCATGTTCCTCGGCGTCTCCTCGTATAGTGCTGGACCTTTGACAGCGAGCGCGTTCTCGATCGTCGTCCTGGGCGGACTTGGCAGCGTCTCCGGCTCGCTGATCGCCGCTTACGTCGTCGGCTATCTCGAGACGCTGACCGCCTATCTTATTTCGCCGGCCTATCGCGCCATACCGGCGCTCCTGCTCCTGGTTGCGGTGATGTATGTGCGACCGCGCGGCTTGCTGGGCAGGCGATAGATCATGTTGCTTCGCGGGCTCGTCTCTCCGCCGGTCTTGATCAGTCTGATTGTCGTTCTCACCGCCGCGACGCTGCCTCTCTATGTCTCGGGTTATGTACTGGGACTTCTCACCATCGCCTACTTTTTCGGCGTGTTCTCGATGGCCTGGGATCTGTTGTTCGGCTTCGCCAATGAAGTGAACTTCGGTCCCTCGTTCCTGATTGGGCTCGGCGCCTATACCGCCGGCATCCTCGACAATCTTTACCAGCCGCCGATCGCGCTCTGCGTCGCAGCGGGCGTGCTCGCAGCGATGATCGGCGGCCTGGTGCTCGCATTGCCGGCGCTGCGGGTGCGCGGGCCCTATTTCGGCCTCACCACCCTTGTCGCCGTATTGATCCTGCAAAACTTCGTGGTCGTCGCCGCGGGCCTGACCGGCGGCGAAATCGGCCTCACGATCCCTGACGTCATTTCGATCGACGACAAGGTCAATTACTGGATCGCACTCGGCCTTATGGCGGTGAGCGGTGCGATCCTCTATGGGCTCACGCGCTCGCCGGTCGGACTTATCCTTCAGGCGAGCGGGCAGGACCCGGTGCAGGCCGGCGCGCTCGGGTTCAACGTCACCAAGCACAAGCTCGCGGCGTTCCTGGTCAGCGCGTTTTTCTCCGGGCTCGCCGGCGCGCTGATGGCGTTCTATCTCGGCACGGCGTCGGTGGGCACGTTCGTCGACGTCACCGTCGGTGTGCAGGTGATCATCGGCGCCGTGCTGGGCGGACGGCGCACCATTCTCGGGGCGGTGCTGGGGGCGGTGTTTCTGGTCGCGCTCGGCGAGAGCTTAAGGCCGCTCGGCGATCTTTCCACCTTCATCGTCTCGGCGGTCGCTCTGTTCGTCGTTCTCTTCTTCCCGGCCGGGTTGCTCGGCATGGTCAAGGGGGCGCGGGAGGCGACATGAACGCCCGCGCGGCAAAACTCGAAGTCAGCGGCCTTCAGAAGCGGTTCGGCGGCCTCACGGCGGTCAAGGACGTCAGCTTCTCGGTTCGCGCGGGAGAGATTCTCGGGCTCATCGGACCGAATGGATCGGGCAAGTCGACGGTGATGAAGTCGATCCTCGGCGTCGAGCGGCCCGATGCGGGATCGGTTCGGATCGATGCCTGTGAGGTCGCGGGCTGGCCGCCGCACCGGATCGCCCGGCTCGGAGTCGGCATGGTGTTCCAGCATTCGCGTCCGCTGCATCGGCAGACGGTGCTCGAGAACATTCTGCTTGGGCTCTTGCCAGATCGATTGCTTGATCTTCTTCCCCGCGCCGCGGCGGACGCGCGGGCGCGTACGATCGCCGAGAGGGTCGGGCTGACCGCGGTGCTGAATCGCCGCCCCGCGACGCTGCCGTTCGCGGACTTGCGCAAGATCGAAATCGCCAAGGCGATCGCCCGAGATCCGCAGGTGGTGCTGATCGACGAGCCGTTCGCGGGCCTGACTGCGCGCGAGACAGCGTCCTTCGCCAAGCTGATCACCGAAATGCGCGACGACGGCCGAGCGGTGCTCATCGTCGACCACAATGTGAAGAGCATGTCGGCGCTGGTCGATCGCGTCTACGCCATGAATGTCGGGGAGAAGATCGCCGAGGGCACGGTTGCGGAAGTGATGGCGAACGAGACCGTTCGCCGGGTCTATCTCGGCGGTGCCCTCGAGACGGCGGCGCGCCCGGAGTCCGCTTTCGATGACGCCCAAACGCCGTTCCTCGAAATTGAGAACCTGAGCGTCGTCTACGACAAGGCGCAGGCGCTGGAAGCGGTCTCGCTTCACATACACAAAGGGGAGTTCGTCGCGATTGTCGGCCTGAACGGCGCGGGCAAGACGACGCTGTTCAACGCTGTCTCGGGCCTCGTTTCTTATGCGGGCGACATTCGTCGACAGGGCAAAACTTTGCGCGGTCGAACCGCGGCGACGATCTCTCGCGAAGGGATCGTGCAGTCGCCGGAGGGTCGCGAACTGTTTGGCCTCATGACGGTCAGCGAGAATCTCGACATCGGCGGGCATGGGCTCGGCGACAAGGAGCGTCGCGAGCGCCGGGAGTGGTTGTTCAACCTGTTCCCAATCCTGAAAGAGCGGCAGCGCCAGACCGCCGCCACGCTATCGGGCGGCGAACAGCAAATGCTGACCATCGCGCGCGCGCTGATGATGAAACCCGACCTTTTGATCCTCGATGAGCCGACGCTGGGCCTCGCCCCCGTCGTTATGGAGCAGATTTCAAAGGC
>DATDHT010000165.1:0-10817 GCA_036521435.1 Roseiarcus sp.
GACGTGCTCGGGGTCGATATCGCCGCCAACCTGGTCGAGGCGGGGAACAGACGCGCGAAGGCCGAAGGCCTCACGAACTGCCGCTTTCAGGAAGGCGACGCATCCGACTTGCACGATCTCGAGGACGGCGCCTTTGATCTCGTCGTCAGCATTTTCGGGGCCATGTTCGCGCCAAAACCGTTCGACGTCGCCAAGGAGATGACCCGGGTGACCCGCCCCGGCGGCCGGATCGTGATGGGGAACTGGATTCCGAACGATCCGACGCTGGTGGCGCAAATCCTCAAGATCAGCTCCGCATACGCGCCTCCCCCGCCTGAGGGCTTCGTCAGCCCCATGACCTGGGGAATCGAGAGCAACGTGATCGAGCGGTTCGGCGCCGCCGGCGTGCCGAAGGACAGCATCTCGTTCGTTCGAGACACCTACACCTTTCGCTTTGCCTCCCCGCCGGCGGAACTGGTCGACGCCTTTAGAAAATACTATGGGCCCACGATGAACGCCTTTGACGCTGCGGAGAGGAATGGCCGCGGCGAGGACCTGAAGAAGGAACTGGACGGTCTGTTCATGAGCCAGAACAGGAGCCCGGTCGCTGACGCAACGTTAATCCCTGCCACTTATCTTCGGGTCACCGTCGCGCGCTGAAACGAGAGAATGTGGCCACCACAAGGCGGCGATTGCGTATTCGGAAGAGGACTGGTAACGATCGCGGTCGCGAAAGCGCCCGCCGCAGGGCCAGATTCGGGAGACCGTAATCTCGCGGGGAGCTGAGACATGCCGGATATCGCCACACGCCGACGTTTTCTGCTTTTCCTTGTCAAGCCGTCGCATTACGACGACGAGGGCTACGTCATCCAGTGGTGGAAGTCGGCGCTGCCTTCCAATTCGCTCGCCTGCCTGTTCGGCATTGCTCAGAAATGCATGGAAGATCAGGTCCTTGGCGAGGATGTCGCGATCGAGATCTTCCCTGTCGACGAGACCAATACCCGCGTCCGGCCGCACGACATCGCCCGCCAGATTCAGGACAACGGCGGCTTTGGCATGGTCGGCTTCGTCGGCGTGCAGTCGAACCAGTTTCCCCGCGCGATAGACTGCGCGCGGATTTTGCGGGCGGCGGGCGTGCCGGTGGTCATTGGCGGAGTCCATGTCTCCGGCTGCCTGTCCATGCTGCCGGAGAGGCCTGATTCGCTGAATCAAGCGCTCGACCTCGGCATCTCGCTCTACGCGGGCGAAGCAGAAGGGCGTTTCGACGAAGTCCTGTGCGACGCCGCGGCCGGGACGCTCAAGCCGATCTACAATTATCTCCACGATCTGCCGGGGCTGGAGGGCGCGACCGGCCCCTACATGCCGCCGGAGCGGGTCGGGCGGACGCTTGGCATGATCTCGAGCTTCGACGCCGGGCGCGGCTGTCCGTTCCTGTGCTCGTTCTGCACCATCATCAACGTGCAGGGCCGCAAGTCACGGTATCGCTCTGCGGACGACATCGAAGCTTTGGTGCGGATCAATGTCGCCAACGGCGTCCGCTACTTCTTCATTACCGACGACAATCTCGCCCGCAATCGCAACTGGGAATCGATCTTCGACCGGCTGATCGAACTGCGCCAGCAGGGCATTCACTCGCGCTTCATCATCCAGGTCGACACGGCCTGCCACAAGATTCCCCGCTTCATCGAGAAGGCGGTGGCGGCGGGCGTCAAGCGGGTGTTCATCGGGCTGGAGAACATCGATCCCGACAATTTGGCGGCGGCGAAGAAGAAGCAGAACCACATCTCCGACTATCGCGAACTCTTGCTCGAGTGGCGCAAGCACCGGTGCATCACCTATTGCGGCTACATCATCGGCTTCCCGAACGACACGCAGGAATCGCTGGTCCAGCGCATCCAGATCATCCAGCGCGAACTGCCGCTCGACATTCTTGAATTCTCGATCCTGACGCCGCTGCCCGGCAGCGAGGACCACGCCAAGGCGGTGGCCAAGGGCGTGGACATCGACTCCGACCTCAATAAGTTCGACCTCGAACATGTGACCACCGACCATCCGCGGATGTCGCGCGAGGAATGGCAGGAGGCCTATCGCCTCGCCTGGCGCACCTATTACACCCCGGAGCACATCAAGACGGTGATCCGCCGCGCCGTGGCCGGGGGCCCGCGTCCGGACACGGTCGCCTATCTCTTGACCTGGTTCTGGGCGAGCTTCCATTTCTACAACATCTATCCGCTCGAGACCGGCATGATCCGGCGCCGCTACCGCCGCGACCGCCGGCCGGGCATGCCGCTCGAGAACCCGCTCGTCTTTTACGCGCGCCACTGGGGCGGGCAGGTCGTCACCTACGGCCGGATCCTGACGATGTTCGCCAAGATCCACCTCTGGATGCGCAGGCTCGAACGCGATCCCAACGCCAAGAACTACACCGACGAGGCGCTCAGGACCTCGGACGATTTCGACCATCAGGAAATGTACCAGCTCACCGAGGCTGCACGGCAGGCGGGCGCGAAAGCCAAGCGCATCGAGGAGCACAAGCACGCCCGCGCCCCTGTCGCCGAGCCGGTTGTCGAGGCAGTGAAGTAGAGCCGGTTCTTGGCGCTGAGCCTCCTTCGCCGTCATTGAGGGGCTTTGTACGCTGCCGCCAATCCTTCGGCCGGAGGTTCGAAGCCGACCTTGCATGGTGCTGCAAGCCGGCTCCTTAAGCCCGGCCGGAGGAGAGCCGTTCGGTCCCCTGCGGCCCAGCAACGCCAGACCAGAGGGAGCGCCCGATGACCGCGAAGACCCCCGAAGAACGCATTGCGGATCTTGGCCTCGCGCTTCCTCCCCCGGCCCGCGCGGTCGCCAATTATGTGCCCTGGGTGACCACCGGAAACCTGGTCATGACGTCAGGCAATTTGCCGTGGGCAGATGGCAAGCTCGCCTATGTCGGCAAGATCGGTCGCGAGGTTTCCGGGGACGACGGCTACAAGTCGTGTCAGCTTTCCTGCCTGAATGCTCTCGCGCAGATCAAACAGGCGGTCGGCGAGCTCGCGAAGGTGAAGCGCATCGTGCGGCTGGAAGGGGTGTTGGGCGTGGACGACGCGTACAAAGACCACCCCAAATGCCTCGATGGCGCGTCCGATCTGATCAACACGGCGTTCGAAGAGAAGGGCCGCCATACCCGGATGATCTACACCAACCCAATAATGCCGCTCGACTGCACGTCCCTGGTGGTGCTGTTCGCGGAGATTGGGTGACATCGTCCGAACCCGTGTCAACCACGTCCAGATCACCCGCGCATCGTGTGGCCGGATCCTTCATTGCCCCTATGCGTAGCCGGGCGGGGCTGTGAAGCCGCCGAATTCGCGCTCGACGAGCCGGGCGAAAGTGAGCGGCGTCCGGTCTTCGAATTCCGGACCGATGATCTGCACGCCGATCGGCAGGCCTTCCGTGGCGCCGACTGGAATGACGGTGGCTGGCAACCCGCATGTTGTCGCAAGTTCGGCCCAGACCAATTGATGAAAGTTCTCGCCGTCGATGGCGATCTTCCGCTTGTCCTGATCCAGCGAATGGTCATGGTGAAACGCGCTTGTCGCAGCCGCGGGACAGATGACCACGTCGAACGCGCGAAACACGGCGCGCCATTGCTGTTTTGAGCCCTGACGCGCGAAATTGGCCCGCAGCCATTCGCGATGGCTCATCACCCCGCCGCGCGCGAACTCCGCAATCAAGCTTTGATCGTCTGGGGCAAGTTTGTCGACCTGAGCCTGGATTTCCTGATGCACGCCCTCCGGCGGTCGCGCCGAAATGACGGCGTTCGGAAGCTTGACGTAGAGCCGGGCCGCGCGCGCCCTTAGGAGGAAGCCAGGACGTTCAGGACGCGCCCACTCGCGACGCTGGCCAGCGACATCGGTGCGAGAGGCCCGTTGCGAGTTTTTGCCTCACCATCGTTTGATCACGATCGCGTGGCCATTGAGATTGTGCAAGACGATCCGGTCTTTGAGCGTCAGTTGTGGATCGACATAGCGAGCGACGCCCGGAGTCGTGTCCCATCCGTAGTCATCGTAGACGATGATGCCGCCGGGGACCAACCGCTCCCAGATCCATTCCGCCACATCTTTAGCCGACTGATAGATGTCTACGTCGATGTGGCAGAATCTGAACTTAAGGTTCGCAACCTTGGCCCCGGTTTCTTCGGGGAAGATGCCGGTTAAAATCTCAATATTGTGCAGTTTCAGCGTATCATAGAAGAGCGTCTCGACTGAGCGTGCGCTTGTATCGGCATGCTCGCCACCGGCATAGTGGGGGTCCTCCGCGCCGGCTTTCACGATGCCCGAGAACGTATCGCAGGCGTAGATTTTGTCACCCAGTCCCAAATCTCTCGCCCGCGTCGCGATCAGTGCAGCGGTGCCCCCACGCCATACGCCGATCTCAATCAGCGCGCCGGTCTCGAGTTTCGCGGACTGCTCGACCAGCCTCCACAGCTCGAAGCATCGGTACTTATCGACCAGGGTCGCGTCCCGAATCTGTGAATATGCGGCATTGAACCCTTTATCGAGGTTCCACGGACTGTAGGTCGCGCCGGTCAGCACGACTTCATATGCAGGGCCCTTGTTCACAAGCCTCGGCATATAGCGAACATGGACGCCATAATTGGCCGCCAGCCTCTTGAGCGCCGACTTTACGGAGTAGTTCAAGGTAACATCCGCCCCTGCGTCTGTCAGACAAAAAGCAAGAAGCGCGTCGCGCTTGATGCTAACGCAATAGCGCGTTTGTACAGTAATGGGAAGACTCGCGTTTTATGTTTTCAGGCGAAACACGTGAATTGCCGAACAAGCCCTGCTGCGGCGCCTTCAGATCTCCATAGCCTGCTCGCGCCTACTTTTAGATATACCAATTAAAAGCTACGCCATAAAAGCCAAGCGTCGAAGAGTTGCGGAATGCTCAAGTCCTCCAGGCCCTGCTCAGAGGCCAACCGGTCCAAGAAGGTGAAGGCGTCACTGCCCGCAGTCGACACTGCCGCACGGCTCTCCGCTCGGAGATCGGTCGATGAAATTCTGGCTCGAGTTCAGCAACTTTATGTTGTTGAGTGTTGTCTGATTGTTGGGATCGAGTCCCAAGGCCTGATGAAATTTGGCCCGCGCGGCTTTGAGGTCGCCGCGCAGCATATACGAATAACCTTCGTTATTGAGAAGCCGCGGGGTTTCACCCTCGAGTTTCGCCGCAGCCTCGTAGGCGTGGTCTGCGAGATCGAACCGCCCCAATCGATCGTAACTCGCCGCCAATCCGATCCACGCCATCACGTCCTCCGGCGATTTTTCAACCGCATCCTGGAAATAGTGCTGAGCCAGGCCGAAATTGCCGTCGTAGAACCGCTGGGTGCCCAGCCTTACCGGTTGATCGGACGGGTAGTATTTCACGTCGCCCGGATTTTGCCCGGTGACCGGATTGGGCACAGGCGACGGCGTCAGTCCGGTCTGGTTGCACGCGGCGGCCAACGACGCCAACGCCATCGCGAGAATCAACCGGGCCACGGTCTCGACGCCCGCGCGGAAAGCTAGACTCTTCACCCTCTGCAACCTAGCGATGCGTTTATCCCCGACTTGCGCCCGTTAGACCGTGGCGGCTTGGCTAGGCGGAAATCCATAGCCCGATGACAAGGATGGGCCAAATGCGCCGGCAGCGAGGCGATTGGAACGCCTTGGCGTGGGGCTGCGGCCTAACCGGGTTCCGTGAGTTTTCGAGGCTGAGCGGTCGAGCGCGTTCAGGAACCGATGAGCCGCAGCAATTTCAAAATGACCGGGAGAAGAACAATCATCAAAATGACCGGAAAAATGCCTAGAGCCAGCGGAATCACCATTTTAACCGGCAATTCGTTTGCCTTTTTCTCAGCCATCAACATTCTTTTGGAGCGCATGTCTTCGCTGAATTCCCGTAAGGTGGTGGCGACGTCGCCCCCCAGTTCCACCGAATGCCGCAAGACAGCGACGAAAGACGCCGCCTCCTCAAGCCCCAACCGGTCCGCGAATGCGCTCAAGGCGTCAACCGAGCTCCTTCCCGCGCGCATCTCGGCCCCCATCAATTCGATGTTGCGGCCAAGCGCCCAGCTTCGCTTGGCTAGCCGATCCCGGATTCTCTCGAACGACGCCTCCACCGTGAGCCCCGCGGTGACACAGACCGTCAACAGGTCCAGGAGATCCGGAAAATTCAGGCGATACTCGGCGATTTGCCAGGACTGGCGGCGAGACAGATAGGCGTCCGGCCCAAGGACTCCGATCCCGGCAGAGGCCGCTGCGGCCAACACAAACTTCAATGTCGAGAGATCGCGCACCATCAGCGCGCTGCCCAGCAAAACCAGCGACGGCGCAGCAATGACCGCGCCTACGCGCGCAAGGAGGTAAAATCGGACGGCGCGCGGGCTGAAATAGCCGGCGCGCACCAGCTTTAGCCTCAGCTCTTTGCTGAGTTTCTGACCAATGCCAAATCGATCGTCTTGAAAGGGCTCTCCTGCCAGGGCGCCCCCATTGTCGGGGGAAGTCAGCGCCAGTGCATCCGAGATCGTTGCGCCGGCGGGCAGCCGCCGCTGCAAGCGGTTGCGGCTCGTGATCAGATGGCTGACGGAAAAAGTGATTCCGGCGGCCGAAACGAAGGCGGCCGAAACGAACAGAAGCAGCCAAATATCCATGGACGCCGCCCTAAATCCTGAAGTTGACCATGCGGTAGATGACAAAGTTCGAGACGACCAACGACACCCCTCCGTAAACCAGGGCTGGGACAAGGGCCGGACTGCCGGTCAACTCGGCAAAATAGTCCTTCGAAAGCAGCCGAACGGCGCCGTAAAGGATGAAGGGCATGGCGGAGAGAAACCATGCCGACAATCGCCCTTCAGCGCTGAGCGCCTTGACTTTGAGCTGCAGCGTGCTGCGCTGGCGCATGAGGGTCGCGAGCCGGGCAAGCACTTCCGCCAGATTGCCGCCGGTCTGGCTCTGCACGCTGACGGCAGTGACGAAGAACAGCAAATCATCCTGGCCGACACGGCCATGCAGATTGACGACGGCGGTCGTGACGTCCTGGCCAAAGGCAATTTCCTCGGCGGTCATGGCGAGCTCGGCCGCGATCGGATCGCGCATTTCCCTCGACGCCAGTCCGATCGCGCTCACAAGCGGGTGGCCGATGCGCAGGCTGCGCACGATGATGTTGAGCGCGTCCGGCAATTGAGCGGTGAAGGCATCGATCCGTCGCCGGCGAACGGCCGCCAGATACGCGACGACGCTCAGCGAGCCGAGGACCAGGCCGACCCCTAAAGCCATCCACAGATGGGACAGAAACAGCGACAGAACCAAAGCGACGAACGCGCTCAGCGATAGCGTCGACAGTCCAAGCGCGCCCATGGAAATTCTGAGGCCCGTCTGGGCGAGAAACTCGTTCAGCGCGGCCAATCGGGGATGATCGAAATTGGCGAGTCCACGCTCCTGGCGGAGAATTTCGACCGCCGTGCGGCGAGCTCCGCCGCCAGCGCTTGCGGTCAGGCGTCGCTTGATCGTGTTGCGGTCGCGCTGGGCGCGACTCACGATGCGGTAGAGCGCCTGGACCGCGAGGACGACGCCTGCGAACACAATCCCTGAAACAATCCAAAGCTCGCTCATCGGACTCACAAGGTTCGGGCGGGGTCGAAACAGTTCGACGAAACGTCGATGCCATAGGCCTTCACGTCGGCGAGAAAGCGGGGGCGGATTCCTGTGGCCTTGAAGCTTCCGTGCAGCGTCCCCTTGCCGTCGGTGAAGTCCTTCACGAACTTGAAGATCTCGTGCATCTGGATCACCTCGCCTTCCATGCCGGTGATCTCGCTCACGCTGGTGACGCGGCGAGCGCCGTCGGGCAGTCTCTGCACCTGAACGACGAGCGTGATCGCGGACGCGATCTGGCTGCGGATGGCGCCCAGCGTCATGGGCGTGCCGGCCATGCCGACCATCTGCTCGAGCCGTTTGAGCGCGTCGCGCGGCGAGTTCGCGTGAACGGTGGTCATCGAGCCTTCGTGACCGGTGTTCATGGCCTGCAGCATGTCGAACGCCTCTTCGCCACGGCACTCGCCGATGATGATGCGATCGGGGCGCATTCTGAGCGCGTTGCGAACGAGGTCGCGTTGTCTGACTTCCCCCTTGCCCTCGATGTTGGCGGGACGGGTCTCTAGACGACCGACATGCGGCTGCTGCAATTGCAGTTCGGCCGCATCCTCGATGGTGATCAGGCGCTCGCGGGAGGGAATGAAATTCGACAAAGCGTTGAGCATCGTCGTCTTGCCGGACCCGGTGCCCCCTGAGATGAGCGTCGAAACCTTGCCCGCGACTGCGGCTGCGAGAACCTCCGCCATCGCCGGCCGCAGGCTTCCCACTTCGATGAGCCGGTCCATATCGAAAACGCGCTCGGCGAATTTTCGAATCGAAACCAGCGGCCCATCGATGGCGATCGGCCTGACCGCGACGTTGACGCGCGAGCCGTCGCGCAAGCGCGCGTCGACCATGGGCGAGGATTCATCGACGCGCCGCCCGATCGCCGAGACGATCCGGTTGATGATGCGCAGGAGGTGCGCCTCATCCTTGAAATGGACCTTGGCCTCCTGCAATTGCCCGAAGCGCTCGATGTAGCAGCGCTTGTGCGTGTTGATGAGGATGTCGGTGACTGTCGGGTCCTTCAACAACGGCTCAAGCGGACCATAGCCGGTCATCTCGGCGATGATCTCGTTCGAGAACGTGTCGAGCTCTTTCTGATTGAGCGACAGGCTTTCGCGGCGAACATGGTCGCCGACGTAGGTCCGAACCTGCTTTGCAAGTTCGTCAGGCAGCTTTTCCAGCGCCGTCAGATTGAATTCGTCGATGATGCGCTCGTGCAGCTTCAGCTTTTCGTCGAGCAGTCCCGGTCGGCGCGCGATCAGATCGGCATAGATGTCGTCCGGTCGCGCGGATGGCGTTTCGGGAGCCTTATCCGCGACTGCCGGCTCGGTCTTGACCGCGCTTTTGCTGCTGAGGAATCCCATTGCTCTCTTATCCGATCGACCGGCGCGGAGCCGAGTTCAGCCTCGCGCAAAACGCCGCTATCGCGGCGACATCCTTCACCGACTTGTCCGACGGATAGGCGAGCGCGATCGGCGTTCCGACATTGACGCACTCGACCGCGACGGCGGCGTTCCTGACGCAGAAGCGTTTCTCCTCGCCGAGGATACGCGACACGTGATCGGCGCGCGCCACTTTTCCGAGGAAGCTGAAGTCGCATCGGTTGACCAAAGCTCGCACGTCCGCAGTGATCGTCGCTTCCTCGCGCAGAGCGCGAAGCGTTTCTTCGATCTGCCGCAAGCCCGGAATGGTGTTGAGGCCGGTGACGAGAATTCCCTTCGACGCCGCGAGCAGGGGAAGCGTCCATGGATGAACGGAGAGCGGCAGATCAACGATGATCGTGGAATAACGTTGCGCCATCCGATCGAACAATGCGGACAGAGCCTCGACGCTGAGATCGCGGGCGTGGAACCGGCTGCGGCTTGCCGCCAACACGTCCAATCCGCTCGGATGATGGCTGATGAAGGCGCTGAGCAAATGGTCGTCGAGACGGTCCGGAGCGGCGACGATCTCCTCGAACTGAAATTTCGGCGCAATGTCGAGATAGTCGCACACATGGCTCGACTGGAAATCCAGATCGACAAGCGCGACCCTGGCGCTTTTGGGCGACTTGGCTCTCACGAGTTGCACCGCGGTTTCGATCGCGAGGGTGGAATTGCCCACGCCTCCCGCGCTCGGCGTGAACGAAACCACGGTCGGCGATTCGCCCGCGGCATCATCTCTGGCCGGTGCGCTGACCCGTCCCACAATGTCGAGAATCTCGTGCGGCAGCCCAACCTCGGCGACCCAATCGGCGTTTCCGGATTGAATGAGCTTTTTATAGTCTCGGGCGGAAATGTCGCCGCCGACAACGATGAAAAACAGGTTTCGCGGATAGCGCCTGACGACGTCGATCAACTCGTCGACGTTGGCGCCTCCAGACGCCGCCGCGGCCAGGATCACGATTGACCGCTCCGCGCCATTGACCGGCTTCGGGTCGATGGCTTCAACGGTCGGAACGCGCTTGAGATCCGGGATCGCCGACTTGAGTTTGCCCTCGATCTCGTCGGCTTGGCTCGCGCCGCCGCCTCCCTGGGTCAGATAAATCGCCATCGGGTCCATCCCCTAACGGTACAGCTGGACGAGATGGAAGATTTTGGCGTTGTCAGCCGGAACCGGCGTCCCGGTGATTTCGCCATAGAGATTGCCGTCCTTGAGCGCCGTGTACGGCTGGGTCATGAAGAACTTCCCAAATGCTGCGACCGGGGTCTCGGAGGACGCGCCGGCGCCCGTGATATTGCCGAGCGCCGTTTGGGCGAGGCAGTTGACGATCGGCACGATCAGATTGCGCCGATCGATTCCGCCGGTCGTGGTGTCGACGCCGCTGATTCCGCGCGCGTTGGCGCAGAACGGCGCGCCGCTCTCGGTCTGGAAACGGCCTAACGGAATTCTGGAGCCCTGCGGATCCGGCTGGCCGTTGCTCGCCCAACCGTTTTTTCCGGACCAGTCGCTGATCCCGCCAGCGTTCGTCCCTAAGCTGATTTCATATCGGTAGATCTGGTAGCGGCTGAGGCTGGTCTGCGCCGGAGCTCCGCACACGCCGCCGAGCGCTGTCCCGACGGTCGCCGCCGAGGGCCCATGGGGATGATTGATGGCCCAATAGTCCGCGCAATCCCACTGGCCGTTCCCCTCCGCCCCCGCAAGGTTGGGAAACGAGACGTCCTCCGGCAATCCACTCGTCGTCCATTCGATCGTGAGGCCGTCCGAAGC
>DATDHT010000166.1:0-2970 GCA_036521435.1 Roseiarcus sp.
CAGCCGGGCTGCCGTCGATCGACGTCTCGGCGCCGCAGGGCAAGCTGATCCATCTCCTGGCGCGCATGTCCGGCGCGCGCAGAGCGCTCGAAATTGGCACGCTCGGCGGCTATTCGACGATCTGGCTGGCGCGCGCGTTGCCCGACGACGGTCACCTCATCACGCTCGAAATGAGCGCCAGACATGCCGATGTCGCGCGCCGCAATGTCGCCCACGCCGGTCTTGGCGACAAAGTCGAGATCAGAACCGGCGCAGCGCTCGCGACGTTGCCCAAGATCGAAGCCGAGGGACTTGGGCCGTTCGACTTCGTCTTCATCGACGCAGACAAGACGAACAACGCGGCCTATCTCGAATGGGCTTTGCGCCTCTCCCGGCCAGGAACAACGGTCATGGTCGACAATGTGGTGCGGGAGGGCGAGGTGGTCGAGGCGGCGAGCCGCAGCACGGACGTCGTCGGCGTGCGCCGCATGTTCGAACTGATGGCGCGCGAGCCGCGGCTGAGCGCGACGGCCATCCAGACCGTCGGCGCCAAAGGCTGGGACGGCTTCGCGCTCGCTATGGTGAGTTGAGGCGGCGCCAGTGGTGAAAATCGAACGTTGGCGCCCGGCAGGTCAATTGCAGAACTGGCTGCTTTGACACGCTTCTCTCAGGCCGTAGTGTGCGTCAGCTCAACGCCTGCTCGGTAATGCGGACATGAGCCTTCGTCAAATGCACGCCATATTTTTCAATGTCATCCAAGCATTCGTCGACGTTGAGTCCAGGCTGCGCTTGTCCTCTATTCAGTTCCAATGATTTGAACGCTGTCCATGGTTCAAATTGCCTCGGCAAATTGCTCCCGCTGCTCTCTTTAGTGCAGGCGAAGACGCGGTCGTTACCTCTGAAAACGTGGATCATCATGGCTGTGCCTTCTCGACGTCCATGCTGCGCTATAGCAGCAGAAATTCCTATCGGCGAGGCGCATGCGATTAGCGCCCTGTTCGCTGTACCAGATCATAGAGCCGGCAGGCGCCAGGCGTTTGATTTTTACCAGTTGGTGGCAGCGCCCGCGCTCTAGTCCGCGGGATGCAACTGCAGCGCAGGCCCCGGGCTGTGCGCGCCCGCGCTCTCCGCCGCGCCCTGGCCACAACGGCGATACCAGAGACCGGTGAGGATCGGCACGACGATCGATGTGACGACGATGCAGATCGCCACCAGCACCGTCGCCTGCGGCACGGCAGGCGCAAATTGCGGAGCGACCGCCGCAATCGCCACAGGGTTGGCGGCCGCCGCTCCGGCCGTTGAGGAGGCGGCGATGCCGGCCGTCCCCGTCCCGCGTCCTATCAGCTTGTCGGCAACGATGAGCGGCACGCCAGTCAGCACAATGACGGAGAGGGCGAGCGCGACGCCAAGGCCCGCGAGCGGCGAGAGAAGAGAGTGCAGATCGATGGTGTTGCCAAGCGCGAAGGCGAAGAAGGGGATCATCAACACGCCGCCGGGAGCGAAAAACTCTCTGAGCTTCGGATCGAGATTGCCAAGCGCGAAGCCGACCAGGAAAGGAAGCACGGCGCCGACGAAGACCTGCGGCTCGAAATGCGCCGCCCCGGATGCGCCGAGGATGATCATGCTCATGAGCGGTCCGGACTCGATCGAGGTCAGCACGAAAGCGCCGGCTTCCTCCTTCGTGCCGTAGGTTTGCATCAGCGACGCATAGAGACCGCCGTTCGTCATATCGACGGCGCAGACGATGGCGAGGATCGAAAGACCGGCGAAGAAACCGCTCTGGACGCCTTCCGGCGGAATGAACTGCGAAGCGACGAGAACGATCGCCCAGGCGGCGAAGAACTTGGTCAAAACGAGCGTGCCGGACTTGCGCAGGACGGTCCCGGTCGCGCTAAGCCTGATCGACGCTCCCATGCAGAAGAACCACACGGCCAGGATCGGAATGACGCCGGTCATGATGCCCAGGGTGAAGCCCTTGAAATAAGCGGGCGCGTTCGGAGCAAAGGTTTTGCAAAACGCGCCGAGCAGCAGCGGCGCCAGCATCAGGCCGCCGGGAAGCCTGTCGATGGTCTCCTTGATTCTCACCCTGGCGCGTCCTCTGGCTCCTAGCCTCTCGAGATCAAAGCTTCCGTACGCTGATCAGCTTTGCGATCCTGTGCAGCGCGAACACATAGCCCTGGGTTCCGCAGCCGGCGATCACCCCAGCCGCGACGCCGGAGACGTACGAATGACGCCGGAAAGGCTCTCGCTTGTGCACATTGGAAATATGCACCTCGATGATCGGCCCCTCGAAGGCGTTCAGCGCATCGAGGATGGCGACTGACGTATGGGTGAAGGCGGCGGGGTTGATTACGATGCCGGCGACGCGCTCGCGCGCGCCGTGAATCCAGTCGATGATCTCGTATTCGCGATTGCTCTGGTGGAACTCGGTTGAAAACCCAAGTTCGTCGCCGACGCGGCGGCAGTCCGCCTCGATGTCAGCAAGCGTCTCGTAGCCGTAGATCTCGGGCTCGCGCTTGCCGAGCAGATTGAGATTGGGGCCGTTCAGGACCACGACGATCGGATTCACGCGCTTCCCCACTGAATCAATCAGCGCCAACCTGCCGACCTCGTCCTGAGGAGCCCGAAACGGGCGTCTCGAAGGACGCTCCAGAGCGCACGGACGACGTCGCCAACTGGACCATCCTTCGAGATGCGCCTTCGGCGCTCCTCAGGATGAGGGTGGTGGGCGCGCCACAGCGCAGTCCCTCTAGCACGGCGCGCGCGGCCGCGCCTGCCGCCGGTCCGTAGTGGGCGACGACCACCATTTGCTTTGCCTGCAATTCGCCGGGAGGATAGGTCTGGACGCCGCCCGGGGCCGGCCCGGGCCACTCACCGATCGCTACGGGCGCAATTCCATTGCGGTGCAGTTCCGTTCGCACGCTCTCGACTCGCCGGGTCAAAATCCGAGCGCGCCGTTCCGCGTCCCCGGCGACGTCCGCTCGCGCATTG
>DATDHT010000167.1:0-16806 GCA_036521435.1 Roseiarcus sp.
GGCGGATTGATGTCGTAACTGCGGCGCCATATGTGGACCTGCTCCTCGCCCCATTTCTTGCGCGCATCGTCCTTGTTGAGCCCGGAAAGATCGCCATAGTCGCGCTCGTTGAGGGCCTGATCCCGTTCTTCCGGCAGGCCGGTCAGCCCCATTTCGGCCAGCGCTAAAGTCAGCGTGCGCTGGGCGCGGATCAGGGCCGAGGTGAAGACGAGATCGAAGGCGATTCCATGCGCCTTCATTCGGCGCCCGGCCTCTTTGGCTTCTTCCACACCCGCGGGGCTTAGATCCACGTCCCGCCATCCTGTGAACAGGTTCTCGAGGTTCCATTCGCTCTGACCATGGCGTAACAGGACGAGAAGACGGTCAGCCATAGGAATTCGCCTTGGGTTCGGAGGTCGCGGCCTTCAAAGCATGGCGCATCGGCGGCGCCAACCCCGCGAGACCTGTTATTCGGAGTGGCGCTCGCGCCGGGCGCTGGGCGCGAGCGCGGGTTTCAAGGGAGGCAATCGCGCTCGGGCGACTTTACGAATGCCGACCGGACGATGGACTTGCTTGATCGCCTCGACAATGTAGACACCAGCAAAAGGCAAGCCAATCGCTCCGCCGATCCGCTCGATCGTCGTCGCGGACCGCATCATGAAGGGCCGGGCGACCGGCGGCGCATGGAGCGCTTCGCCCCAGAAGATCGGCTGGAACTCCGCTCCATGAAGCAGGTCGCGAAGCTGGGATTTTGAATAGGGCAGGCCCTGTCCATAAGGCGTGCTGTCCGTGCGCGCCCAAACGCCCCGGCGGGAGGGAACGATCACGATCATTCGTCCCTCAGGCGAAGTGATGCGCCACAGTTCTTCAAGCAGCGCGTCCGGCCGATCGGCGGCCTCCAGAGCGTGAGCGATCAACAGCCGGTCGATGGAGCCGTCAGGCAGCGGCAGCATTTGCGGATCCACGAGCGCTGCGGCGCAACGCCCGGCTTCAGGCCAGATCGCGACGCCCTGTTCGGCAGGCATCAAGGCCAAGCATCGGCGAGCCCCGTCGCGGAATCGATCCAGGTAGGGCGCGCCGTAACCCAATGCGGCGATCGAGAGGCCGGCGCTGCTGTTCCAGCGCTCACGGACCACGCGTCCGATCAGCCTGCGGGCGACGCCGCCGAGGGGCGAGCCGTAAAAGCTCTGCAAACTGAGGACGTCGAGAGGCATCGCTATCGGCCGGACGGGGATTCCTGACTTTGAACCAGCGCCGAAACTTTCGCAATGCGCGTCGACGAGGCGCGCGGGCGAAGGAGAAGGCGGCGAGGAGAGACAGGGATCGGCTGTCCAGCTATAAGGAGCGCGCGGTCAGGGGGGCGCGCGTTTGGCTCAAGCGCCGCGCAAGCGCCCTAGACCCGAAGACGGAAATCGCCGAGCCTCGCCCATGACGATCAGCATCCATCAATATCTTTGTCTCACCGACAACTACGGCGCCCTGGTGCACGATTCGACGACCGGCGCGACGGCCTGCGTCGACGTCCCGGAAGCAGGACCCACGCTCTCAGCTTTGTCGGAGCGGGGATGGAATTTAACCGACATCTTGATCACCCATCATCACGCCGATCACATTCAAGGCGTTCCGGACGTGCGGGCAAAATTCCCAAACGCAAAGATTTGGGGTCCGGCGAAGGATTTGGCGCGGATCCCATTCCTCGATCACGTGGTGAAGGACGGGGACACGGCCCGCGTGGGGTCGCTCGCAGCGAATGTCATCGAAACCCCAGGGCATACGCTCGGTCATATCGCCTATCATTTTGAGAAAGACGAAGTCGCCTTCTGCGGCGACACGCTGTTCTCCCTCGGTTGCGGGCGCGTGTTCGAGACGCCCCTTGCGGTCATGTGGAACTCGCTGGCCAAGCTTGCCGCCCTTCCGGGCGAGACCAAAATCTACTGCGGCCATGAATACACTGAGGCGAATGGCCGGTTCGCCATCACCATCGAACCCGGCAATCCGGTTCTGAAGGCTCGAATCGAGGAGATCGCGAGGCTGCGCGCCGAGCGTCGTCCGACCTTGCCGACGAATATCGCTGCCGAGCTGGCCGCCAGTCCGTTTTTACGCGTGGAGGAGCCGGCGATTCAGGCCGCGGTCGGCATGGGCGGCGCGGAGCCCGCAGCGGTATTCGGAGAACTCCGCACGCGCAAGGACCGCTTTTAAGGCGTCTCGGTCTTCTTGGCCAAAGATTCGAGGCGCTTTTGCATGTCGGACAGTTGAGTACGCAGATTGTCGATGTCGTCCTCGGAATTCGCCTTCTTGGGCGACGTGTCCGCGGTCGGGGTCACGCCGGCGAATGGCGAGAACATCGCCAAAGCTTGATTGAACGCCGCGAAATTCTTTTTCGTCAATTCCTGCAGGGCGGCGAAGGAGCCGGCGGAGAACGCTTCCGGACCAAACATCCGGCTTGCCGCTTCGCGCATCGCGGGCTGCTCGCCCGAAAAGCGATCAATCGAAAACTCCAGATAGCTCGGCAGGATCGCCTGCATGCTGTCGCCATAGAAGCGGATCAGTTGCCGCAAGAAGGTGGTCGGCAGCAGCGACTGCCCCTCAATCCCCTCTTGCTCGAAGATGATCTGGGTGAGGACCGAACGGGTGATGTCTTCATGGGTCTTGGCGTCGTAAACGATGAAATCTTCGCCGGCTTTCACCATTTTCGCCAAATCGGCCAGTGTTACATAAGCACTCGACGCCGTATTATACAAACGGCGATTGGCGTACTTCTTGATTGTAATCGGAGTGGAATTAGCCATGAAGATGATGCCGGTCCGAGGGTGACGCCCACGTGCGTCAACATAAGACGCGCCAACATAAGATAAGCGTTTTTTTTGCGGAGCCCAACCTTTTTTTGCATTGCAGCGTACGACCGCGGCGCAATGCAACCGGGAGGTGTTTAACCAACGCGAGGCTGAGACATTACGGCGGCGCAGCGCAATCGCTTGGGTTGAAATTCCGGGTGCGGCTCTTAGAACCGGCACTGACGATCAGATGAGCCAACGTCACCAGGGCTATCTTTGAATATACGTATCGTGTTGATGGTTTGTGCCGGCGCATTCTGCCTTGTTGTCTCGGAAACGCTGTTGACCTTTGGCGCGGTCGCACAGATTGCTGAAGTCGCCGACGCTCTCCCTGCCGCGAGCAGGATCCCGCAGAGCGGTCCGCCAGGTCGATCGAATGTGCACAAAAAGACCGACGCTCAGGGCCTGCAGGGCAAGGCGCGTGAGCCCCGCCTTTGAGGCGGCAGCGCTTGTCTGAGGCGCCGGTCGACGAGCGGGTTGAAACGTTCCTCACGCCGCGAGACTGGCTGCGTTATGCGGTCGGACGCTTTCTATCTCAAGGCCTCGCCTTCGGCCACGGCGCGACGACGGCGCTCGACGAGGCCGCCTTTCTCATCCTCGAGGGGCTGGGTCTGCCGATCGACACGCTCGATCCGTTTCTCGACGCCAGGCTGCTTCGCGACGAGCGTATCCGGCTTTTGGGACTGATCGAGGCGCGCGCGACGACGCGCAAGCCCGCCGCCTACCTCGTCAACCGCGCCTACATTCAGGGCGTGCCGTTCTATGTCGACGAGCGCGTCATCGTCCCGCGCAGTCTGATTGGCGAACTGCTCGTGACCGCGTTTGCAGAAGACAATGGCCTCGTCGGCGATCCAGAGACGATCGTCTCGGTGCTCGACCTCTGCACCGGCGGCGGCTCGCTGGCCATCCTCGCCGCCCGCGTCTTCCCCAACGCACGCATCGAGGCGGCCGACGTCTCGGCCGGCGCGCTCGAAGTGGCCGTGCGCAACCTCGAGGAGCACGGCCTTCGGGACCGCATCGCGCTGAAGCAGGGCGATCTGTTTGCTCCGGTCGAAGGCGCGCGCTTCGACTTGATCCTGACCAACCCGCCTTACGTCGACGCGGCGGCGATTGCAGACTTTCCGCCCGAATATGCGGCCGAGCCGGTGCTTGCGCATGCCGGCGGAACGGACGGACTCGACATCGTGCGCCGGATCCTGGGCGAAGCGCCCAAGCATTTGACGCCAAGCGGGACGCTGGTCTGCGAGGTGGGCGAGGCGCGCCCGCTGCTCGAGCAGGAGTTCCCGCATCTGCCATTCGCTTGGCTCGACACCCAAGATTCGACTGGCGAGGTGTTCCTTTTGCGCGCCGCCGATTTCGGCGCGGCGAAGCTGCGGGCGAGAACCCGAGGATAATGGGCGGCTGACGGCCGAGGTAAGCACGCATCCGGCCAGCGCCTGCTCGACGTCGCCATAGGTGAGCGCCTTTCACGGCCTTGCGCCTTGCGTTAGGCTTCCGCTCATGAAACATGCCGCCGTCCATGGGCGCGCCGGGGGCGATGAGACATTCGTGGAGGAAGCATGGAAACGCGACGCATAAAGGCTCGGAACGGCGAGGGGCTTACGTTCTCCGTTGTCGGCGAGGGGACCGGCCCGCTCGGCGATTTTTATGAGCTGCTCGACGAAAAAACTTCGATCGCGACGATCGAGCAGGCGCTCGCGAGTGGGGTCAAGGTGTTCGACTCGTCGCCCCATTATGGCAACGGTCTCGCGGAAGCCCGGATGGGCGCCGGCTTGAGGCGCGCGAAGCGCGATGAGATCCTGGTCTCGACCAAGATCGGCCGCATCATGGACCCGTTCACCAAGCCGCCCAAGCCGCGCAGCGATGTGGTCTCGCCCGGTTTCGCCGGAGGCCATCCGCACTCACCGCGCTTCGATTATTCCTACGACGGGGCGATGCGCTCGATCGAGCATTCCTTGCTCCGCACGGGGCTCGACCGGGTCGACGTCGTCCTCATTCACGACTGCGACCCCTGGACGCACGGCGATGCGGAGGCGCCCGCGCGGTTCAAGGAGGCGATGGAGGGCTGCTATCGGGCGCTCGACAAGCTGCGCAACGAGAAGACGATCAAGGCGATCGGGTTTGGCATCAACGACGCCGCCACCTGCGTGAAATTCGCCAAGGCCGGTGATTTCGACGTCGCGATGATGGCCGGACGCTACACGCTGATCGACCAGACTGGTTTGGCGGAATTCCTGCCGCTCGCGCTCGAGAAGAATATGGGCGTGATGCTCGCCGGCGTGTTCAATTCCGGTATTCTGGCGACCGGATCGGGACCGGGCGCGAAGTTCGACTACACGGATGCCTCGAAGGCGGTCGTCGACAAGGTGAAGGCGATCGAAGAGATCTGCGCAAAGCATAAGGTTACCTTGCGCCAGGCGGCGATCCAGTTTGCGCTTGGCCATCCCGCCGTCGTCACCGTCGTACTGGGCGCGGTGAAGCCGGAGGAAGTCCAGTCGAATGTCCACGACGCGACCGTCGAGATCCCGGCGAGCCTGTGGTTGGACCTCAAATCGGCCAGGCTTGTGGACTCGGCCGCGCCGACGAAGGGGTAGCGGGGGCGGCGAGGGCGGCGGATTCTGGTCCGCACAAATCCTTTCCACGATGTGGAAGCCGCTTGCCAGTGATGGTCGCCGCGGCACAGGGTGTGCTTTCAGTGACCTCATCCCGGGGGCGATCGTATGGGGCCGTCGCAGTCTACGGCCGCGGCCCTGCTGAGCCGCCTTGACGAGGATATCCTGTGCGTATATTCTAATATCCACCAAGGATAGCAATGCCGCTCTACATCAAGGATCAAAGGGTCGCGGAGATGGCCGAGGAGCTGCGGGCGCTCACCAATGCGACTTCGAAGACAGAGGCGGTTTGGAAGGCGCTCGAGCGCGCGATCGAGGAAGCGCGACGCGAACTCCTGGCGCCGGAACTCGAGCGGGCGGTCGCCATCGCCAGGCAGATTGGCCGCCGTGACGATCATTTCGACCCGAAGACTTTTAGCGACGAGATGTGGGGCCTTTAGTGGTCGTCGACGCCTCTGCCATCATCGCGGTGCTCGCCGAGGAGCCCAAAGGGCCTGAGGTCGTGCGAGCATTGAAAGATCACGGCGGCCCATTCGCGGTTCCCCCGATGACCGTGTTCGAGTCGACGCTCGGGCTGGCGCGAGCCCGGATCGGGCGAGAGCGCGCCGTCACGAGCGAGGACATCGCCACGGCTCTGGCGGCGGTCGTCAAGTTCTGCGAAGCGCTCCAAGCGGAAGAGCCCGCGGTGTCGCCATATCTCGCACGCAAGGCGGTGGAGGCGGCCGCCCGTTTCGGTAAGATCGTGGGTCACAGGGCCGACCTCAACTTCGGCGATTGTTTCGTTTATGCCCACGCGCAAGCTCGAAGCGAAGCGCTTCTGTTCGTGGGCGACGACTTCACCCATACCGACGTTCCGAGCGCCCTTCTTGACCCGCGGCCGCTTCGCTGAGCGATCGGGCGCTCAGCCGTCAAAAGGCGGGGGACAACGCACGCGCCGCCTTGCTAAAGCCTGAGCCAAGGCCAATCTGGCTCTCCATGAAGTTTTCGCCCGAATTTCTCGACGAGATCAGGGCCCGCCTGCCGGTCTCGGAGGTGGCGGGAACGCGCGTCAAACTGCGCAAGGAAGGGCGCGAGTGGCGGGGCCTCTCGCCATTCAGCGCGGAGAGGACGCCGTCGTTCTTCGTCAACGACCAGAAGGGCTTCTTCCACGACTTCTCGTCCGGCAAGCACGGCGACGCGTTCGCCTTTCTGATGGAGACCGAGGGCCTCACGTTTCCGGAAGCCGTCGAGCGGCTGGCCAACATGGCCGGCCTGCCGATGCCGCGTCTGAACCCCGCGGAGGCGGTTCAAGACAAAAAGCGCGCGAGCCTGATCGAAATTATGGCGATGGCGGCGCGCCTGTTCGAAGCGAACCTGCAAGCGCCGATCGGCGCCAAAGCGCGCGGCTATCTCGCCGATCGCGGCCTCGGCGCGCCGGTGCAGCAGCGCTTTGGGCTAGGCTTCGCCTCGAGCGAGCGGTTTCACCTGCGCGACGCGCTCGCAGCCCAGGGCGTTGGCGCCGAGGCGATGATCGACGCTGGCCTGCTCGTCCACGGAGAAGACATCGCCGTTCCTTACGACAGGTTCCGCGACCGGGTAATGTTTCCGATCCACGATCGCGCCGGGCGCGTCATTGCTTTCGGCGGACGGGCAATGGAGGCGGGCGCCAAGGCAAAATACCTGAATTCGCCGGAGACTGCTCTCTTCCACAAGGGCGCGCTGCTTTTCAACCATCACCGCGCCCGCAAGGCAGCGCATGATTCTGGCGCGATCATCGTGGTCGAGGGCTATATCGACGCGATCGCGGTGAGCGAAGCCGGCTTCCCCAGCGTCGTCGCGCCGCTCGGCACGGCGCTCACGCCTGATCAATGCGCGTTGTTGTGGGCGATGGCGAGCGAGCCGATCCTGTGCTTCGACGGCGACGGCGCCGGGCGCCGCGCCGCGTTCCGCGCCATCGAGACCGCGCTGCCGCTTATCGGCGCGGGCAAGAGCCTGCGCTTCGCGCTTCTGCCCGAAGGGCAGGATCCCGACGATCTCATTCGCCAGGGCGGTCCGGCGGCGATGGCTGAGCATCTCAACAACCCGCGCGCACTCGCCGACATGCTGTTCATGCGCGAAACCGACGGCGAGCGTTTCGACACGCCCGAGCAGCGCGCGGCGCTCGAACGACGACTCGTCGAGGCGGTTGGAAAAATCGCTGACGAGACGCTGCGCCGGCACTACCAGGCGGACGTGAAGCGGCGCCTTTCGGCGCTCTTCGGCGATGAACGCGAGCGGCCGGCACGAGGCTATTCCGGCGCGAAACAGGCCTTCGTCCCACGGCGCGGCGGCCCGTTTCCCCCGCGCGGGCCCCGGATCGGCGTCGCGGAAACGCCATTGGCGCCGCAAAGCAAGCTCGGCCGCAGCGCTCGCTTGCCAGCGCGCGAGGTCATGATCCTTTCGATTGCGCTTGGCCATCCGGCGTTGATCGAGAGCCGTTGCGAGGAACTGGCGGACACCGAATTCACGGGCGCTGGCGTTAGCGCATTGCGCGACGCGCTGCTCGGCGCCCCGATCGACGCGCTGATCTCCTCCGCGGCGCTCGCCGAATGGCTGAACGGGGCTGGCCATGGGTCGGACCGCGAACGGATTTTGGGCATGGCCGCAAAGATGCCGAATTGGTGGTGCATGCGGCCGGAGGCCGCGCCTTCGGACGCCGATCAGGTGTTGAGGCAAAGCTTGGCCTTGCATCGGCGGGCTGGCGCGTTACATAGGGATTTGAAGCTCGCGGAGCGGTTGCTTGCAACGGAGCCAAACGAGCTTAATCTTGCCCGACTGCTTGATATCAAAGCGAACTTGGCTGACCTTGCCGATGCGGAAGCAGCCATCGACGGTTTTGGCGATCAATCTGGACGCGTATCGTCCGCGATCTGACCCGACTGGCCCGGTGCGAGAGATCGGGATGGGTTGAGCGGGGCGCGGCGATTACCAAAGCCTTAGCTCGACCAAGTTAGCCTTGTGCGGCCGCCCGGCGTGACGGTGGCCGGCAATATTCGATACCCGGCGCCCTGGGCCGCGGAATGACGGAGACGCCGCGATGGCAAAAAAAGATGAGGCGAAGGGCGAAGGCGAAGCTGCGGTCGTCGAGACTCCAGACAGCCCGCTGCTCGATCTCAGCGACGCCGCCGTCAAGCGGATGCTCAAGATCGCCAAGAAGCGCGGCTGGGTGACGCAGGATGAATTGAACGCGGTGCTGCCGTCGGAGGAGATTTCATCCGACCAGATCGAGGACATGAACGCGATGCTCAGCGAGATGGGCATCAATGTCGTCGAGAGTGAGGACGCGGAAGAAGCCGAAAAGGAGACCGCCGACGGCGCCGAAGAGGAGGAAGCCGAAGGCGGCGAGCTCGTCGAGACCGCCCGGCCGACGGCGGTGGCGACCCGCAGTTCCGAGCCGGCCGAGCGCACCGACGATCCCGTGCGCATGTACCTGCGCGAGATGGGCTCGGTCGAGCTCCTGTCGCGCGAGGGCGAAATCGCCATCGCCAAGCGGATCGAGGCTGGCCGCGAGGCGATGATCGCGGGTCTGTGCGAAAGCCCGCTCACCTTCCAGGCCATCATCATCTGGCGCGACGAGCTCAACGACGCCAAGATTCTGCTGCGCGACATCATCGACCTCGAGGCGACCTACGCCGGCCCCGACGGCAAGAAGGCGCCGAAGACCGATTATTCAGCCCCCGGCGCGCCCCCGCCGCCCAATCCTGCCCGCGATCGCATGGCCCCGGCGACCGCGCCGCAGGCGCCGCCGGAAGGGTTCGAGGGCGAGGCGGCGCCCCCTTCGGACGGCTTCGACGACGAGGACGATCTGGAGAATTCCGTTTCTCTCTCGGCGATGGAGGCCGATCTCAAGCCAAAGGTGCTCGAGACCTTCGACCGCATCGCCGACGCCTATAAGAAGCTGCGCCGCCTGCAGGATCAGAACGTCGAGAACAAGCTCAAGAGCGAGTCGCTCTCACCCGCCCAGGAGCGCAAATACAAGGCTCTGAAGAAGGACATCGTCGGCGACGTCAAGTCGCTGTCCTTGAACCAGAACCGCATCGATGCGCTCATCGAGCAGCTCTACGACATCAACAAGCGCCTGATCGGCCTCGACGTGCGCCTCATGCGCCTGGCCGAAACCCATCGCGTCGGCCGTGAGGATTTCCTCAAGAACTACCAGAATTCGGAATTGGACCCGAAGTGGCTCTTGAGGGTCTCGAAGCTGTCGACGCGCGGATGGAAGGAGTTCATCGCCGCCGACAAGATTGGGATCAAGGAAATCCGCACGGAGATTCAGTCGCTGGCGACGGAGACCGGACTCGAGATCCAGGAGTTCCGGCGCCTCGTGCAGATGGTGCAGAAGGGCGAGCGGGAGGCGCGGCAGGCGAAGAAGGAAATGGTCGAGGCCAACCTGCGCCTCGTGATCTCGATCGCCAAGAAATACACCAATCGCGGCCTGCAGTTCCTCGATCTCATCCAGGAAGGCAACATCGGGCTGATGAAGGCGGTTGACAAGTTCGAATACCGCCGCGGCTACAAGTTCTCGACCTACGCCACCTGGTGGATTCGTCAGGCGATCACGCGCTCCATTGCGGATCAGGCAAGAACCATCCGCATTCCGGTGCACATGATCGAGACGATCAACAAGATCGTGCGCACCTCGCGCCAGATGCTGCACGAGATCGGCCGCGAGCCGACGCCCGAAGAGCTGTCGGAAAAGCTTGCCATGCCGCTGGAGAAAGTGCGCAAGGTGCTCAAGATCGCCAAGGAGCCGATCAGCCTCGAGACGCCGATCGGCGACGAGGAGGACAGTCACCTTGGCGATTTCATCGAGGATAAAAACGCGGTGCTGCCGATCGACGCGGCGATCCAATCCAATTTGCGCGAAACGACGACGCGCGTGCTGGCCTCCCTGACCCCTCGCGAAGAGCGCGTTCTGCGCATGCGCTTCGGAATAGGTATGAATACCGACCACACGCTGGAGGAAGTCGGGCAGCAGTTTTCCGTCACGCGAGAGCGCATCCGCCAGATCGAGGCCAAAGCGCTGCGTAAGCTCAAGCACCCGAGTCGGAGCCGTAAGCTTCGAAGTTTTCTCGACAATTGAGTTTGGCAGCGGCCGGCGGCTTCCGTTGCGGGGATCGCCTGTCTCGTTCGATTGCGAGAGGCGGCCAATCAAATGACATGCATGCTTTGTATATTTATTATTTAATAGATCGTTTACAACCGCTCTTAACGTGTTATTATCTGGTGCGGCGCAGCGCGCGCCGAATAGGGGAATTACACATGAAGCGTTCGGTCATTGCAGCGGCGGGCGCCGCCGTCATCGCGATGCTCGCCGCGGGCTCCGCTGCGGAAGCAGCCACAATCGACTTCGGCGTCACCTCGTTCGACGGTTCGATCACCTTCCTAGGTGGTTCGTCCTTGGACCAGTCGACCACGCTCGATCTGGACCTGGCATTTTTGGTCGTGAATGAGGTCTTCTCGGGCGATGAGTCCGGGGTTGCTCTTAACGACGTGGTCTCGCTGACCGCAGCGACCTCCCCGACGAGCAGCCAGATTATTTATACGTCCGGGCTTGGAGCGCTTGGCGCGGACGTCACTCTGACGTGGGTGGCGACTGTCGGCCCGAGCGTAGGCGCGGTCTTCACCGAGACGCTAACCACAGTCGCGGCGATCAACCGGGCGGTAACCGATCAAATCGGTCTAATTCTGACGGGGACGGTAAGCGATAGCAGCGAATCATTCTTAAATGTGCCCGTTATGCTCAATCTGACCGCCAGCGAATCCGGCGCATTAATCGATGTTGAGTTTACGAACGCGACGACGAGCGTCACCCCTTCAGTTCCCGAGCCCTCGACCTGGATAATGATGGCGCTTGGCTTCGGCGCCCTCGGCTACGCCGCGTTCCGTCGGCGCACGGCCATGCTTTCGGCATAACGTTCCCGGCTTCCGTGGAGTCCCTGCGAAAGGCCGCCCTCCGGGCGGACTTTGTTTCTTGCCCGCGGCGCTCATCTTGATGGGCGGCGTCGAGGCCGAACCTACGATCTTCGAGACTGCTCCCACACCGGCGAACTGAGCGGTCGAGACGCTGTTCGCCAACCTTTGAGCCGAAGAACGCTGATCTTCTTGTCGCCGCCTCCTGTGCGAGGGCGCGTTCACAGCCAAATTCCCATGACCCCGGCCCCCGTCCGACCGCGTAAATTTTTTTGTTGCACCGCGGAAGAATTGGATGCCGGTAAACGGTCGGGGCTCTTTGGCGTCTGCCGCCTCATGGGTAGAAAAGTGAGCAGAATCAATAACTTTGCGCCGCCAGATGCACTCCTTCTTCCGTTTGAGGCGCGAGGAGTGACGCAGCGGAAGCAGCTTGACAGGCTTCTTTTGTGCTGCTACCCAATAGTTGTGTGTGCGGCCGATTAGGGGATTTTTAAGATGCGCAAGACGCTATTGATGACGACCGGGCTTGCCTGGTTGGGCTTGGCTGGAGCGGCTAGCGCCGCAACAGTTACTCTGACGCCAGGACCGCAAAACCCGCAATACTTCGCTCCCGAAGCCGCTCACCAGAACGGCTTCACGCTTGGCGGGATTACCTGGACTCTCGTGTCCGGCACTGCCGAGACCGAGAAGGGAAGTCTTGCTAACGTATATGCGGCCCCGCTCGGAATGGGCACGAGCCAAACGACGGGCACGACCTATATGGCCGTTGAGGGCGGCAGTACGGAAATGGCGACCTGGGACACGCCTCAGACCAGCCTCAGCATTTACTGGGGTTCGATTGATGGGTCCCCCGGCGGCAATCTCAACACGCTTTCGATCACCGTGGATGGCTATACGTTGACTGGCGCGGATTTGGTGGCGATGAGTACGGTGGGGAATCCAGTCACCGGAACCGGCGACCAATTCGATCCTTCGGGCAACCAGTTGGTTACAATCACCGGTCTTGGCCCATTTACCCAAGTGGCGTTCACCTCGACGCAGAATGCGTTTGAGTTCAGCCTTGGCGCTTCTGCTCCGGGGACTCCCGAGCCATCGACCTGGGTGATGATGACCCTCGGCTTTGCCGGTCTTGGCTATACCGCGTTCCGTCGGAACACGAAGGGTCGAGCGCTGGCGATCTGATCACCGCCTTCTCTAAACTTATGCAAGGGGCCGCCGCGAGGCGGCCCTTTTTTTTTGCGTCGGGACCGTAAGTAGGTGTTCGAGTTCCTCGGACGCGCGTGCGGCTGGCGACTTCCCCAGGGGGTTGTTCCGAGAGAGGCGGTGACCTCTTCGGTTACAATAGCGGCAAAAATTTTGCGTTGAAGGCTGGGTTAACACGGGTAACCCCAAGGTCTCCGAGCGTCAGGCTGGCGCACAGTCTTAACTCGAGCGAAACCACGTTTTCGCTGATCGCTCACCTTCTTATCAGCTGTCAGGCCGATTGCGCGGCAGCGGGAGTCTATTGACGTGGTCGATGTGTAATGCTATCGCTAAATTGTATACAGTCGAATAGGAGAATTTTCACGGTTTAGGAGAATTTCGCATGCGCAAAATTCTATTGATAACGACAGGGTTGAGCTGGCTGGCCCTGACCGGGACGGCGGGGGCCGTCGTGGCGGTCAGCCTGGCTCAGGGACCAATGGATCCGCAGTACTTCGCTGGCGAAGCCGCCCATCAGAACGGTTTCACGATTGGCGGCACGACTTGGTCTCTGGTGTCCGGCACTGCTGAAACCGAGAAGGGGACCTTGCCTAGCGTTTATGCCGCCCCTTTGGGAATGGGCACGAGCCAGACCACGGGCACGACCTATATGGCCGTCGAGGGCGGTGGTACGGAAATGGCGACCTGGGATACGGCCCAGACTAGCCTCAGCATCTATTGGGGCTCGATCGACGGCACTCCTCAAAATATGAACTCGTTTGCGGTGACCATCGATGGCTATACGTTGACCGGTGCGGATTTGGTGATGTTGGGAGCGTCTGGCGACGGTTCCCAGACCGATCCTCAAGCCAACCAGCTGGTTACGATTACCGGCCTTGGCGCCTTCACGACTGCGACGTTTACCTCGACCGCCAATGCGTTCGAGTTCAGCCTTATTCCGGCCAGCGTACAGACCCAAAGTGGTGGTGCTCCAGAGCCGTCGACCTGGGCGATGATGATGGTTGGGTTTGCCGGACTCGGCTACGCGGCGTTCCGCCGGAACACGAAGGGTCGCGCGTTGGCGATCTGATCGCCTCCTTCTCGAAGCATCTGCGAAGGGTCGCCAGGAGGCGGCCTCTCTTTTTGCGGACAGGCCCCCGCGAGTTCAAGCAATCCGCAACGCGCGCCGGGCCTGAGCGCTCCTTGCCGATCAGAATTCCAGCGTCGCCGCCGGATCCGCCAGACGATGAAGGCGGTCGGCTGCCGCCAGGGCGAAGCGCAGCAAAACCGCGCGGCGGCTGGCCGGAGCCAGGCGCCGCAATTCGACCTCGCGCACAATCTCGGCGCCGTAAGGGTCAGCCACGATGAGACCCGCCTCGGGGGGCATCAGGTCGGCTGGCGTATGCTCCGAGATGGCGAAGTAGAGCCGGTCGCAGCATGCGGCATAATCACGCCACTTGCGGTCCGCGCGAAAGTCCGCGGCGCAAGACTTGACCTCGACGATCAACACCTCGCCGTCGCTGTTGACCGCCGCAATATCGGCGCGGCGCCCGTCGGTCAGGGCAAGCTCGGTCAGGCTCGAGAAGCCGCGCGCCCGGAGCAACCGCCGAACCCCGCGGGCGATCATCAGCGCCGTCTCCGACTGGCGCCCGTCCGGCGGAACGGTTTGCATTTCCTTCCACATCAGGCCGCTCCAGCGTCGGCGAGGATCATCTCCGCCGCTTTCTCGGCGATCATCATCGTCGGCGAACCAGTGTTGCCGGAGGTGATGCGCGGCATCACCGACGCGTCGGCGACACGTAAACCCATGAGACCGTGAACCCTGAGCCGCTCGTCGACCACAGCGAACGGATCCTGCGCCAACCCCATCTTCGCGGTCCCGACAGGGTGGAAGATCGTCGTGCCGATCTCGCCCGCCGCCCGCGCAAGCTCATCGTCCGACTGCAAGTTTGCGCCAGGCTTGAGCTCCTGGGGCGCATAGCGGGCAAGCGCGTGCGCTGCCACGAGGCGGCGCGTAAGCCGGATGGAATCCACTGCCACCCGCTGGTCGGCGAAAGCCGACAGATAGTTCGGTTGGATCACGGGGGCGGCGCGCGGATCGGCGCTTGGGGCGTGGGTCGAGCCGCGGCTCTCCGGCCGCAAATTGCAAACGCTGACCGTTATCGCCGGATAGGGGTGCATGGGCTCGCCGAAACGATCGAGCGACAGCGGCTGGACATGGAATTCGATCTTGGCGGCGGAATAATCGGGCGATGATCTGGCGAACAGGCCAAGCTGCGAAGGCGCCATGGTCAACGGGCCCCGCCGGCGAAAGCCATAGTCGAGCCCCATCAGCGCCCGCTTGACCCGCGACTGATAGTCGACATTGAGCGTGCGCGCGCCGGCGACGCCAAAGATGGCCCTCAGCTGCAGATGGTCCTGCAGATTTTCGCCGACCCCCGGCAGGGCATGGACGACCGGGGCCCCGATCGCCTTGAGACGAATCGGGTCGCCCACGCCCGAAAGCTCCAGGAGCTGGGGCGAGCCGATTGCGCCTGCGGCCAGAATGACTTCCCGCCCGGCTCGCGCCTCGTGGCTGGCGCCGTTCTGGCTGTAGCGCAAGCCTGCGGCGCGGCGGCCGTCGAACAGAATGCGCTCGACATGCGCGCCGGTGATGAGATGCAGGTTCGGCCGCTTGAGGATCGGCTTCAGGAACGCCGTCGCCGCGCTCCAGCGCCGGCCGCGGCGCTGATTGACCTCGAAATAGCCGGAGCCTTCGTTGTCGCCCTGATTGAAGTCGTCAATCTTCGGAATGCCGATTTCGACCCCGGCCTCCCGCACCGCGTCGAGGATCGGCCAGGAGACGCGCGGCTGCTCGACCCGCCACTCGCCGCCCGCACCATGCAGGGTGGTCAAGCCCCCGTGATGATCCTCCTGCCGGATGAAATAGGACAGCACGTCGTCCCAGCCCCATCCGGTAAGGCCGAGCTGGCGCCAGCCGTCATAATCGGCCGCCTGCCCGCGCATATAGATCATGGCGTTGATGGCGGACGAGCCGCCGACCACGCGCCCGCGCGGATAGGCGATAGAGCGGCCGCCCAAATTGGGTTCGGGCGCCGTTTTGAACATCCAGTCGGCGCGCGGATTGCCGATCGCGTAGAGATAACCAACCGGAATATGGAACCAGATCCAATTGTCGCGGCCGCCCGCCTCGATGAGGAGAACGCGGTTCTTGGGGTCGCGGCTTAGCCGGTTGGCGAGCACGCAGCCAGCCGAGCCAGCGCCGACGATGATGAAGTCGTAAGTTTCCGCGCTCATGGCGCCACCGCCCAGCAGGCGACATCCCGCCCCTGCTTAAGTTCGAGCGGCGGCTTGTCGACGCGGCAGCGATCGAACGCGAGCGGGCAGCGCGGATGAAACGCGCATCCTGGCGGCGGCGCGAAGGGCGAGGGCGGCTCGCCGGAAAGCAGGATGCGCTGACGCCTGGCGGTCGGGTCGGCGACCGGCGTCGCGGACAGGAGCGCCCGCGTATAAGGATGCTGCGGACGGTCAAAGATCGCCGCGCGCTCCCCGAGCTCGACCGTATTGCCAAGATAGATCACCATCACCTCGTCGGCGATATGCCGCACGACCGAAAGATCGTGCGAGACGAACACGTAAGCCAGCCCGAATTCCTCCTGCAAGCTGGCGAGCAGGTTGAGCGCCTGGGCGCGGATCGAAACATCCAGCGCCGACACTGGCTCGTCGAGCACCAGGATTTTCGGCTTCAGCATGAGCGCACGGGCGATGGCGATGCGCTGGCGCTGGCCGCCCGAAAACATGTGCGGGTAGCGATAATAATATTCGGGCCTTAAGCCCACCTTGGCCATGATCGACAGAGCCTCGGCCTTGCGCTCGGCGGCGCTCAGCTCTGTGTTGACGAGCAGCGGCTCCTCGAGCGCCTTGCCGATCGTCTGGCGCGGGTTGAGCGACGCAAACGGGTTCTGGAACACGATCTGGATTTCTCGCCGGAGACGCTGCCTCGTCGCGGGGCTCGCGTGGGCGACATCTTCGCCATCGATCAGGAGCGAGCCCGCGGTCGGATTCTCGATTAAAGTAAGCAGCCGCGCCAGTGTCGATTTGCCCGAGCCGGACTCGCCGACCACGGCAATCGTGCGCCCGGCATGAAGCGAGAAAGACACGCCGGCGAGCGCATGAATTGTCGCGTGGGAGCGGAACGCGCCGCGCGAGACGGAGTAATCCCGTGTCAGGCCCCTGGCCTCGAGGATGGCGCTCACGCGGCCGCCTCT
>DATDHT010000168.1:0-22967 GCA_036521435.1 Roseiarcus sp.
CTCATGAGTTCCTTCGCCCTAACCTACGCCCCGTCCGAAACGCTAGGCTTTGATCCGCGCAAGCTCGAGCAGCTCACCACGATCATGGCCCGCCAGGTCGAGGAGAAGAAGGCTCCGGGCGTGTCGATGCTGATCGCACGTCACGGCAAGGTCGCCTACCGGGACTTTGTCGGCGCATTGCGCCCCGGCGGGCCGGCAATGACCAAGGACGCGATCTTCCGCATCTATTCGATGACAAAGCCGATTGTTTCGGTCGCGGCGATGATGCTGGTCGAAGAAGGGCGGCTCCTCATCACCGATCCCGTCTCGAAATACATTCCGGCCTTCGCCAACGTGAAAGTCGGAATCGTCAACGGCGACAAGCTCGATCTTGCGCCGCTTAAGCGGCCGATCAGTGTCCAGGACCTCATGCGCCATACGTCGGGCCTGACCTATGGCTTCACTGGCGCCTCGCCTGTCCAGAAGCTCATCAAGGCGGCGAACGTCGCGGATCCGAACCGGACATTGGCCGAAAACGTCGAGGCTATGGCCTCGCTTCCGCTTATGCATCAGCCGGGCGAGGTGTGGGAGTACAGCCTCTCCACCGACGTGCTTGGACGCATTGTCGAGATCGTCGAAGGCGCTCGCTTAAGCGAGGTCTTGCAACACCGCTTATTTGGCCCGCTCGACATGGTCGACACTGCTTTTTTCACGCCGGAATCGAAGCTCGCCCGGCGCGCCGATCCGTTCTCGTTCGACGTCATGATCGCGGCCGGAGCGGACATGCGAAATTTGACCTCGCCGCCCAAATTTGAATCCGGCGGCGGGGGCCTGATGTCGACGCTCGCCGACTATACCCGCTTCGCCGCGATGCTGAGCTTCGGCGGCGCAATCGACGGCACACGCATTCTCAGTCCCCGCACGCTCGCCTTCATGGCCAGCGATCATCTTGGAGTGGGAGTGAGGAAGGACCATTATCTGTTGTGGCCCGGGCACGGCTTCGGCCTCGGCTTCGCGGTGCGCAACGATCCCGGGAAGGCGCCGACGGCAGGTAGCGTCGGCGAATACTTCTGGGGCGGCATGATGGGCACGGCGTTCTGGGTTTCGCCGCGCGACTCCCTGTTCGCCGTATTGATGGTTCAGACGCCGGAGAACCGCGAATATTTCCGGGTGCTGTTCCGCAATCTGGTCAGCGCCGCGATCGCCTGATCACCACACGCCGGTATTGGCCATCGACGCCCACGGCTCCGCCGGCGCTTTCGTCTCGCCCTTTTGGATGAGCTCGATCGAGATGTTGTCGGGCGTGCGGATGAAGGCCATGTGGCCGTCGCGCGGCGGTCGGTTGATGGTCACGCCGGCCGCCTTGAGCTTGGCGCAGGTCGCGTAGATGTCGTCGACGGCATAGGCGAGATGGCCAAAATTGCGTCCGCCAGTATAGGGCTCCGGGTCCCAATTGTGGGTAAGCTCGACGGTCGGCTTCCGGCTTGCTTTCGCCTGCTCGACGTCGTCAGGGGCGGCGAGAAACACAAGAGTGAAGCGGCCCTTCTCGTTGTCGATGCGGCGCGTCTCGGCAAATCCCATGAGCTCAAAAAAGGCGATGGTCGCCTTGAGATCCGTCACGCGGATCATTGTATGCAAATATTCCATGGGCTCCTCGTCGGGTTTGCTTCGCTACCGGCTTCAGAGCATAACGCCTTCGGTCTCAAGGGGAAGCCCCCCGGACATATGGACGACTCGCTTTGGCGACAGAGCCGCGCCATTCGGCCGCAGATCACTCAGTTTTGAAGCAGCGCGCGGCAGCGGCCTCGATCGTCGCAAGCACAGTTCTCGCGGCGCTCAAGCTCACGGCCGGCATGGCTTCCGGCTCGCTCGCGCTTCTGTCGGAAGGCGCGCATAACACGATCGACATCGGGGCGAGCGCGCTCACCCTGTTCGCCGTACGCGAGGCCGACAAGCCCGCCGACGCCGATCATCCCTTTGGCCACGCCAAGATCGAGGCGGTGGCGGCGCTGGCCGAGACCGGCCTTCTCGCCGCGCTCTCGATCGGCGTCGCCATCCAGGCGATCGAGCGCATCCGCGGCGACGAGGTTACGGTCGACGTCGGCGCCTTCGCCATCGGCGCGATCGTTTTCTCAATCGTCGTCGACATCGTGCGCTGGCGCGCGCTGACCTATGCGGCGCGCACGACCTCGAGCCACGCGCTCAGCGCCGACGCGCTGCATTACTCGAGCGATCTCGTCGCCTCTGTGTTCGTCCTTATGGGGCTCGCCGCCACGCGGGCCGGATACGCCCATGCCGATGCTTTCGCCGCGATCGGCGTCGCCGGCTTCATCGCCGTCGCCGGCTATCGCCTGGGACGGACCACAATCGACGCGCTCGTCGACCGCGCGCCCGAGGGGCTGACCGAGGCGATCAAGAGTTTGGTCATGCACGACACGAGCGTCGCGGGGATCGAGGCGATCCGGCTTCGGCCAAGCGGGCCTAAAATCGTGGGCGACGTCATCGTGTCGGTGTCGCGCACTCTGCCGCTCGAACGCGTCGCGGAGATCAAGGCCGAGCTGCAAGCCCGGATCGCGCGAAAATGGCCTCAAGCCGAATTGACGATCACCGCCAATCCGCTCGCGCTCGACGACGAGACGATCCTCGAGCGGGTGCTGGTGACCGCCGCGCGCCGAGGCCTGCCGGTGCATCATGTCACCATCCAGGACATCGAACGGCGCAAGACCGTCACCCTGGATCTTGAGGTCGACGGCGCGATGACGCTTGGCGACGCTCATCGGCTCGCCTCGGAGCTTGAAGACGCAATCGCAGCGGAGATCGGCGACGATGTCGAGGTCGAGACCCACATCGAGCCGGCCGAGCCCGAGCTGAGCGGGCAATTGGCGGAGCCGGACCTCGCGCATCGCATTGAGGCTTCGCTCGCCGCCGCGGCCGCTAGCCAAGGCCGCGTGCGCGACATCCACGACGTGCGGGTGCGCGAAACCTCGGGCGGCGTGTTTGTCCTCTTCCACTGCCATGTCGATCCGGAAACGCCCGTGGAGACCGTTCACGACGCCGTCGATTCGCTCGAGCGCTCGGTCAAGAGGGCGTTTCCGGAAGCGCGCAGGGTCGTAGGGCACGCAGAACCGGCAGGGACAGAAGCAGGCGGTTAACCCCGGCGAGTCTCAGCGCGTCATCCGGTCCAATCTCGAGTGGAAGCGAAGAGGTCGATTCGGCGGCGCTTTCCCGCGCATAGGGCGCCTGGTCGCCGAGGGGAGCGGAGAACCCCTCGCGCACGCGGGCAGGAGCATCACCGCATGGGCTGAAAGGTTAAGTCACAGGTGAGTTCGGCGCCAAAGTGCCGCGACGAGCCGTAGGAAGGCCTGCAGTCTGGACGCCATTTTCGGCATTCTGTCATACTGCGCTACTCAAGGAGGCGCGATGACGGAAACGCAGCCAGCGAACAGCGCGACAGGACCAACCACCGAGCCGGCGCCAGCCTGGCGCAGCGGCTGGCTCTATCCGCTTCTTCGCGTCGTCTTCCTTGTCTTTGTCGCCTTCCTAATTTGGTACACAGCCGGGCATTGGGACCGCTGGACGGGCGCCGCGCGTTTCGAATCGACGGACGACGCCTTCATCGCGGGCGACGTGACGCCGCTCTCCGCGCGCGTGTCCGGATATATCACCGAAATGCCAGTCAATGACTTTCAGACCATTCGCATGGGCGATTTGATCGCGGTCATTGATCCGTCCGACTACCAGGCCCAACTGGACCTGGCCCAAGCCAATCTCGCAGCGGCCGAGGCCACGCTCGCCAACCTCGAGAACCAGCGCGCCATCCAGCAGGCGCTTGTCCGGGAAGCTCAGGCGACGATCGAGTCAACCGAGGCCGACGTGCTGCGCTACCAGCTCGAGGACAAGCGGCAGCGCGAGCTGTTCAAGACCGGAATCGCCGGCACGCAAAAACTGGTCGAACAAGCCGACGACAATGCGGAGAAAGCACTCGCCCAGCGGCGCCTGAACGAAGCCCAGCTCGACCAGCAGAAAGCCGCGCTCGCCGCTATCGACATTCAGGAAAAGCAGCTCCAGGCGCAAATTCACGCGGCGGAGGCAGAGGCCGCGCTCGCCTCCAACAATCTGCGCTACACGCGAATTCTGTCGCCCGCCGATGGCCTCGTCGGCCAGCGGCAGGTGCGCCTCGGCCAATTCGTCAATGTCGGCACCCAAGTGATCGCCGTCCTTCCGCTGCCGAACATCTGGGCGCTCGCGAACTTCAAGGAAACGCAGATGACCGGCATCCGTGTCGGCCAGCCGGCGCGGGTGACGGTCGACGCCTTTCCCGACCTCAAGCTCACTGGCCACGTGGACAGCTGGTCGCCGGGGACAGGGAGCACCTTCGCGCTGCTTCCGCCCGACAACGCGACCGGGAACTTCACCAAAGTGGTCCAGCGCGTGCCGGTAAAGATCGTGCTCGACAACAATCCATCGCTTGGCGCGCTAGTGCGGCCGGGCATGTCGGTCGAAGCCACTGTCGATACGGGCGCCGGCCCTGTGCAGAGCGGCGGAACGGCGACGAGCGCGGCGTCTAAGCCGTGACCGCCACCCCTGCCCCGCTCGCTTCCGCAAGCGCGGTCGTCCGCGCTCCGGCGCCGATCACCTCAGCCGGCGTGGCCACCCACGCGGCGGGGTGGATACCGCCGCGGCTCAGCGCCGATTCGCTCCGGCCTTACATCGGCATCTTGGGCGTCCTGATCGGCGCGCTCCTTTCAACCATTGGCAGCCGCATCACCACGTTCGGTCTCGCGGATCTGCGCGGCGGCCTGCACTTCGGGTTCGACGAAGGCGCATGGATGACGACAAGCTTCGGCGTCGGCCAGATGGTCATCGGCGTCGCCTGCCCCTATCTCGGCGCCATTTTCAGCGTTCGGCGAATGCTTCTGTACGGAATGGCGCTCCTGTTCGTGGCCAGCCTGCTGGCGCCCCTATCGCCCAATCTCACCGCGTTCCTCACGGCGCAATTTCTCGCCGGCGTGGGCGCCGGGACCTTCATCCCGCTTACCATCGGCTTCATTGTCCGCAATCTGCCGCAGCGCCTGATCGTTTACGGCCTTGCCGTCTACGCGATGAATTCGGAACTGTCGCAGAATGTCGCGGCCTCGCTCGAGGGCTGGTACTCAGACAGTGTGTCGTGGCGGTGGATCGAATGGCAATATTGCGCCGCCCTGCCGCTCATGTTCGCGTGCATCTGGTACGGAGTGCCGCGCGAGAAGACGAACACTGGCCTCCTTCAGCACCTCGACTGGCCCGGGCTCGCCTATTCAGGCTTGGGTTTCGCTCTGCTTTACGCTGGCCTCGATCAGGGCAATCGGCTCGACTGGAGCAACAACGGCTTGGTCAATGGCCTCCTGCTTGCCGGTGGTTTGCTCACCTTCGCCTTTGTCGTGCGGGAGCTGACCGCGGCAAAGCCATTCCTCAATCTCCGGCTGCTCGCCAGAGAGGGGCTCGTGCCGATCCTGCTCTTGGTCACAGGCTTCCGGTTCATCATTCTCTCGACCGCCTACATCATTCCAACCTACCTTCAGGTGGTGCAGAACTATCGCGAGCTGCAGGTCGGCGCGGTTCTGCTCTGGATCGCCCTGCCGCAGCTTCTGATTGTGCTTCCGCTCGGCTGGCTTCTGCAACGTGTCGACGCCCGTCTGACCTTGGCGTTCGGCGCGATTTTGATCGGAATCGCCTGTCTCATGGGGACCGGCCTGACACACGATTGGGCCACCGATGACTTTCTCCCCTCCCAGGTCTTACAAGCGGTCGGACAATCGTTCGCGCTGACCTCTGTCGTCGTTCTCGCCGTCCGATCGATGAGCCCAGCCGACGTCCTGACGATCGGCACGCTGTTCCAGACCAGCCGCCTCTTCGGCGGCGAGATCGGAACCGCCTTCATGCAGACGTTCGTGCGCATGCGCGAGCAGGTCCACTCCAATCTCATCGGCCTGCATGTCGACAGCCTAGGCGGGCAGACGGCCGATCGGCTGGCCGCGTATCGCAACGCGGTCGCCGCGCACTCGGCCGACGCCGCGCTCGCTGTGGAGCGCGGGACGAGCCTGCTTGCGTCCGCGGTCGCGAAGCAAGCCGCCGTCCTCGCGTATATCGACGGATTTCTCGCGGCCGCCATCGGCGCCTATGTGTGCCTGTTCTTGACTGCGCTCTTGAGGCGGCATTGAGAGCCGCTGGTGTATCTCGGCGCGCCGCTCATGAGCGTGCGGCCCGCGCGGCGCTTGTCGCGGGTCATCGGGCCCACTAGGCTGCGCAACCGGCACGAAAACAGGAAAGCGCTGCATCGTCATGCGTGATCGCGCGCGCCGGCGACACACTAGGAGAGTCAATGCCCCTGTCCGAAAAGCCGAGCATCCTTTTTGTCCATGGTCTGTGGGCCGACGGATCGTGCTGGAGCGAAGTCATTCCTCCTCTCCAGGCGGACGGTTACAACGTCATAGCGGTTCAGAATCCGCTGACCTCGCTGCAAGAGGATGTCGCGGCGGTCAAACGCGCGCTCGACCGCGTCGGCGGCCCGGCCATTCTGGTCGGCCACTCGTGGGGCGGCTTCGTGATCACCGCGTCTGGAACAGACGATCGGGTGAAGGGACTCGTCAACGTCGCTGCTCTGGGACCCGAGACCGGTGAATCCGTAGTCTCAGCGGCTGCGAAGTTCGATCCGGCTCCCGTGTTCAAGCACGTCGCCGTGGTGGACGGCTTTATTTGGCTGAACAGAGACGCTCTTCCGCATTTTGCTGGCGACTTGTCGGAGCATCAACAGGATTTGATCCATGCGACGCAAGGGCCCGCGAGCGCGGCGATGATCGAGACAAAGTTGGAGGGGGAACCGGCGTGGAAGACGAAACCGAGCTGGTATGTCGTTGCGCAGAATGATCAAACGATTACTCCCGCGCAAGAACGGTTCATGTCCAAGCGTATGGGCGCTACGACTGTTGAAGTTGCTTCCAGCCATGTCCCGATGATCTCGCACCCGGATATCGTTGTTGGCCTGATAAGGAAGGCGGCCCAAGCGTCTGACAAATAGGATTGCCGAGCCTCCGCTGGGCGAACCCGAGAGCAGGCGTCGGCGACTCTAAGGCGCACTGCCTCGGTGGGCGATAGAACAGGGACGGCATGCGAACCGCATATTGCTTCACGCCGGACCGCGCATTTTTTGCGCCGGCTTTGCGCGCGGTCGCGTCTCTCGTCGAGGCCGAACCCGAGATCGAGCGCGAGATTTTCTTGATCTGCGAGCCGGACGACGTGGCGCCCGGCTTCGACAAGCTGCCGTCCCCCCTACGCGAACGCATCACGCTCATGACCCTCGACTTCTCGCGCTTCGACGCGAAGCTTGCCGGCAAAGGGCGGTTTTCCCGCGCGGTGTTCCGCCGCCTGTTTCTGGACGACATCCTGCCCACGCATTTCGAGCGGATCGTCACCGTCGATTCCGATATGCTGATCGTCCGCCCGGGCTTGAAGCAACTCGAAAGCTTCGATCTCGGGGACAAGCCGCTCGCCGCCGCTTACGACATGATCTTTCTCATGGACTTCAAGGGCGACGCTCTGGCGCGTCAGTTCCAGCGTTCGCGCCGCTCGCTCGGGCTTTCCCTCGACACGCCGTACCTCAACGCTGGACTGATGACGATCGACCGGGCCGTATGGCGGGCCGAGAGGCTGACGGAGCGCGTGACCCGAGCGCTTCGCGATGACCCGAAGCGCTATCCCTTCATGGAGCAGGACGCGCTCAACGCCACGCTCAAAGGCAATTTCACGGCCCTCTCGCCGCGCTTCAATTTCATGGGCGACTTTTTCTTGCTCGACCTCGAACGCCGCCTCGAGCCCATTGTGCTGCATTTCGTCAACGCGCCCAAACCCTGGGAGCTGGCTTCATGGCGTGGCGAAGCGAGGTTCGCCGAGGCCTATCGCGCCTGGTTTGCCGCGTCGCCCTGGCCGGACCTGGCGAGAGCGCCCGCCACGCCGCGATGGCGACGGACCCGGCCGCCGCTTACGCGTGCGAGACGCGACTTCGCCGAGCGCTTGTCGGCGTTCCTCGCTAAGACACGCTTTATCGATGGGGCGTTGACCGTCTAAGCTCAGCCTTGAATCTGGAGAGAGATCTTGAAAGCGAACTTCTGGCTGATTGCGATGGCGTGCGGCTTCTTCCAGGTCCTTCAGGCCATGACCAATGGCTCGGCGGTTCGGTCAGGAATAGGTCCAATCTGGGTCGGCACAATGTCGGCGACCGTCTCGACGCTGTCGCTAGCCTTGGTTGCAGTTGTGCTTTACCGGCTGCCGGTTCCCGACAAGAGTCTTGTCATGGCGCATGGCTGGAAAGTTGTGGCCGGCGGCATGATGGGCGGGTTTATCGTCGCGGGCCTTGCTTTCGTCGCGCCCAGGCTCGGACCGACGCAAACGTTTATGCTCTATTTCGCCGTCATCGCAGTCTCGTCGACGCTCATCGACGGTTTCGGCCTCCTAGGGACGGAAGCAAGGCCGCTCGAAACGCGACAACTCGTCGGCGTGTTGCTCACCGGTGTCGGGCTCGTGCTCGCCCGCTCCTGAGACTTCCGACCGGCCGACGCTCCAGTTCCGCGCAAGCGACTGTCAGTAACCTTCAACCAGCATCGGCGTTTGCTTGACCACGCGGCATGCTTTACCTTACGTTACTTACGATCATGGGTATAATATGGGTAACAATTTGTTACAGTTAAACGATATTTAAGTATTCCACCGCCACATAGCCCTCGAAGCGTCATCGTATCTCACGTCGGCGCTGCGATTCTGGGGTGGCCAATGAAGGTTCTGTTCTCTCTCGCTTGCGCCGCAGCGATCCTGGCCGCGCCGGCTTCAGCCGCTGATCTTCTGGGCTCGGCTCCGCCGCTCACCATGCCGACCGGCCAATCCCCGATGTTCGAGGTCGGCTCGGGCTGGTACGTGCGCGGCGATCTCGGGGTCAGCTTCGACCGCGCGCCGAGCCTCTCGTTCCCAAACCTCGCGCTTCCCGCATTGGGCGCCCTTGGGACGCCGCTGACGATCGGCGATAGAGCGAACTGGACGACGACGAACTTCACCGGCGGCGCCGGTTTCGGTTACCGATGGAACGACTGGCTGCGGTTCGACGCCACGTGGGACTACCGCACCGGCCCCGGAGGATCGCGTCAGGCGACGACAGTCTGCCCTTACGGCCTCACCGGCGTGAGCAGCCCGGCCGGCGTCCCCTTGGGCTTTCTCTACGATAGGACCAACACCTGCAACAGCTCGGCGAGCGCGCGTCAAAGCGACAATGCTTTCCTCGCCAACACCTATTTCGACGTTGGGACCTATTATGGCTTCACGCCGTACGTCGGCGGCGGTCTCGGCCTCAACATAGACACGCTGAGCGCAAGCGCAAACCACACCGAGACGGCGAACGGCCAACCTTATGCCGCGAACCTCACCCCAGTCGGCCCCTTCCCGGCGGTGTGGGTCAACAATGGGGGACAGACGCTGACGCCACAACCCAACGTGCCCTTCGCGCAGCAATTCTGGAACCGCTCGATCAGCTCGACCACCTACTCGATGGCCTGGGCGCTTGCGGCCGGAGTCGGCTACAAGATCACCCCCAGCATGACGCTCGACGTCGGCTATCGTTACTTGAACAGCGGCACGGTCAATACGCTCTTCAATCCGCAGACGGGCGCGACCATCCACCAGAGCAATGCGTCGCACCAGATCCGGGTTGGCATTCTCTACTACATCCAATGACCCGGCCTCGGCGCCGAGTTTCCCGCAGAAGGCCGATGCGCGGCGCCTCCCATTCGTGAGCAACGCCGCGGGCGCGCGCCGGCTGCGCGCTTGACGGAGCCTCAGATTCTGGCGTCCCATCCGAAACCATGCGGAGGGGCGCCGCCATGATATGTCGGACGTTGACGACGTCGCGACGGTTCGCGCCGTTCCGCACGTTCCTGCGCGCGACGGTTCGTGTTCCGACTCGAGGTCGTGGGACGCTGGCCAAGGCGCTCAGCGACAGGGCGCCGTGAGGGTGGCCGCCGCCTTGGCCGCAAGCACGAGCCGACTTGTTTCGACCGCGCCCCCATGCAAGGTTTGCAGCTGCCGAAAAGACCGAAGAGAATTCGGCGCCGATTTCGAACAGGGAGGACACTCATGGTCAGAATGGTTGCGAGGCTGATCGCCGTCGCATTGTTTGCGCTGTCGCTGCCGTTAGCGGTTCAAGCCAAGACTTTGTACTGGATCTCACACGGTTCACCCGCCGATCCGGTGTGGACGTATTTTCTCGCCGGCGCGAACATGTGGGCCAAGGACACGGGTCAGACCGTCAAGACGTCGTTCCACAATGGCGATGTCCCCTCGCAGCAGGAAGCAATCCGAACCGCCATCGCGGCCAAGGCCGATGCGATCGTCACAACAAGCCCCGATCCCGGCAGCCTCGTGGACGTCGTCAAGGAAGCGCGCGCGGCCGGCATTCCGGTCATCAATTTCAACACGCCCGACCCGAAAGTGAACTTCACGGCTTACGTCGGCGGCGACCTTCTCGTCGTCGGCAAGGCGTGGGCGCAGTATCTCGTCGACCACAAGCTGGTGAAGTCCGGCGACTTCGTCTGGATGCCGGTCGAGGTTCCCGGCGCGAGCTATGGCGTCGAAGAGAAGAAGGGCATCGACGCCGTCTTCGGGCCCCTCAACATCAAGACGGAAGTGACCGACGCGACACTCGATCAAGCGAACGTCATCTCACGCATGAGCGACTATCTCACCGCCAACAAGGGAAAGATCACCGCGATCATCGGACTCGGCGACATGGTGACGGGCTCGATCAAGCGCGTGTTCGATCAGGTCGGCGTGAAGGCGGGCGAAATCCCGGTCGTGGGCTGGGGCAATTCGCAGGACACGACCGCCGAAGTCAAAGACGGCTATGTCAACGCCGCCATGTGGCAGGACCCACAGGCGACGAGCTATCTCGCTCTGTCGATGGGTCTGATGGCGGCGGGCGGCGTCCCTCCCGGCTTCAACATCACGGTCGGCTCGCTGTATGACAAGTCGACCGTCGCCACCTACGACAAGATGATGTCGGCCAAGTAAGCGCCGGACGCGTTTCCCGTCCCACGCCAAGACTCGCGGGGACGGGAACCACTTCCTTAAGACCTTCAGGCTGTCGGCGTTCGCCTTCCGCCCTTTCTCCGGTGACCGGACTTGACGCAGACTTCTCCCCTCCGCCGCATCATATCGGCGCCGGAGTTCGGCCCCTTCGTGCTCTTGGTCTTGGAGATTGCGGTCTTCGCGGCGATCAATCCGGCATTCGTCTCGCCGCTCAACATCTCGAACACGCTGACCTTCACCGTCGAACTCGGCCTTATCGCCCTGGCCATGACGCTTTTGATGACGGCGGGCGAATTCGATCTCTCCGTGGGCTCCGTGTTCGGCTTCGCGCCGGTCGCAATGTGGACGCTCTACAATGCGGGGGTGACGTCGCTGTTCGTCGGCTTCGTTGTCGCGCTTCTCATCGCGGCGGCGATCGGACTGTTCAACGGCCTGTTCGTCACCAGGCTCAGGATTCCGTCGTTTCTGGTCACGCTCGGCATGTTGCTGGTGGTGCGGGGCGTCGCGCTCTTCGTCACCGACGGCTTTCCCCAGCGCACCTGGAGCGCCGGCAGTCAATGGCTCGCCCAGCTTCTGGTCGGCGACTTCTACGTCGGGCCGTTTCGCGTCTATGCGTCGCTATTCTGGTTCATCGCGGCGGCGATCATCCTCGGCTATGTCTTGACGCAGTCGAAATTTGGCAACTGGATTCAGGCGACCGGCGGCAACGCGGTGGCCGCGCGAGCGCGCGGCGTGAACGTCAATTCGGTCAAGGTCTGGCTATTCGTGTTGAGCGCCGTCATGTCGGCCTTCGCCGGCGTCATCAGCTCGATCCGCACTTCCGCCGCCAATCCGAACAGCGGAAGCGGATATGAGCTCGAGGTGATCGCGATGGTCGTCATCGGCGGCACGGCGCTCACCGGAGGGCGAGGCACCATCATTGGCACTGTATTGGGCATCCTCATCCTGCGCGTGATGCGCAACGGCATCGTGCTGATCGGCGTGCCCGGCCTCGCCTATAACATCTTCATCGGCGCTATCATTCTTGGCATGATGGCGCTGCACTCCTGGCTCGAGCGCCGACATCAGGCGGGAACCTGACCGATGAGCGAAGACCTCATCCGCATGGAGCATATCGACAAATTCTACGGCCGCGTGCAGGCGCTCGACGATGTCAATTTCAACGTCACGCGTCAGGAGATCGTTGGATTGCTGGGCGACAATGGCGCCGGCAAGTCGACGCTGATCAAGGTGCTTTCCGGCGCCGTGCGCGCGACCAGTGGCGACATCATTGTGCGAGGCAAGCGCGTCGACATTCGCAGCACGACGGACGCGATCGCGCTCGGCATCGAGACGATCTATCAGGATTCGGCGCTCGTCACCCAGCTCTCGATCGCGCGCAATCTGTTCCTCGGCCGCGAGCCGCTTAAGGCGCCACGGTTCCTCAACCGTATGGACGCAAAGTTGATGGAGCAGGTCGCCGGCGAGCTCCTGCGCAGGGTCGGAATCGGCAAGTCGATCCCGGCCTCGACGCCGATCTCGTCTCTGTCGGGCGGCGAGCGTCAGGCGGTGGCGATCGCGCGGGCGATGCATTTCGACAGCGACCTCATCGTCCTCGACGAGCCGACCAACAACCTTGGCGTCGCGGAGACCCAGGGCGTGCTGCGCTTTGTGCGCAATGCGCGCGATTCCGGTCACTCGTGCATCTTGATCGCGCATAACATCCACCATGTGTTCCAGGTGGTCGACCGCATCGCCGTCATGAGACACGGCAAGATCGTCGCCGATGACATCGACCCGAAGCACACGACAGTCGCGGAGGTCGAGGCCGTCATCACCGGCGAATTGGCGGGCTCGGCGCACTGATCGGCCCACCCTACGATGGACGGCCCAACCCACGCCGTCACGGCCTCCTCAAGGCGGTGCGTCGAACATTTGTCAGGTTTATCGGTTTATATCGAGAATAGGGGGACAATGGGCGTCGGCGGCGACGCATAGGAATGGCGAAATGCCAGAAACGAAAATCAGTTTCCATCATCTCCTGGGCCCCGGGTTTCCGACGCGCAATCTCTCCAAAGGCAAGACGATCTTCCAGGAGGGCGATCCTGGCGACGAGTTCTTCGTCATCGTGCGTGGGCGGGTGGAGATCATGAGCGGCGACCGTCATTTCGAGACCCTCGAGGCCGACGGCATTTTCGGCGAGATGGCGCTGATCGACGACAGCCCGCGCAGCGCAACGGCCCTCGCTTTAACCGACGTGACGCTGGCGCCGATCAAGGAGACTCAGTTTCTGTTCCTGGTCCAGAACACGCCGTTTTTCGCGCTGAGCGTCATGCGCGTCCTCGCGCGCCGCTTGCGCCGCCAGAACAAATTGGTCTGAGCGGCGCGGTCCTTTCTCAGGCGCCGGCGGTTAAGGGCTAGATGACGATCTCGATCGCCTCGCGACCCTTCGGCGTCTCGACGACGCGCATTGACACCGCCTGGCCTTCGAAGAGGCTTCGGGCGCCGGCGGCGCCGAGCGTGGTGCTGTGGATGAACACGTCCCGGCCGAAATCGTCGCTGGCGATGAATCCAAAGCCGCGAGCGTCATCGAACCACTTGACCTTGCCGGTCAGATCGAAAGCAGCGGACGGGTCAACGGTCGAACGCCGTGACGACCGTTCGATGGCGCTGCGGGTGTCGACCTCAACAACCCGCACCACTTCGGCCCCTCGGGAGCCGGCGCGAGCGACGACGCGAATCTTCGCGCCCGAAGGCAGAGTTTGGCGCCCCATCTCGCGCAGGGTCTTCAGATGCAGGAACGCGTCGCCCCGGCCGTCCGAGAGCTCAACGAAACCATATCCCTTTGTGGCGTTGAACCATTTCACCGCCGCCTCGACCGTGACCCCCTCCGCTAACGGATCGGAGCTCGGCAAAATCTCGTCGAATCTGGTGGGCGCGACAGATTCCCCAGTCTGCTCTGCTTGCTCGAACGCGCGCCTGCCAATTTCCAATTCTTGAACATGACCCATCATCGCCGCCACCCTCCGTAACCAGACGTATTCAGATCGAAAACACGGACGTGAACCGCAATCATTGACAACGCCGCCTCACGCCCAAGAGCGAGCCGTTCCGCTTCCGAAGCCCGACCGCCCAAAGGGCGGCCCATTTTAACGAGTATAGCGGCGCCGCCGGCGAGACTGTGATCCACGTCACAATGCGGGCGCGCGCGGCAACTATTTTTTGGTGTCGGGCGGTTTCCCCCAACCACGGCCACTGTATGCAAGATGGCATGCGGCCGCCGAACGGCCCCAAACCTTTCCGAGCAATGCTGATGGATGCTCGGTCGGCGCCGCGTGGGCCCCTTGAGGTCCGTTAGGCCACGCGCGCCAACACGACCGGGCGCGATCCACGCTGGACCCTTGGCAGGGTGACCATCGCCGCCGCGCCCCTACCGGGCCTGGATTGGAGGCGCAGCGTCCCGCCATGCAATTCGACCAACGAATTCGCGATGGCGAGACCGAGGCCCGACCCCTTCATCCCATTGATCATGACCGCGCCGGCCTGTTCGAATGGCCGGCCCAGCCGCACAAGGTTTTCAGCCGCAATTCCAGGGCCATTATCCTCGACGGTGAAATGGATAAGCTCGGCGCCCACAGCGGCGCCGATCGAGATTTCGCCGCCTTCGGGCGCGAATTTCACCGCATTGCGCATGAGCGTTGTGAGGATGCGTTCGACCGCCAGGGGATCTGCCTCGACAGTCACTTCGGCTCCGACATTAACCCTGATCGCAACCCCTTTCTCGCGCGCGGTCGGCGTGATATCGAGCACCGCTCGACCAATCGCCTGATCGGCCTGGAAACGCGCGTAAGTCAGGCTCTCCCGGCCCGCCTCGAGCCGCGCCATGTCGAGAACGTCGCTGACCACGCGCAGGAGATATTCGCCGCTGGAGTGAATGTGGGCGCAATAGTCGCCGTATTTTTTCGAGCCCAAAGGTCCGAAGGTCTGGCTTCCCATCAATTGCGAGAAGCCGATGATGGCGTTGAGGGGCGTACGCAGTTCATGGCTCATATTGGCGAGGAATTCCGCCTTGGCCCGGTTGGCGGCCTCGGCGCAGGATTTCTGCTCATGAAAGCGTTCGGCGAGGTCGGCAAGCTGCTGGGCTTGCTCTTCGAGCGACCGGCGCGACTGCGTGAGCTCCGCGACGGTTGCCAAAAGTCGCCGCTCGGAGTCGAGGAGCCGCTGCGCATCACCGTCTTTGCGCTTGAGCCCAGAGAGGCGCGCCGCACCGACCACGAGCCCGATGGTCGAGGCAAGCAGGAACGCCGTGATCACCAATGTGTCGCGCCAGGCAAGGAGATGGCCATCGATGGGAGAAGCAAACGCCACCCTGGTCGAAGTCCCCGGCAGCACCCGCACAGCGGCGAAGCGATCGCCGCCATGTCCGGTCTGGACTTGGGTCACCCCGTCCCGAATGTCGCTAGCTGCGGGCGGTTTCGTGCGGCCGGCGAGCGCCGTCAACGCTAAGTCGGGCGCGGCCTGGGTCCCTTCGTATTCGACCACGCGGCCGTCGCGATCGACGAGCACCGATTGCGTGAGCCGCCCATCGGGATGCGCCCTAAGAACGCTACGAAAAACTTCGGCCTCGGGCGCTCGCGGATCGGCCTTCAGCGCATCATTGTGTCGCTCGGCGAGCAGCGTCGCGCGCATGTCGACGTCACGCGAACCAGGGTTGAGCGCCAAATCGCGCTCCAGCAGCAAATGTTGAACGGTGAGAGCCAGGACCGCGAAGATCGCAAAGGCGATGCCGGTGACGACCGCCGATGGAATCCGTCGCCGGCGGAGCGCGGCGCAGGGTGCACGAGGCTGCGCGCCCTTGACCGCCTCGCTCGGCCGGCGAGCCCACGCCTCGACGAAACGAAGCGCCCCTTCCCCGTGCAGTGTTTGAACTGGCCCCATTGGATAAGCGTCCCCGTTTGCCGCGCTTACGCGCGTCATCGCTCATTCCCCGACTTCGCCACAAATTACACTCGGACTGCCGCCTTAACGCCCGAATCACTACGATAAGAATCCTTGTGCGAATCTTTGTCTAGTCCTTGACAATGCGTCAGACGCAAAAAAATGTGGCCGAAGGGCGCCGGTAGAATCGGCGCCGGCGCGGAATGATCAGCGCGCGAACCCTTGTAATCCCCAACCCGGTGCAACCGGGTGAAGGGCAGCTGGCCCCCCAGGCGGAATAATTGCGTCAATCTTGACATAAATCGAATTTTCGTTATAGTGATCCTGTTTACTAGAAATCGTAGGGCCCATCCATTCTCCGAACGCCGGCTGCGGGGATGGCTCGACTTACCCGGATACTGAAAAGAAACAAATGGACAGTTTTTGGCGCCTAACGTTCTGAAATCTATAACACGCGGACAAGACTGCAAGGCCAGCGTCAGGACATAGCGTTCACCCCCCTCTCCCGCAGGAGAGGGGCGGCTCAGCCCAAGCTGCGGGTCACAATGTCGCGGACGTCCGGCGACAGCGAGGGCTTTCCGGCGATATTCCGCAACATCGCCTCGGCATGAGCCCGGCGAACCTCCTCGAGCGAGCGCCAGGACCGCATGGCGGTGAGCAACCGCGCCGCGATCTGCGGATTGGCTGGATCGAGAGACACGACCACCTCCTCGAGCAGTGCGAAACCTGCGCCGTCGGCCCGGTTGAACTCTCTCTGGTTCGCCGCGAACCCGCCGATCAGCGCACGCACCCGGTTGGGATTGGCGAGGGAGAAGCCGTGATGATTCATGAGCGCGCGCACCCGCTCCAGCGTCTCGCGCTCCGGGATCTGCGCCTGCAGCGCAAACCATTTGTCGAGGACAAGCGGCTCCGCCGCATAGCGCCTGCCAAACGCCTCGAGCGCATGGTCGCGCTTGTCGTCGGGCTTGAACGCGATCGCCGCCAGCGCGCCGAGGCGTTCGGTCATGGTGTCGGCCTCCGCGAGCTGGCGATGGGCGACTTCCAGTCCCTGAATTACGTCGCCGTCGACAAAGAGGCTAAGCGCCACGTTGCGTAACGCGCGCTGACCCGCCGCCGCGGCGCCGGAGCTAAACGTCGAAAAATTGGCAAGCTCCGCGTGCAGCGCGGCGAGCGCGCCAGCGTATGTGCGTCCGAGCGCGACACGCAGGCCCATGCGCGCGGCATGGATCGCGTCCGGATCGACGTCCTCGCCGATCTCGCGCGCGATGTCGGCTTCGGTCGGCAGGCCCATCGCCAACGCCGCGAAGGCATGATCGATGCGCCCAGCGCGGACGTCCTCGATCAGCGCGCCGAAGGCGGCCACAAGTCCGCCGTTGCGCTCGGGCGCGCGGCCGGCCTGAATGGCTTTGACGCCGCGCACGAGAATCCGCGTCGCCAGACTCTGAACCGATTGCCAGCGATTGAAATTGTCGCTGTCGTGCCGGGAGAGAACGATGAGATCCCCCTCCGTCAGGTCGTCGTCGACCCGCACCGGCGCGGAAAAACCCCGCAGGAACGACAGGGTGGGTCGCTGCGGCACGTCGCGAAAGACGATCGACCGCTCGGAATCCTTGAGTTCGAACACGCCGCTCGCGAGCTCGTCGGCACTCGCATCCGACGAGGTCAGCGGCATATCGCCGCCATTGGCGCCGACCAGGCCGAGCGCGAGGGGCATCGTCACAGGCAGCTTGACGCTTTGCCCCGGTGTCGGCGCAAGCGATTGCGCAATGTCGAGCCGGTAAGTCTTGGCGGCTGGGTCGTAGGCGCTGCGAACCGTGACCTTTGGCGTGCCGGCCTGATTGTACCAGTGCATGAATTGAGAGAGATCGCGCCCCGAAACCGTCTCGAAACAGCCGATGAAATCCTCGACAGTGGCCGCTGATCCGTCATAGCGCTCGAAATAGAGATCCATGCCGGCGCGAAACGCACCTGCGCCGATCAGGCGTTTCAGCATGCGCACGACCTCGGCGCCTTTCTGGTAGACGGTCGCGGTGTAGAAGTTGTTGATCTCGTGATAGACTTCGGGGCGCACATTGTGCGCAAGCGGACCCGCATCCTCGGGGAATTGCGCGGCGCGAAGCGCACGCACATCGCCAATGCGCTCGACCGGGGCCGATCGCATGTCGGCGGAAAAATCCTGGTCGCGGAACACGGTCAGGCCCTCTTTGAGGCAAAGCTGGAACCAGTCGCGGCAGGTGATGCGATCGCCGGTCCAGTTGTGAAAATATTCGTGCGCGATCACGCCTTCGATATTGGCATAGTCGTCGTCGGTTGCGGTCTCGGGCGACGCGAGGACGTATTTATCGTTGAAGACGTTGAGGCCCTTGTTCTCCATCGCGCCCATATTGAAATCGGAGACGGCGACGATGTTGAAAATGTCGAGATCATATTCGCGCCCATAGACCTGCTCGTCCCAGGCCATCGAGCGCTTGAGCGCGTCCATTGCGTAATGCGCGCGATCTTCCCGGCCATGCTCGACATAGATCGCAAGCGCGACTGTCCTGCCCGACATCGTAACGAACGAATCCGCGATATGGCCGAGATCGCCGGCGACCATCGCAAACAGATAGGACGGCTTCTTGTGCGGATCGCGCCAGATGGCGAAGTGACGGCCGGGCGTCTCCGCCTCGCCGGTACTTTCGAGATTGCCGTTGGACAGAAGCACCGGCGCTTCGGCGCGATCCGCCTCGACCCGCACGCGATAGGTCGAGAGCACGTCTGGGCGATCGAGAAAATAAGTGATGCGGCGAAATCCCTCCGCCTCGCATTGGGTGCAATAGGCCGAGCCAGTGCGATAGAGGCCCATGAGCTTGGTGTTGGCCGCCGGATCGAGGCGCGTCTCGATCGTGAGCGTGAACGCGCGTCGGGGAGGCCGACGCAGCACAAAACCCGACGGCTTCGCCTCGAAACTGGCCGCATCGATCGGCTCGCCATCCAGTCGGGCGGAGACGAACATGAGCTCATCGCCGTCGAGCGCAAGCGCCGCGTCGCCCCGGCCAGCGGGATTGGGGCGCATCGTGAGGGATGAGACAACGCGCGTCGCATGGATATCGAGCGACACATCAAGCTCGACGTGCTCGATGAAATAGTCCGGCGCCCGATACTCGCTAAGGCGAACAGATTGTCCGTCCGAAGGACGCATGGGGGCCTCTCAAACTTTGGAATTCGTGGGGCGATCAGGCCGAAGCCGCGCCGATCATGATCGCGGGCGTAAACGTGAGCCCAAAGAGACGCAAGGTTTTTTGCAAAGCCTCTGGCGGCTCGTCGCCGCTGGTAAAGATCGCGATCCCCTCGCCGCCGATCGAAGCGCCTGGGCGGGCGGCGGCGATCAGCGCATCGAGGCGGCGCGCAATCGCAGGCGCCGGATCGACAAAGCCGACCGGCCAGGGCGAAAGGCGCTCAATTCTGTCCGCGATAAGCGGAAAATGCGTGCACGCGAGCACGATCTGGTCCGTGCGGCGGCCGTCGCGTTCAACGAAGCATGGCGCGATCTCGCGCTCGATCTCCGCGTCATCCACGGCTTCGCCACGCATCACACGCTCGGCGATGACGGCAAGCAGCGGCGCTCCAACTAGGGTTACCTCGCAATTGGCGGCATAGTCGCGCACCAGCGCATGGGTGTAGTCGCGCGCCACGGTCCCGCGCGTCGCCAGAACGCTGATCAGTCCCGACCGCGACGCCGCCGCCGCCGGCTTGATCGCCGGCACGGTGCCAACGAACGGCAGGCGCGGATGGGCGGCCCTCAAGGGGGCCAGAGCCAGCGTGGAGGCGGTGCTGCAGGCGACGACGACAATATCGGGCTCGATTTCGCCGATCAGTCGCGCCATTACCGTCTTGACCCGGGCGACGAGCGCCTCCTCACTTAGTCTGCCGTACGGAAAGGCCGCGTCGTCAGCGGCATAGACGATTTCGACGTCCGGCCTGAGGCGCCTGATTTCGGCCAGCACCGAAAGGCCGCCCAAGCCGGAATCGAACACGAGCGCCCTTGAGGAGCGCGGCGCGGCCGCTGGGCGGGCGTCGAGTTCTGCGATCAGACTCGGGGGCGCGGCGGCGCCCCCACCTCGGCGGTTCATGGGCGAGGACATACGCGAATCCGGCGCACGCGGCAAAGTGACCAATTGGGCCATTGACCGCATGTGAACGATTCAGCCAAGGAAACACATCGCGCTTTCGCGAGAGGAGTTGGGCGCTGAGCGCTACGTTACTGTCCGAGGCCGATTTCGTCGCCGAACCGGTCGAGCGCCTCGACGCGCCCGAGCCGCCGACGCGCGCCGAGCGCAGGTTCCACGTGGTCGCGATCGCCGCTGCGGCGGTGTTGCACGTCCTGATTCCGCTGTCGTTCTTCCTCTATTATTGGTTCTGGCCGCACCCAGTTCCGACCGCCGTGCAGGAGATCCCGGTCGAGGTGGTGGTTGAACAGCCCCCGCCGCCCCCACCCAAACCGAAGCCGCCGGAGGAGAAACCGAAGGCGCCCCCCAAGCCTTTAGACGAAAAGCCGGCCTATGACGCGCCCGCAGCCCCAACCGAGGAGAAGGTCAACCGCGAATCGCCGGACAAGAAGACCGAGGCCAAGGCGACTCCGGAAACCCCTCCCCCGCCGACGCCTGGGGCTTCGCCCAAGGCGGACGCGCCTGCGCCAGCGCCCCACCCGGCCGACGAGCAAAAGGGCGAGGCCGCGCCGCCTGCGCACGATCTGAAGCCTGAGCCTGAAGGCGAATTACCAGCGGATCAGAACCCGAAGCCGCAGGACAATCCGACTCAGGCCGCTGCTCCCGCAGCGCCGCCGGCGCCGCCAAACAAGGCCCCCGTCGGCGAGCCGCTGCCGACAATCGAGGATCTGCCGCAATACAAGTTTGCGCGCTCAGTAGAAAAATCGCCTGTCGCGGGCGGGAACTCCGAATCCCGATATCTGACGATCATCTATGGGATGATCAAAGAGCACTTACACGAGAGCCCGGGGCTCCGCCTCGACCTCGCCAACAGGCACGGCATGGTGGACTTCTATCTCGATGAGGGCGGCAATCTCGTTGGCCGCAAGCTCGTCGCTTCAAGCGGTTCGTCCGACCTCGATATGGCCGTCATGAACGCGATCACCGCAGCCGCGCCCTATCCCGCGCCGCCGAACTGGAGTCCGGTCTCTTTGAACTATAACTTCGGCCGAGTCCCGACGCCGCTTGGCGGTCATTGAACGCAGAGGTAATTCACCCGGACGCGCTCGAAATCGGGGAAATAGTTGCTCCAGTTATAGGACGCCCTCATCCCGTATTTCGCGCATTCCTGTTGCGCCACGGCATAAAACTCCGACCGACTCGGAAACGTCTCGCGGTGCGGCGCGTTCGGATAGTAGATGAACGAAACATCGCGATAGCTCGCACAGCCGCTCAGCGCCGCCAGCGTCCCGATCAGGAAGACAAACCGCATTCTCGCCCCACGCGCCTCGAGAACCAACGGGCCCGTCCCGAGAGAGCCCGACTCTCTGCGGCCACTCTGCCCGGCCTCCGCCTCACGCGCAAGACTTTCTCCAGATTTACAACATCTGCGGCGTGATCGCCCACAAGGAGGGGGAAAACGTCCAGGGCGTTGGACAGTCTCGGCAAAAGCCGCGGCGCAACCGTAGATCGCCCTCACCGGCCGGCGCGACGATCCTTCACGGCAGCGCGTCATAGCGCGGGCTGCCCATGTAAGGTTTCAGCCTTTCCTCAGGCACGAAGCCTTGGGGAACGAACTTCTGCAGGCGGCGGCCGTCAATGGTTTCGCTTGTATAAAGCGTCCCCTTTGAATCGACTGCGATCATGTGGAGGAGCGTGAATTCGCCGGCGTTGTGTCCCGCGCTTCCAAGACCGCCAAGGATGCGCCCGCTCGCGTGGTCGAGAATCCATAAGACCTCGTTGCCGGTGTCGACCACATACATGTATTTCTGCTCGGGATCGGACGAAAAGGCGACGTCCAGCGCCGACCCGATCGCCTTGCGTCCGGGCGCTCCGTCCGGCGCCGGCGAATAGGCGGTTCCCGGTTTGACGTCGATGACGCGTTTCACGGCGCCGGTCTTGTCGAAGACTTCGATCCGATCGTTGCCTCGGTCGCAAACATAGAGCAGCCCGTCGCGGTCGAACTTGGCGCAATGGGGATGGCCGCCGCCGATCAATGCAAAGAGGCCGCGATCCGTCCCGGCGTCGCCCCATTGACGAAGGAACTTGCCTTGGGCGTCGAAGACGACGACGCGGTGGTTGCCATAGCCATCGGCGACATAGATATCGCCGTTCTCCGGATCGATCGCGATGTCGGCCGGCTCGTTGAGAAGCAGCGGGCTTGTGTTGGCGCCGGGCTCGCCGCACTTTTCGCCCCCATTGTCGCAGACGCCTTTGCGCCCGATTTGCAGCAGCAGGCTTTTGCCGTCATGCGACCATTTTTGCACGATCCCATCGGCGTTGCCTCCGATCCAGATGTTGTCTTGCTTGTCGACGAAACAGCCGTGGATAGATTTGGGCATCCGTTTTGGATCGCCCCACGAGTTCACGATGTTCCCGTCGGAAGCATATTCGATGACAATAGGCGCGGGCTCCTTGCCGACGGCCTGCTCCATCGTCGTGAGATCGGACCGGTTCACGCCGAAGACGTGATCCTCCCTGTCGACGCAGACGCCGCCGACCGCTCCGGTCACCCATCGATCGGGCAAGGGTTTTGGCCAATAGGGATCGACGACGAAGCGCGGGACTTCGCTGTCCGCCGCGCGGGCGGGTCCAGGGGAAAGCATGAGAGCAATCGCGGCGCCGATTAGCCCCGCCAACCCAGCCGCCCTGCCGTGTCCGGTCCAGACTGTGAGCGAAAATGGCGGACCAGCGCGCCTCGTCGATCTATCCATCGAACTCCTCCATGACTGGCTCCGGGCCCCGAATGCCCATGAAGATCAGCGATGACCGCGGGCT
>DATDHT010000169.1:0-3060 GCA_036521435.1 Roseiarcus sp.
CGACCTATGACGCCATCACGGCCTATCTCGACGACAAGGGAATCGACGCGCAGGACACCTTCATCGAGGAATATGCGAACGACGTGAAGGATCCGGATGATCCGACGCTGCAAGTCAACATCTATGTTCTGCTGAAATAACATCTAGCCGAGCCACGGCGCGAATACGGCGACAGGCCAGGACCTCTACTGCGCCGCCTCTGCGGCGGCTGTCAGCGCCGCCGCGCCGGTCTCGAACTGAAGGCGGGCCAGATGCGAGTAAAGGCCGTTCGCCGCCATCAATGAGGCGTGAGAGCCTTGCTCGACGAGGCGCCCCGCCTCGATGACGAGGATGCGATGCGCGGTGACGATCGTCGCCAGCCGGTGCGCGATGACGAGAGTCGAGCGGCCCTTCATCAGCGTTTCAAGCGCGCCCTGGACCAGAGTTTCGCTCTCCGCGTCGAGGGCTGAGGTCGCCTCGTCCAAGAGCAGCACCGGCGCGTCTTTGAGGATGGCGCGGGCGATGGCGATCCGCTGACGCTCGCCGCCCGACAGCGTCACGCCACGCTCCCCCAGGGCAGTGTCATAGCCCTGCGGCAGGGCGGAGATGAAGCCATCGGCCGCCGCCTGCTTCGCGGCAGCGACGACCGCATCCCGGGTCGCGCCTGGCGCGCCATAGGCAATGTTGTCGGCGACGGTGGCGCCGAAAATGAAGGCGTCCTGTGGCACGAGCGCGATCTCCGCACGGAGACCGGCGGGATCGAGTTTCGAAATGTCGACCCCGTCGAGCATCACCGCGCCGCTACTGGGATCGTAGAACCTGAGCGCCAGCTGGAACAACGTCGACTTGCCGGCGCCCGATGGGCCGACGATGGCGACCATCTCCCCGGCAGCGACGCGGAAGCTGACGTCGCGCAAGACAGCGCCGTCTTCGCGACCCGGATAAGCAAAGCAGACGTCATGGAACGCAAGCTCGCCACGGACGGGCTTCGCGAGCTTCATCGGCTGCGCGGGCGCACGGATGCGCGGCTTGACCGCCATGATCTCGCCGATGCGTCCGGCGGCGCCCGCCGCTTGGGAGACCTCGTTCCAGACTTCCGACAATTGTCCGAGCGCGCCGGCGCCAAACACGGCGAACAGGACGAACTGCGACAGCGCGCCGCCAGTCATCTGACCGGCGATCACTTCCTGCGCGCCAAGCCAAAGCACGACGACGACGCTGCCGAAAGCGAGGAAAAGCGCGGCCGCAGTGACGAACGCGCGGGCCTCGCTCATCGCCCGCGCCGCTTCATAGGCGCCGAAGGCGGCCTCGCGATAGCGGCTCGCGGCGAACGTCTCCGCCAGGAACGACTGCATCACGCGCACCGCCGACAGGCTTTCGGTGGCGAAGGCGGTTGCGTCCGCGAGCCTGTCCTGAGCTCGCCGCGACCGCTCACGCACTGAACGTCCGGCCGCGTAGAGCGGCAGGACGATGACGGGAATCGCCGCCAGCACGAAGGCGGATAGTTTCGGGCTGGTGAACACCATCATCGTGATCGCGCCGACGAACAGGAAGAGATTGCGCAGCGCCAGCGACGCTGAGGAGCCGAACGTCGCCTTGAGCTGCGTCGTGTCCGCGGAAAGGCGAGAAGCGATGTCGCCGGTCTTCTCGGCGTCGAAAAAGCTCGGATCGAGCCGAGTCAGATGGGAGAAGAGGTCCGCGCGAAGGTCGGCGACCACCCGTTCGCCAAGCGTCATCACCAGATAGTATCGCGCGCCGGACGCCAGCGCGAGCACGGCAACGACACCGATCATGGCCAGAAAATAAGCTCGGATGAGGCTCGCGTTGGAATGGGAGAAACCAAAGTCGATCATGCGCCTGACCGCAATCGGCACGACCAACGTCGCCGCGGAAGCAATGGTCAGCGCGATCAGCGCCAACCCGATCCGACCGCGATGGGCGAAGGCGTAAGGCGCAAGCGGTTTCAAAGCGCCGAGCGGGACGCGGGACCTTTTGCTACCGGCGTCGGCGGCGGATGACATTGCGGAAACGGCTCCTCGGACTGTGCGGCGCTTTAGGTACCGGTTTTTCGCCTAAATCAAGGCGGTCGAGATCGGCAGTGACCAGCGGCGCTCGACCCGCTTGCGTCAGGGGACCGCCCGCGTTATAGGAGCGCGAATTAAAAGAGCCGCCGGTTCCCGGACGGCTCTTTGCTTATTTTGCCCGAGATAGACGCATGAAGTCCGATATCCATCCCAACTACCACATGATCAAGGTCGTCATGACCAATGGCGTCGAATTCATGACCCGCTCGACCTATGGCGAAGAGGGTGCGACGCTGAACCTGGACATCGATCCGAACACCCATCCGGCCTGGACCGGCGGATCGCAGCAGCTTCTCGATCGCGGCGGCCGCTTGTCGCGCTTCAACACCCGCTTCGGCGGCATTGGCATCGGCGGCAAGAAGTAGCACGCCGGCGCGCTTTGTAGCCGCGCTCGATGAGCGCGACCGTCTAGAGCTTCCGAACCAGGTGCGCTCAGCGAGCGCGCCTACAACCTGCGAACGCTTGTGACCTTGCCGCCGCGGTTGGCGTCGATCCGCTCGCGAGCTTGAGCCAGCGGCTCGCTCATCGTTTTCATGTGCCAGCCGTTGGCGTGAAGCAGCATGACGGGATCGCGCATGATCCCGATGTGGCCCTTCCAGAATATCAAGTCGCCGCGCGCCAGCGGCGCTGCCGGGTCGTCGATCGCGATGGGCTCGCCTAACCCCGCCTCCTGCATGTCGCTGTCCCGTGGCGACGCGAGTCCGCCCGCCATGAGCGCCGTCTGAACCAGGCCCGAGCAGTCGATGCCTTCTGACGTCCGGCCGCCCCAGAGATAGGGCGTCCCGACAAACCGCTCCGCGACCGCGACCCAGTCCGGTTCGTGCGCACTGACCTCGGTGAGACTGCGCGACCAGAGGTAAAGCCCGTCGTCCGAGACCGCGAAGTCGCCGTCACGTCCCACGATCGTCAACTGCGCGCCGAGCGAGAGCGCCATGCGCGGCGGCAGCTTGATCGAGGGTCCCGGATAGGCATGCGTCCGCAGCGCCTCGACCCGATG
>DATDHT010000170.1:0-3462 GCA_036521435.1 Roseiarcus sp.
CCAAATTCGGCCGAAAGCTGATGCCCGCAAGAGCCACGGCCGGCCGAAAGCGGAAAAGACCTAATCTCTTATCGTCACCCTTCCTTTTTTCAAACCAGGCTTCGGAAGGGGTGACCAAAATGCGGCTCACGCTGACGATCGCAGTATCCCCTTCCGTACGTTAGGGGGATATAGTGATCGCCCGTGTGAGCCTCAGTTCGGGCACCCCCCTGCGTCCGCATTAACCGGCTGCCGCGGCACTACCTTTCGACGGGATCCGCGAAGTCCGATCTGTTCCACTAACGTGGACCGCTGCAGAGGATTCCTTGGGATGAACTTATGACGAGATGTCTGGGGATATAATCGCTTTATTCGTATCCCACCGGCGGCGGCCGCCTGTTCAAGGTTTGAGAGAGGGTGATGCTGCGCAGCTAAGTCGGCTTTATGAGCGAGGTTAGCTGCACAGCATGGGTCGGATGACTTTGATCACCGGCGACGAGCGTCGGCGTCGGTGGAGCGAGGAAGACCGATCGCGGATTTTGTCGGAGATCGAGGCGCCCGGGGCCGTAGTTTCGGAGGTGGCGCGGCGCGCCGATATCTGCACGAGCCTGGTCTACAAATGGCGCCGGGAGGCGCGGAAGTCGACGAGCCTGAGCGCTTCAGGATTTGCGCCCGTGGTCATTGAGGCGTCGCCGGCGGCGGCTACGCATCCGGCGGCGGGCGCGGGCAATCCTGACGTCATTGTGGTCGAAGTGAACGACGCCCGCGTGCGGATCGCGGCTGACGCGCCTTCGGCGCTGGTCGTGGCGACATTGAAGGCGCTGCGGGCGTGATCCCCATTCCGAGCAACGTTCGGGTTTGGATCGCGACGGGCCATACGGATATGCGGCGTGGCATGCAGGGATTGGCGCTTCAGGTTCAGGAGCAGTTGAAGCGCGACCCGCACGCCGGCGATCTCTATCTCTTCAGAGGTCGCCGAGGAGACCTGGCGAAGGTTCTTTGGCACGACGGGATCGGGTTATCGCTATATGCGAAGCGCCTGGACCGAGGAAAGTTCGTCTGGCCCTCGGCGAAGGAGGGAGCCGTTTCGATCTCGGCGGCGCAGATGGCTTACATGCTTGAGGGAATCGACTGGCGCAATCCCCAACTCACATGGAGGCCCAAGAGCGCGGGCTGAGAGAACAGTTGCTCATCGGAGTAGAACGCAGAAAAGCATGGGGACAGAAGCATTTTGAGGCGCCACAAATCGCTGAGAATATGATTCTCTCAGTCTCATGGCTCCTGCTTTCGACGCCTTTCCCGACGACGTCGCCGCGCTGAAAGCGGCGCTCGTCGCCGCGCGGGAACGGGGTTTGATAACCGCCGCAGAACTGGCGGTGGCGCGCGCGAAGGCGGCCGAGGACCAGGCGCTGATCGCGTCGCAGAAACTGCGCATCGCCAAACTGGAGCGTCAGGTCTACGGGCAGCGGTCGGAGCGCTCGGCGCGGCTCATTGAGCAATTGTCGCTGGAGTTCGAGGAGTTGGCGGCGAGCGCGACGGAAGACGAACTGGCGGCGGAGATGGCGGTCGCGAAGACGACCAACGTGCGCGCCTTCACGCGCCGCCCGGCCGAGCGCAACACGTTTCCCGATCATCTGCCGCGCGAGCGCGTGGTGATTGATCCGCCGACGGTTTGCGAATGCTGCGGCGGCAGCCGATTGCGCAAGCTCGGCGAAGACGTGACGCGGACGATGGAAGCCGAGCCGCGACGTTGGAAAGTGGTCGAGACCGTGCGGGAGAAGTTCACCTGCCGGGACTGCGAGAAGATCAGCCAGGCGCCGGCCCCGTTTCATCCGATCCCGCGGGCTTGGGCTGGACCGAGCTTGCTGGCGATGATCGTGTTCGAGAAGTTCGGCCAACATCAACCGCTGAACCGACAGGCCGAGCGGTACGCGCTGGAGGGCGCGCCGATCGCGCTGTCGACTATGGTCGACGCCGTGGGCGCCGTCTGCACGGCGCTCGATCCGCTGCGCCGCCTTGTCGAGGCTCACGTGATGGCCGCGGAGCGGCTCCACGGTGACGACACGACCGTGCCGGTGCTGGCGCAAGGCAAGACCGATACGGGGCGGCTTTGGACCTATGTTCGCGACGACAAGCCGTTCGGCGGCGTCGGGCCGCCGGCGGCGATCTTCTACTACTCACGTGATCGCCGCGGCGATCATCCGCAGGCGCATCTGGCGGGGTATGCGGGAATCCTGCAAGCCGACGCCTATGACGGCTACAACAAGCTGTATCTGGCGGACCGGAAGCCAGGCCCAATCCGCGAGGCGGCGTGCTGGGTTCATGCGCGGCGTCCGTTCTACGCCATGGCCGACATCGAGGAGAACGCGCGGCGCAAGGCGTCCGGCAAAAAGGAAATCCCGCTCTCGCCGATCGCCGTTGAGGTCGTGCGACGCATCGACGCGCTGTTCGAGATCGAGCGCAAGATCAACGGCAAGAGCACTGAGGAGCGCCTGGCGGTGCGGCAATCCGCGAGCCGGCCCCTGGTCGACGATCTTCATGCCTTTATGAGCGCGCAACTTGTGCGGCTCGCGCGCGGACACGACCTCGCCAAGGCCATCAACTACATGCTCAAGCGCTGGCCGGCGTTCACGCTGTTTCTCGACGACGGGAGGGTTTGTCTGTCGAACAATGCCGCCGAAAGATCGCTGCGCGGCGTGGCTCTGGGAAGAAAATCGTGGTTGTTCTGCGGCTCCGATCGCGGAGGGCAGCGTGCTGCGGCCATGTACAGCCTCATCATCACGTGCAAGATGAACGGCGTCGACCCGCAGGCTTGGCTCGCCGACGTTCTCGCGCGCATCGCCGCGCATCCTATGCATCGCCTCGATGAACTGCTGCCCTGGAACTGGCGGAACGCGATTGTGAGCCATGCGCAAGCCGCTTAAGCCAAACGCCGCATTTTGCGAAACTGAAAAGGCCAGCGTTACCGCGGCCTGCGAACAGTTGATCGAGGCGTTCCTGAAGCCGAGATTCCTGCCCGCGATCGAGCCGACGGAGTTCAACTATCCCGTCGATATCCTCGGCAAATGGCACGGCGCCAAATATCGATTTATCCAGCGCTATCGCTCCGGCTTCGCGGATAACCTCGGCGAAGAGTTCGATGCACCCTTCGCCCGCCTCGACTGGATAAGCCGCGACCGCTTCGACATCCAGTGGCATCGCCACACCGGAGAATGGTTCCGTCTCCATTCCGGCCTCACTCTCGTCAAGGCGATCGAAACACTCCGATCCGACGGTATCCTGCACCCGCGTAGGCCGACCCCAATCCCAGAACATTCAGCAGACAGGCACCCTGCGGCCTACCCCGAAGGGATACCGATCCTGACACATCGTCACATTACGGTTTGGTAATGACCGTTGAACGACTGTGAATTTGAAGAGGGGACCCTGATGAGAGCATTTTTCGGATTTGGAGTGTCGGTCGCGGCGCTCATCGCGGCGACT
>DATDHT010000171.1:0-9535 GCA_036521435.1 Roseiarcus sp.
CCGTGGCTCGAACCGGAGCCGCAACATCACTGCTCCTGCTCTAGTCGGAACGTCGCCTTAATCTTCGCGTTCTACAATCGCGAACCCGGGCTCGCGCGCCCAGCGGAGTCGAGCGGCCATGGCGAACTCAACGATCACGACGCAATGCTGCATCGCGGGCGGCGGCCCCGCCGGGATGATGCTCGGATTCCTGCTGGCGCGCGCCGGCGTTCATGTTGTGGTGCTGGAGAAGCACGCCGATTTCTTTCGCGACTTCCGAGGCGACACGGTTCATCCCTCGACGCTCGAGTTGATGTTCGAACTCGGTCTGATCGACGAGTTCCTGAAGCTGCCGCATCAAGAGGTCGAGACGCTGTCCGCGCAAATCGGCGCCGAACACGTTCAAATGGTCGATTTTCGTCACCTGCCGACGCATTGCAAATTCATGGCGCTGATGCCGCAATGGAACTTTCTCAACTTTCTCGCCGAGCATGGCAAGCGATACAAAACGTTCGATCTGCGCATGCGCGCCGAGGCTACGGAACTTATTGAAGAGAACGGGCGCGTAGTCGGGTTGATGGCCAACACGCCGGACGGCACGCTGACGATCCGCGCAGGGTTGGTGGTCGGTTGCGACGGACGCCATTCAACCGTGCGCGAGAAATCAGGCTTCAAGAGCGAGGATTATGGAGCGCCGATGGACGTCTTGTGGTTTCGACTATCGCATAAGTCCAGCGACATCCCGGACACGTTTGGCCACATCGAAGCCGGTAAGATGATGATCATGCTGGACCGCGGCGATTACTGGCAATGCGCCTATGTCATTCCCAAAGGCGGGATTGAGCGGATGAAGTCGGAGGGCCTGGAAGCCTTCCGCAAACAAGTGGTCGAGATGTCGCCGTTTCTGTCCGACCGCGTCGGCGAACTGAAAACCTGGGACGACGTCAAATTGCTCAGCGTCACCGTCGATCGGCTGAAGAAATGGTGGCGGCCCGGGCTCCTATGCATCGGCGATGCGGCGCATGCGATGTCGCCGATCGGCGGCGTCGGCATCAATATGGCGGTGCAGGATGCGGTCGCCGCCGCCAACCGGCTCGCCGGACCGCTTCGCGCGGGCAAGGTTACGGACGCGGATCTTCAGGCGATCGAGGAGCGCCGCACGCTGCCGATGCGCTTCACCCAATGGCTGCAGCTCACCATCCAGCGTCGGATCGTCAGCCGCGTTCTGCAAGCCCACGAGCGGCCAAAGCCGCCGTCGTTCTTCAAGCTCTTCAACGGCTTTCCGGCCTTGCGCCGCATTCCAGCGCAGCTGATCGGCGTCGGCATTCGCCCCGAGCACGTGCAAACGCCGGAGGCGGCGCCGAATTGAACTCAGCCGCGCCGCCTTCCGACATCGCTCCAACGCCTTGGCGTAGACGCTGAGTGTGTCGCGCGTCATGCGCTCGAGCGAATAGGCTTCGGCGATCTTCGCCCGCGACCGGCGACGCACGGTCTCGCGGGCTGAGACGCCAAGCGACGGCGCGGCATGGATCGCCTCACCCATGGGGCGGTTTGCAGGCCCGTAAGAAGCTTGTGGACGCCTCGCCGCAATGCTTGCGCCCGTGGGTCGGCGAATTAGGCTAGGAGCCTCCGATTCGCCGGACGAAAGAGATCCGCATGAAGAAGCTCGCCAGCAAGCCGCTGAAGCCAGCGCGCCGGGAACGTAGCGCGACGGGGACGGGCACCTCCTTTCGCGACCTCGACATGACCGACCTTCGACGGCTCCTGTCCGAGGAATTGCCGCCCGACGACGATTTGGCGGACATGATCGCCGACATCCTGTCGGCTGATCCGGATGACCCCAACGACGTCCCGGACGCCGATATGCTGTCCGAACTCAACGAGGCGCTGAACCAGGCGCGCCCCGATGCCGCGGGCGGCGACATCGAGGCGCGCCAAACGCTGAAGAATATCCGCGCGATGATCGACGAGGCGGCGGCGCGCGACGCCATCCATCCAGCCATGCTGATGATGCTCGGACGATTGCTCGCGGGCGCTCAGATCGAAATCGGCGAGCCCGCACGCGCGGCATTGGGCCGGGCGCTGGACTTGGGAGCTCTCAAGGGTTCCGCGGCAGACGCCTATGAGGCGCTTTTGCGGCCCGCGCTGTTGCAGAGCGGGTCCGATCCATTCGAGCTCTACGAGGAGGTCGAGGCCCTCATCTCGATTTTTCCCGTCGATTACAGGTCGGCATTCGGCGAACGGATGGCGGCCGATTCCTTTGCGCTCATGCGCTGGAGCGCGGTCGGTTTCCTCCTCCATCGCGACGAGGCCGCCGCGGAAGCGGCCATTCGCGGCCTTGTCGCCGCGCCAAACGGCCTCGATGACGAGCGCCGCCGGTGGATCGAGGCCATTCGCCCCTGGTTGGCGCCGGCGCGGCGGAGCGCGCTCGACGCCGGGCTTCCCATCGCGCGCAGCACCGCACCGCGGCCCGGCGCAAAGATCGTGAAGACGGTCGCCTCGGCCTGCGATGGATCGGGCGTCAGCTTCCTGCTCGCGACAGTGAAAGGCGGCTCCCGCTTCCATCTCGCCTCTGTGATGATCAGGTCGAAAGGCGTTAACGATTGCGTGGTCTATGAAAACCTGTCGTCGAACGAGGCGACCATGCTGGAGCGCGCGCTCCGCTCGTCGGTTCCATCGTCCGAGATCTCGTTCGCGGCCTGGGAGAAGCTGCTGCGGCTTGCGCTCGGCCGCAATCTCAGCTGCAACGAACCGCCGCCCTTCGCGCTGGTTAGCGTCGTCGAGGCGCTCGGCCTCGATTCGCTCGCGCCCGATTTCGCGACGCCGGCCGAGATCATCGCCTCCGCGCTCGCTGACGTCGCGGACCGCGATCGCCCCGAAACCATCCGCGCGGCGCATGAATTCGCGGCGAAGACCGAATTGACCGACACCTGGTTCGAGGCCGGCGAAGAGGTCGAGGCGGTCATGAGCGCGGCGAGGTCAGCGAGCGGGGGCGCGGGCGCGCTGATCGAAAACTACCTGCCCAGCCGCCGGGAGTTCTGGGTGGCGCAATGCGCGCGATCGGCGCTCGCGCTCAAGGGCGGCGCCCGCCCGCGCGACCAGACCTGGAAACATCTCGCGCTCGTTGGCCGCGACCTTGCCGGCGACATGCCGTTGAGCCGTATTCCGTTGATTCACCGTATCGCCGAGATGAGCGCGCGCGCTTATTCCCTGCAGAAGGCGCAGCGCTCGGCGGCGGCCTGAACGGCCAGGGGTCACCCGCGTCGTCTCATCCCTCCAACGCCTCGGCATAAACGCCGAGCGTGTCGCGCGTCATGCGCTCGAGCGAGTAGGCATCCGCGATCTTCGCCCTCGACCGGCGCCGTATGGCCTCGCGCGCCGAGGCGCCAAGCGAAAGCGCGGCATGGATCGCCTTGGCTAGCGCGGCCGGCTCGTGGGGTGGAACGAGCCATCCGGTGCGAGACTCGGCGTCCACGTGCGGCGGCGCAGCGACAATCTCGCGGGCCGATCCGACGTCGGAGATGATGGTGAGCGCCCCTATCGCGGCCGCCTCGATCGAAGTGCGCGTCACGCCTTCGGCTTCCGTAGCGGGAAAAACCACGACCGCGGCGCCGATGAAGGCCGCCGGCGGATCGGCAGCGACGCCAACGCGGATAAGCATGGACTGGAGGCCGCGCTTGATTGCAAGCGCGTCAAGCTCGCGGGCGAACGCCGGCTTCGCCGCTTCGCCCGCCAGCACGAAACGAACGTCTTCGAGACCCTGGCCCTTGATGAGGGCCGCTGCTTCGATGAGCGTCTGGTGGCCCCGGCCAGGCGCGAGTCGCGCGGGCATCAGAACGACCCGCTCATGCGCCGCGACGCCCCAGCTCGAGCGGACATCGGACACGCGGCGCCCGCTCACCCGTTCCGGCTGAAGTTTTGAGAGATCCATTCCGGGACGCACGATCCTGAGGCGCTTGGGGGGCGCGGGGAAGAGGGTTTCCGCACGCCCGGCGACGAATTCGGACGACACGATGACCGTGTCGCCCTCGGCGACGGCGGTCTCGAAGTGAGAGCGCGGACGCGTGCGGACGCCGTCTCCCGGAAGCGAGGTGACGAGCGGGCGCTTCGCCTTGCGGCAGGCCTTGACCGCCGTCCAGGCGGCCCAGCGCGAGCGCACGTGGACAAGGTCGACCCGCTCTTGAGCGATGATGCGCTGCAGCCGTCGCATGTTGAGCGCCATCGCGAGCGGGTTCTTGGTCGCCGCCGGAAAATGAAAGAAAAGCCCGCCGATCGCCTGCAGTTCGGCCGCCAGCCCGTGGGAATCGGTCGCCACCAGCGCCCGCGCGCCGGTCTCGGCGAGCGCCGCGGTAACGGCGAGCGTGGCGCGTTCGTCTCCGCCTGCAGCGAGCGGCGGGACGATTTGGAGGATCGTACGGCCGCTGAGCGGCGCGTTCGCCCCGCGCCGGAACGGAGACAGAGCGTCCAGGCTCACGGCAGGTCCTGCGTCGAACACGAGAGCTTGACCGGCAAGCGGTTGACTTGCAGCGAGGGCTCGGCCAAGCCCGCTCCGCTCCGCGCGCCCGTGCCGAGGCTAACCCTGGCGCGGTCCGCAGCCGGCGTCAGCAAAAGCGAGCCTAGTGTGTCGGACGGACAGCCGCAGGTCTTCATCGTCGGAAACGCCCCGAATCAACGGCGTATCGCCTTTCGTCGCCGCGCGCCAGTGCGGAGCCAAAGCCCAGGCGTTGTTTGGCTTAGCGGTTATCGCTCCGACATGGATTCGACCAAGGCGACCGCACTCGACGCGGAGGCCGAACGGCGCGGTCTTGGCCTGCTGAGGTTCGACTATTCCGGCCATGGCCGATCAGACGGGCGGCTCGAGGACGGGACCGTCTCGCGCTGGCTTGAGGAAGCTCTGTCTCTCATTCGGGCGCAGAGCGAGGGACCGCAAATTCTTGTGGGCTCCTCGATGGGTGGTTACCTTGCGCTGCTCGTCGTCCGCGCGCTGAGCAAAGCGGGGGAGGCCGAGCGCGTCAAAGGCCTCGTTCTTATCGCGCCTGCGGTCGACTTCACCGAAGCGCTGATCTGGGCCAAAGCGCCGGACGAGGCGCGGCGCGCGATCATGGATGACGGCGTATGGCGGCGGCCCTCCGCCTATTCGAGCGAACCCGATTGCTTCACTCGCGATCTGATCGAGGACGGGCGCAAACACCTTCTGCTCGGCGGCATGATTCGCACCGGGGCGCCAACCGCGGTGCTGCAAGGCATGCGGGATGAAGATGTGCCGTTTTCACATGCGCTCGCGCTGATGCAGCGCTTCGGCGGCGATCCAGCGACGCTGACGCTGGTGAAGGATGGCGATCACCGTCTTTCGCGGCCGCAGGACTTGCAACTGATGTTCGACGTGCTGGAAAGGATGGTGTGAGATCACTCCCATGTCGCGCCGAAGCGATGCAGGCTCGCGCCGTGGACCTTGAGCCAGATTTCGGCGCGGTCGGTGCCGGGGTGCAGACGGCGCGCAAGCTTCCAGAAGAGCGGCGAGTGGTTCATGTGCATCATATGCGCCACCTCGTGTGCGGCGAGGTAATCGAGCACGAACGGCGGCGCGAGAATCAGCCGCCAGGAGAAATTGAGCCCGCCGGTCGACGAGCATGAGCCCCAGCGGCTCACCGTATCGCGCAGCACGATGCGGCGCGGCTTGACGCCGAGCTGCTTCGAATGCCTGGCGACCGCAGCCTCGAGATCCTTGCGCGCTTCGCGCTTGAGGAAATCGGTGACGCGGCGCGCCAGATGCGGCCGCTCGCCCGAAACGCAGATGAGCGGTCCGCGCTCGCTTGACTCGAGCCAGACCCCGCCGCGTTCGACTGGCCGATGCACGATGCGATGATCGACGCCGCGCAACGGCATGATCGCGCGCGGTTCGAACGCGACCGGTTGAGGCAAGCGCGCGAGCCGCGTACCGATCCATGCGGCGTGACGTTCGGCGAATTCGCGCGCCGCTTTGAGCGAGGTACGCGTCGGCATCGTCAGCACCGCGTCCCGCGTCGCGGTGCGAACCCTTAACGTGAAACGGCGCGATGTGGCGACGCGTTTCAGCGCAACGCGATAAGTCTCGCCGTCATGCGCGATGTCGAAATGCGCCGCCTGCTCAGGCGCCCGGCGCTGGAAAAGACGCAACATCAGGCCCAAGTCCCCAGCGGACGTTTTGAGGCGAAGGCAGACGCCCGCAGCCAACAAGCCCCATCCGCCGCTGGCGAATCCTAGTCCAGGCGAGCCCCGAGTCGCCAGAGCCTTTGTTCAAGAAAATGCTTGGCGTCAGCCCAATTGCACCTTTGGGGTTGTAGCCGGCTTCAACTGGAGCGGGAGCCCGGCGGCGACGAAGATCACCGCATCACAGACCGCGCCGATTTCGCGGTTCGCGCGGCCCTGCCAGTCACGAAACTCACGGCCGAGCTTGTGATCCGGCACAATGCCCATGCCCACTTCGTTTGATACCAGAATCATCGGACCGGCGAGCCGGCCGATCGCGTCGGCGAGAGCCGTGACCGCGGAGCCTGGGTCGCGGCCGGCCAGGATGAGATTGCTGAGCCAGAGGGTCAGGCAATCGACAACCACCACCCTGCCCGCTTTCGCATGCATCAAAAGGGCCGCGGCGATTTCGATCGGCTCTTCAATCGTCGTCCAGCCTTCGCCCCGGTCGGCCTGGTGGCGGGCGATCCGCGCCGCCATTTCCTCATCTCCTGCTGCAGCGGTCGCCAGGTAAAGCCGCTCCAGGCCGCACGCCTCGGCCAGGCTTTGTGCATAGGCGCTTTTTCCTGAGCGTGCGCCGCCGAGCACGAGCAGGCTGCGCACAAGCGTTTTAGCTTTACTGGCGCGCGCCATCCCGACCCCGCACCGCGCCAATCTCCGCCGCAAGCCCGGCCGGGACGTTTGGCGCCGCTTTGCGTTCGGGCAAGCCCTTCGGCTTCTGGCCCGTCAGGCAAACCAGAAAGCGTTCCGTGGGCATCCACCAGACCTCGTCGGGGCGATATTTCTCCACTTCGTTCCAGTCGAAACCACAAACCAAGTGACTCATCCAAACCACGCGGCTTGCGTGTTGCAAAATCATCGGCGGGAAATCGCCGCTGGTGAAGGAGTCGCCAAGGATGAGAATCGTCGGGCCGGCGTTCTTCGACGTTTCAGTGAAGTCTGCGACCGGATCAGAAAATTGAAGGGGTCTCTCTTTAGACGGGAGCGTCGAGGCCTCAGCATATTCTGAAACGCCGTCGCCGACACCGAGCATCCTCGCCAGATCGCCGCCCTGGCGCAGGGTCATGGGCCCTAGCGCGGAGGCAGGGTCGATCCGCCAATCCTCGTGAGAGTCCGCCTTGACGATGGCGTTATAGGCGGCCAACGCGCCCCGGAACGTCCAATGCGTGTCGTGCATATAGAAAGCCGGACCTCGTTTCCGCGCGTCCCTGACAGGAGGCCGCAGATCGACCGCAGTCACGCCCTTTGCCGCCAGGTTGGCGAGAAGCATGTCGTACTCGGTCGGCTTGCCCGGATTTTGCGCCCAAAGAGGCAGGTCGTCCTGATAGATGGTGGCCGCATTGGGCGGCATAGCGACCAGGAAGCGGATTCCGCGCGCCTGAAGCTCGTCGTTCATGCGTACCAGCATATCCGTTGCTTCGGCCACCTTCTGGTCCCGAACCAGAAGACCGGCGCTTTGACGCACCGTCTCCTCGCCGAGATAGAACATGCGCCCATCGCGCCCGACAAGCACCGAACCGTTGCCGAAGCTGAGCGTCGGTTTGGTCAGTTCCCGATGCGCCGTGATCAGCGTCTCCCGCAAGCCGAAATGGTCCTTGAGATAGGCGTCGACCGCCGCCGGCAGTGCGAGCCAACTGGCCCCGGTCGTAGGCGCCCGTGGCGTCGGCGCAAGGGAGCGACCTTCCATGAGAACGGTCGCGGGACTGTCAGGCGCGACGATGCCGACCACGAGCGGCGTGGCAAGGGCGCAAAAAGCGCCGAGAGCGAAAATACGACGATGGCGCAGAAGCATCAGTTCTCATTCACCGCGTCCCTGCCCCGCCTTTCCGCGAAATTTGTGGCGGAAAGGCGCCGACATACTGAGGCTCTTTCACCGTTGAGCAGGACGCCTGTTGAGCCGGGATTTCATTTTCGAATGGCCGCCCGATCTTCCGACGCCTCCGCCGGCTGACCGAGACCCATTGGCGCTTTTTCTTCTCTGGCCCCCTTCTTGGGGTCGGGAAGTCCGGTGGGCCATGCTTGGCAGAGAAAAACACGTTCACCGGGCATCCACCAGACTTCATCAGGGCGAAATTTCTCGATAACCCGCCAGTCAAAGCCACAATATCGGTGGTGGATCCAGACCACGCTTCCGGCATGCTGCAAGAGCATGGGAGAGAAATAGTCCAGGGTCAGCGAATCGCCGAAAATGAGGATCCTCGGGCCCGGTTTGTCGAACGTCTCAATGTAATCATCGTCCGGCAGCAGGACTCTCTTCCCGTAGGGAAGCTTCAAATGCTGAGTATATTCCGAAGCTTTGTCGGAGAGACCGAGGATCCGCGCCATGTCGCCGCCCTTGCGCACAACCGGCGGGCCTAAGGCTGAGCTCGGGTCGATCCGCCAATCCTTGTGGGAGTCCGCCTCGACAATTGCGTCAAACGCGGCCAGCGCGCCGCGGAATGTCCAATGCGTATCGTGCATATAAAAGACCGAGCCGCCAGCGCGAGCCGCCTTGACCGGGGGTCGCAAATCGACAGCCGGAACTCCTTTCGCCGCAAGGTTCGCCAGAAGCAGATCGTATTCGGTCGGCCGGCCTGGATTTTGCGCCCGGATCGGCAGGTCGTCCTGATAAACGCTCGAAGCGCTCGGCGGGGGCGCGACCAAAAAACGGATGCCGCGGGCTCGAAGATCGTCGTTCATCCGCGCGAGCAAATCGGTCAGCTGACCCACCGCCCGGTCGCGCATGACGAGCCCCGCGCTTTCGTCAACCATCTCGTTGCCGAGAAAGAACATGCGGCCGCCGCGGCCGGTCAGGACCTTGTAGCTGCCGAATAGCGGCTTGGAGAGTTCCCGATTCGTGCGGAGTAAAGCCTGGCGAAGGCCAATATGATCTTGCAGATAGGCGTCGATCTGCTTGGGAAGCGTGATCCACTCGGCGCTGTCGACAGGCGCTCTGGGCGCCGGCGCTGGCGTGCGCCCCTCCATGAGGATCGACGCGGCGCCGTCGGGGTAGACCAGCCCGGCCACGAGCGGCGTCGCCAACAGCAGGAAAGCGGCAAGCGCAAAAAAACGTCGATGTCGCCGCAGCATGCCCGATGAGGGTCGCGCGGCCTCAAAGCCGCTGCCGCGGGCGCGGTCCTGATGACGCGATGGCCAGCTGACGGCATGGCTCTTCGCCGTGCTCCGCGAGCTCCAAAGCGTCGATCTCACACCCATTCGAATCTCGGCGCCTCGGCCGGTGAAAACGGAATGCGCCGCGATAGCGCGGCGCCCCGGCTGAGCGCAAGCCCGCCGGCCTGGACGAACAAAGCGGGCGGCGGGCCTTATGTCGTCGAGGCCGCCTATCCGC
>DATDHT010000172.1:0-4593 GCA_036521435.1 Roseiarcus sp.
CCGGCCAGCGCGAGCGTTGGTGAGCCTTCTTATGCGCGCTTGAGTTATCCGAGCTCGAAGGTCGTCACCCCGAACCAGCGATCGAGCCGCATTTCGGGACTCCCGTTCCTGACCATGCGCGCGGTCTCGAAGACGGGCGTCATCGCGTAGCGCGCCGCGAGCGCGACTGCGGCGGGATTGGCCTCAGGCGTGTCAAGAAAGACCGGCGCGCCGGACGCGCGAGCGAGCAGGCCTGAGGAGAGACGCTCGGCGGTTTCCTCATGGTCCGCAAACAGCGGTCCGATCTTGAATCCCTCCCGGCACGCCCTCAGCACGCCGTAGCCTTTAAGCCTTCGGCCATCGACGGCGCCGAGCGCGACAGCTTGCGGCTGGCCGATCCAGGACTTGAGAAAGTCCGCGCGCCGCGCCGGGAAGGCGCTCTCGTCGTATCGCAGGATTTCGTCGATCGGAATCGCCGCAAGGTCGGTCAGACCGGGCGGCGCCGCGCCTCCTCCCGTGCCCTTCTGACGGATATTGCGGAACGCCAGCCGGAAACCCGACTTGCGGTAGTTTTCCTGCTGGGCGATGACCCCGTCGAGGCCGATCACGCGGTCGCCCAGATGGTCCAAAGCCGCCCGCCACAGTTCAAGGCCGAAGCCTTGCCCGCGATGCTCGCCCTTGACGATGTAGAGGCCCAGGAATCCGAAACCCGAGCCGTAACGAACGGCGGAGACGCAGCCGATCGGAGCGCCATCGCGTTCGCCGACAAAGAACCCCTCAGGATCCGCGGCGTAAAAGCATTGCGCGTCATGAAGGCCCGGATTCCAGCCCTCCGCGGCGGCCCATTCGAGAGCGAGCGCGAGATCGGCCTCTGTCATGTTGCGCACAACGAGATCCTTGTCGCGCACAGGGCCTTCCTCAGCTCAGTTTCGCCGCCGCCACCTCGCCGTCCGTCACGTAGCGATTGACGCGGACGACAAGCGTTTCCCCGGCGCGCCGCCAGATCACGTCGCCGATGACGCCGCTGCTTCTGAGCTCGGAAACGATGAAATCGCGCTCGACGTTCACATCATCGTCGGTCGCGTGGGTGAACTGGAAGGTGAACTTGGTGAAGGAGAGGCCGGTGTCCCGCGTTCCGGCCCCCACCCAAAGTGCGGCTTCGCCAGTCGGTGGACGATCGGCGTTCAGCCAGAATTCCGGAGTGTTCAACGGCTCGTCATTCCGCTCGAGGCTCAGCCCCCAGAAGCGGACGTGATGGCGCTTACGCGGGCTCATGTCGATCGCCTTCTGGAAGCCAACGTCCTGGCCGCGTCCGAACAGAAAGAGCGTGCTGAACGGCGCGGCGGGATAAGGCCGGTTGAGCACGAAGGCCACGACCATCCGCCACGAGCTGATCAGATTGAGCGGCTCCGCCTCCGTCCAGCCGGCCGCGAGAAAGGCAGCGCGAAGTTTGCCGAACTCGCCGATGAGAACGAGGTTGACAGGGTCTCCCGGAAAGCCGTCGCCGGTGACGGTGAAACTCGGCACCCTCTTGCGTTGCAGGATTTTCAGGCTCATGCGCACGATCCGCGGCAGGATCACGTAAGCCGCGAGTGCATAGACCAGGCTCAGCGCCAGGATTGCCGGCAGCCTGCGGTCGGTGAAGCGGAAAACAAAGACGATCAGCCAGACGCTGAAGACGCCCAGCGCGAAAACCGCCAGGCGCCGATAGATGAGCGTGAGAAGCCTCAACCCCCAACCCCAACCCAATGGCCAGATTTCTTGCGATTCGTTTTTGCGATTCGCCCCGGCGACCGAACCTGCCCGCATCGAGGGGCTGCGGCAAGAGCGGAACCCAGGCGCCGAATGTCAGTGCGACAAGTCCTCGGCGAGGCGCTCGAGCAATTCCAGACAGGCGACAAGCTGCGCCTCGTCCACGAATTCGTCAGGCTTATGCGCCATGTCGATCGAACCCGGCCCGCAGACGATGGTCGGCAGGCCGGCGCCCTGGAAGTGGCCGGCTTCGGTCGCGAACGACACGGCGACCGCGCTGTTGGAGCGAGTGAGCCTCAGCGCCAGGGTTTCGGCAGTTGAGCCCGCGTCGGCCGCGAGAGGGGGAACGTCGACCTCGATCGTGGTCACGATTGAGGGGCCCTTGACGAAGCGCGTCAGCCTCGGCGTCGCCACCCCGTCGACGAACGCCTGAACCTTTATGAGCGCCGAGGCGGTCGTGACTCCCGGCAGGCCGCGAAACTCCCAATCGAACACGCATTCGCGCGCCAGGATGTTGCGCGCCGTCCCGCCACGGATCATGCCGACGTGGAGGGTTGAATAGGGCGGGGTGAAGCGCGGGTCGAGCGGGCCGCCTTCGTAGGCGCGCGCGAGCCGGCCGATCTCGCTCACCACATCCGCCGCCGCCGCGACAGCGTTCGCGCCGAGCGCCGGCAGGGCCGAATGGGCCTCGTGTCCGGTGACCACAGTGCGAAACGTCGCCACGCTTTTATGCGCGTCGGCGACTTTCATCATGGTCGGCTCGCCGACGATGACCGCGGCCGGAAGCGGCTCGTCCTTGCCGAACCGCGCGATAATGTCGCGCGAGCCGAGGCAAGTGGTCTCCTCGTCGTAGCTCAGCACGATGTGGACCGGGCGCTTGAGGCCGGCGTCCCGGAACATTGGCGCCATCGCCAGTACACACGCGTCGAAACCCTTCATGTCGCAGGCGCCGCGGCCATAAAGGCGCCCGGCATCCCCGCGTAACGCGAACGGCGGGCTCGACCATTGCTGCCCCTCCACCGGCACGACATCGGTATGGCCCGACAGGACGACGCCGCCATCGACGCGGGGCCCGATCGTGGCGAGGATCGCCGCCTTGTCGCCGGCCGCGTTCGGCGCGCGGCGCGCTTCGAGCCCATGCTCGCGCAGGTAGCCCTCGACAAAGTCGATGAGCGGCAGGTTCGAGGCATCGCTGACGCTCTCGAAGGCGATGAGGCGCGTGAGCAGCGCCTTGGCCTCGGCGAGGCGAGCGCCGCTCGTCATCGGGCCGCTCGGACGAACGCGCAAGGCGTGACGCCAAGCCAGACCAAGGAGGCAGTGGACGGCGCGATCTGCGCCGCTAGAATGAGGATTGCATGTACGAAGCCGTGACGCATAAGGTCAAAGTCACCGTCGAGCCGATCTTCGATCCGGAACGCTCCGATCCGGACGAGCGGCGCTATTTCTGGCGCTATGCGATCGAGATCGTCAATCTCGGCGACAATCCAGTGACGCTGATCGAGCGACACTGGCGGATCACCGACGCCAATGGGCGACAGCAGGAAGTGCGCGGACCGGGCGTCGTCGGCGAGCAGCCAACAATCGAGCCGGGCAAGTCCTTCGGCTACACTTCGGGCTGTCCGCTGACCACCTCGAGCGGGCTCATGGTCGGCGAATATAGGATGGTCGATCCGGACGGACGGAGTTTTGAGGTTTCGATTCCCGCATTCTCGCTCGACTTTCCGGGCGGCAAGCGGGTGCTCAATTAGGGGCCAAAGCCGCGGTCGTTTTATCGGAGCGACCGCTGGGGCAGGGAGCTTCGACTTTTGTGCAGCCTACGTCGACGAGGACGTCTCCTGCCACGTCGAAACCAGGTCAGCGGGTTCATCTGGGTCGTCGTGACCGTCTGACGGCCGCGCCTTCGAATCTGGAGACGGGCTCGAAATCAAACCCCTGAGGTTGGCGATTTGCACACTCGCGTCAAGAAAGTGGCGTTGGGCCAGCGACCAGGTAATGGCGGCGACTGCCTTCATTTCGATCAGCGTCGAACGGTCGTACCTGCGCATGGTCTGGTCTCAACGCGTGGTCACGCAAAGTCGCGGCTCGGTCGATATACCTTGATTGGAATTCTCTCTCATCCCCACAAAAAGGTTGCAGTTCAACCGGGACAGGCGGCGCGGGCCTGCCGATCCAGGCAGCCGACCTGAACGCCGCGAGCCCCGCTGAAAGTGCGCTTTAGAGCTTACGTTCGCGGCGCCAGCGGCCGGGCTTAGGCCCTCGTATCCGGGTGAAATAACTTTGATCGGTGAGCCCGCGGACCGTGGCGATTTCCGGGAGCGTCATGCCTGTCGCAGCCAGCAGGTCCTTTGCCCGGGCTAAGCGGCGCATGATAAGGCAGCGATGCGGCGGCATGCCAGCCGCCCTCTTGAACCCCCTGGCAAAATATCGGGTAGCTGTACGGCGCGCGGCGCCCGTCACTGCTCGCGAAGGCCTCCGGCTCTCGACGAAGCAAACACAGCCGAAAGCAGCGCAACGCCCGCCAGCAGGACAATCGTCGGACGCAGACCGACGCCGGAAGCGACGGCGCCAATGACGACCGGCCCGATGAGCAGGCCCGCGTAGCCCGCGGTTGCGGCGGAAGCGACGCCAACCGCCGGCGATGAACCTACCCGCGCCGCGACGCTGAACAGTACAGGCACGACGTTGGCGAGACCCGCGCCAACCAGTCCGAAGCCGACGATGCCGCCGGCCAGCCCCGGCCATGCGGCGCTGATCGCCAGTCCTGCTCCGGCAAGGAGAGCGCCGAAGCCAACCGTCGCGCGCGATCCCGCCGCGCCGACGATTCCGTCACCGACAATCCTGCCGGTGATCATCAGAAGCGAA
>DATDHT010000173.1:0-7417 GCA_036521435.1 Roseiarcus sp.
GCCGTTCTACGAGCATTCGCAGCCTTATCCGGGACGGATTGCGGACTATCCGCCGGGAGTGCGCGAGAACGGCGGCCAGTATAGCCATGGCGCGTCCTGGATCATCGATGGCTTTGTGCGGCTTGCGGTCTCGGCGCGCACCAGGGGCGACCACGAATCGGCCGCCCGACTGAGCGCGCGCGCTTTCGAGATTTACGAAAAGATCTCGCCTCTGAAAAAGACTGACCCCGAGACCCTGGCTGTCTACGGCCTCATTCCGACACAGCAGCCGGCTGATATCTATGACGGTTGGGGACACGGCGGGCGAGGGGGCTGGTCGTGGTACACCGGCTCCGCCGCTCGAATGGTGTCGGCGGCCTACGCCCTCTTGGGGATCGAGCAGCGGGACGGGAAGGTCGTGCTGCGGGACGGCCTGTTCGAGGCCAAGGGCGAGCTGAAGGTTCAGTCCCTGCGCATCGGCGAGACGACCTGGACCCCGGACGGGAAGCGCTGAGGGGTTGCGCTGGCCGGAATGCGCCATCGTTTGACGATGGAAGCTCAGTGTGGCCCTACTTTAGTCCTAAAATCGGCCTGAAAACGTCCACGCCGTTGCGGCGCAGCGCAGTTTCTGGCAAGAGGCGCCACCAACGAGCCGCAGGAGAGCGCCTGCGGCCTTGAAACGGGGCTTCCTCGCATGCTTTTGGGCCTGATTATCGTCTGTGGACTGCTTTCCATTGTCTACGGCGTCTATACGGTTAACAGCCTGATGGCGGCGGACGCCGGCACCGCGAGAATGCAGGAGATTTCCGGCGCGGTCGCCGAAGGGGCGCAAGCCTATCTGCGACGTCAATACACCACCATTGCGGGCGTCGGCGTTGTCGTGTTCATTGCGCTTGGGCTTCTGCTGTCATGGACGGTAGCGATCGGCTTTGCGATCGGGGCTATCCTGTCCGGCGCCGCCGGTTTCATCGGCATGAACGTCTCGGTGCGGGCCAACGTGCGCACCGCGCAGGCGGCGACGAAATCGCTCGCCGGCGGTCTCGACATCGCCTTTCGCTCAGGCGCCGTGACCGGTCTGCTCGTCGCCGGCCTCGCGCTCCTCGGCGTGGCTGGCTACTTTGGCTTTCTTACCGGCGTTCTCGGCCATGGCGTCGCGGACCGGGAGACGATCAACGCGCTGGTCGCGCTCGGTTTCGGCGCTTCGCTGATCTCGATCTTCGCTCGCCTTGGCGGCGGCATCTTCACCAAGGGAGCGGACGTCGGCGCCGACCTTGTCGGCAAGGTCGAAGCGGGCATTCCTGAGGACGATCCTCGCAACCCTGCGACCATCGCTGACAACGTGGGCGACAACGTTGGCGATTGCGCCGGCATGGCTGCCGACCTGTTTGAGACCTATGCGGTGACGGTTGTGGCGACGATGGTGCTCGCCTCGATCTTCTTCGAAAACACGCCCGCCCTCGTTCCGACGATGATGTATCCGCTCGCGATCTGCGCCGCCTGCATCGTCACCTCGATCATCGGCACCTTTTTCGTCAAGCTCGGCGCCAACGGCTCGATCATGGGCGCGCTCTATAAGGGCCTCATCGCCACGGGCGTTCTGTCGATCCTTGGCCTCGCCCTCGCTACGACCTATGTCGTTGGCTGGGGCGATATCGGCACGGTCGCCGGCAAGGTCGTCACGGGGTCGAGCCTCTTCGTCTGCGGTCTGGTCGGGCTTGCGGTCACCGGGCTTATCGTTGTCATCACCGAATATTACACCGGCACCGGCAAACGCCCGGTTGTCTCGATCGCGCAGGCTTCCGTCACCGGCCACGGCACCAACGTGATCCAGGGCCTCGCGGTCTCGCTCGAATCGACTGCGCTTCCGGCGCTGGTCATCGTCGCGGGCATTGTTTCGACCTACCAGCTCGCTGGCCTGTTCGGAACAGCGACGGCGGTTACGACGATGCTTGGCCTTGCTGGCATGATCGTCGCGCTCGACGCCTTCGGGCCGGTCACCGACAACGCCGGCGGCATTGCGGAAATGGCAGGGTTGCCCAAGGAAGTGCGCCAGTCGACCGATGCGCTCGACGCGGTCGGCAATACGACCAAAGCCGTGACCAAAGGCTACGCCATCGGTTCGGCCGGCTTGGGCGCCCTCGTCCTGTTCGCCGCCTATACAAACGACATTCGTCACTTCACCGAGACTGGCGCGCCCTACTTCAAGGATATTGGCGTGGTCTCATTCGACCTTTCCAATCCCTACGTGGTCGCAGGGCTCATATTCGGCGGCATGATCCCCTATCTGTTCGGCGGCATCGCGATGACTGCAGTCGGACGCGCCGCGGGCGCAGTGGTGCTCGAGGTGCGGAGGCAGTTCAAGGAAATGCCGGGCATCATGAACGGCACGCAACGTCCCGACTACGGACGCGCCGTCGATCTGCTGACGCGCGCGGCGATTCGGGAAATGATTATTCCATCGCTCCTGCCGGTGCTGGCGCCGTTCGTCGTCTATTTCGGCGCGCTGTGGATCTCGGGTTCGAAGGCGTCGGCCTTCGCCGCGCTTGGCGCCTCGCTGCTCGGCGTGATCGTCAACGGTCTCTTCGTCGCCATCTCGATGACCTCGGGCGGCGGCGCGTGGGACAACGCCAAGAAGAGCTTCGAGGACGGGTTCGTCGACAACGACGGAAACAAGTGGATGAAGGGCTCCGAGCCGCATAAGGCCGCCGTCACAGGCGACACGGTCGGCGACCCCTACAAGGACACCGCCGGCCCAGCGGTCAACCCGGCCATCAAGATCACCAACATCGTTGCGCTGCTGCTGCTGGCGATCCTGGCGAAGTAAGCGGGCGCGGCGTAAGGGGCGTCGAGCAGAAGGCTACCGCTGGGTCGCCATCGCACGGGCAGCCGACTTGGGCTGCTCGTTTGGATTCTCTTGGCGCCTCACCATTATGCTACGAAAACCAACGAAAATCGCTATTGGATTTCCTTGGATTTCCTTGGATTCTCTCGTCCGAATCGTGACTTATCAATGGGTTATGCGGGAATTTCGCCGGAAAAATTTTCCTGTCGCTTTGTCTCCGTGAATGAGCCGCGCCGGAATGGCCACCCCAGCTTTGGTATAGGAAGCGCAGAATTGCTCATGGGCCCAGCTTAACCTGACTTCTGTTTTTCTGCAAGGCATTGTCGACTCTTCTAGCGTTAGGCATTGGTGACCGGGGAATTGGGATAGGGCAGACCAGCAGGCGGTCCTGGAGGCATGCCGTCGCGGTCGCACCGGGCGCCGAGATCGCGCGGCGGCCTATCGTTCCGGCTTCTTTGTCGCGGTCAGATGCGCGTCGAGCGCGGCGGGGTCCGCGATGAGGTCGGCGCTCGGCGCGGCGTGGGCGATGGCGCCGCGATCGAGCACGATCGCCTGGTCGGTGAACGGCAGGATCTTTTTCGGCTTCTGTTCGACCACGATCATCGACAGGCCCGCGCGGCCGAGTGCGCGCAACGTCGCCAGCAGTTCGTTGACGATGATCGGGGCGAGGCCCTCGGTCGGCTCGTCGAGCAGCAGCAGCCGCGGGTTGACCATCAGCGCGCGGCCGATGGCCAGCATTTGCTGCTCCCCGCCCGACAATTGCCGGCCCATGGCTCGGCGCCGCTCCTGAAGACGGGGAAAGAATTCGTAGACGCGCTTGACCGTCCAGGGCCCTCTAGTCGCGACTGCGGTCAGGTTTTCTTCCACGGTCAGCGAGCGAAAGATGTTGCGCTCCTGCGGCGTCCAGCCAATGCCGCGCCGGGCGCGGAGATGCGGGGGAAGAGGCGCGATGTCCTGGCCGGCCAGCGCAATCCGGCCGCCGAAGCGGGTGGTGACGCCGATTAGTGAATCGATCAGCGTCGTCTTGCCGACGCCGTTGCGCCCGAGCAGCGCCAGCGACCGTCCCTCCTCGAGGCTGAAACTGACGCCGTGGACGACGCGCGCCTCGCCATAGCCGGTGCTTAGGTTTTCGACCCGCAGCAACTCAGCCATGCGCGTCTTCGCCGAGATAGACGGCCCGAACGCGCTCATCGGCGGCAATCTCGTCCGGCGCGCCTTCGGCCATGAGCCTCCCAGCCACCAGCACCGAAATGCGCTCGGCGAAATTGAACACGAGGTCCATGTCGTGCTCGATCAGAAGGATCGCGACATCCGAGGGAAGAGCTGCGAGGGCGGCGAGGATGTCCTGCCGTTCTTCTTCCGGCACGCCGGCTGCCGGTTCATCGAGCAGCAGCACGCGCGGGCGCGTGGCCAGCGCAAGCGCGATCTCCAGGAGCCGCTGCTTGCCATACGAAAGTTTGCGCGTCGGCTGGTCCATGTCGGCTTCGAGGCCGAAGCGCGTGAGCAAACTTTCGATTTCAGCGATGATTTCCGATCGCCCGCCCGCGACCCGCCAGAAATCGGCGCCGGAGCCGTCGCGCTCCGAGATCGCGAGCGCGGGCGACTCGGCCGGCGTTAGATCGGGAAACAGCTGATTGATCTGGAACGTGCGCGATAGCCCCATCCTGACCCGTGCGCTTGACGCGACATGCGTGACGTCGCGCCCCTGCAGCAACACCTGACCGGCGGTCGGCTTGAGAACTCCTGTGAGGAGATTGATCAGCGTCGTCTTGCCGGCGCCGTTCGGACCGATGAGCGCTTGCCTGGCGCCGGACTGAACCGCGAAGGACACATCGTCAGTCGCGATCAGGGCCCCGAAACGGCGTACGAGGCCGCGCGCCTCCAACGCCGGAACGCTCACGCCACGCCCCCACGCGTCACGCGGGGCGCGACGAGGGTGATGAGTCGCCGGGGCGCCGCTGCAATTCGATCGCGGCCGGCCAGCACCAGGATGACCAAAGCGAGCCCAATCCAGAATTCCCAGTATTCGGGCGTCGCCGCGGAAATCACGTCCCTCAGTACGATGAACGCCGCGGCGCCGATGATTCCTCCGTAGAGATATCCCGCGCCGCCGATGATGAGCATCAGCATGACGTCGGCTGATCGATGGAAGTCGAACAGATCGAGCGACACAATCTGCGTCGTCTCCGCCAGCAGCGCGCCCGCTGCGCCAGCGTAAGCCGCCGCAGTCGTATAAATCGCGACGATGCGTCGGCTGGCGCCAACGCCAAGCGCGCCGGCCCGCAAGCGATTTTCCCGTATGGCGGTCAGCGCCAGTCCGAACGGCGAGTGCGCAAGTCGGCGCGCGATCGCGAACAGAATGAACAGGACCACGAAGCTGTAGAGCGCCGCATTGCGCTGCCCGGTGAAGCCGATCGGGAACAGTCCGAGCACCGGCCCGATCGAAAAATTGAGCCCGTCCGCGCCACCGGTGAGCCAACCGTTTCGGTTGGCGAGTTCCCCCAGCATGAGCGAGACGCCCAGCGTCACCATGAGCCGCGTCAAGTCGCCGCCTCGAAGCAAGAGCGGCGCAGTGACGAGGCCGACGAGGGCCGCGATGCCCGCGCCGAAGGCAAGCCCAAGCAGCGGGTCGGCGAACCCCTGGCTTGCGAGAACCGCCGCGGCATACGCGCCAAGGCCGAGGAACGCGGCGTGTCCAAGCGAGACGATTCCAGTCAATCCGAGAATGAGGTCGAGCGACAAAGCAAACAGGCCGGCAATGAGCGCTTCATTGATGATCGCCGCGCGCGACGGCAAGGCGAAGATCACCGCTAGCACCGCAAGCCAGAAGGCGATTTCCGGCCACCGCCAACGCGCGCGACGATGCAAATGCGCGGCGACGCGACCCATCGTCGCGGTCGCGGCGGGTGCGCTCATCGTCCGTCCCCGCGCGCAAATAGTCCTTGCGGGCGCACGATCAGGGTGACGACCATCACCGCATAGATGATAAAGGCGCCGATCGAGGGCACGTAATATTTCCCGGCAACATCCAGCACGCCGAGCAACAGCGACCCGATGAGAGCGCCCATGATCCCGTTCGAGCCGCCGATGGTGACGACGATGAGAAAAGTCACCAGGAATTTTATCGGAAACGAAGGATCGATGCCGCCGACGACATCGGCGGCAAGCGCCCCCCCTAGTCCGGCAAGCCCGCTGCCGACCGCGAAGGCGATGGCGAAGATGCGGTCGACATCGATCCCCAGACCCTGTGCGACCCGCGGGTCGTCGACCGCCGCCCTCAGTTGCGCGCCGAGGCGGGTCTTGATCAGGAACGTTTGCAGCGCCGCCGCGATGGCCCCGCACAAGACAATGATGAAGAGGCGGTAGACACCGATGCCGACACCATGGATCTCGATGCGGCCGCTAAGCCAACTCGGCAAATGAACCTGTTGCGGCTCGTCACCGATAAGGTAAGCGGCGATCGGCATGGCCATCAGCACAAGACCGATCGTGAACAGCACCTGATCGAGCGGGCTTGCGCCATAGAGTCGCCGATAGAGCGTGCGCTCGAGAAAGACGCCGAGAATTGCGGGCAGAAGGAAGGCGGCCGGCAGCGTGACGAGGAACGGAACGCCGGCGCGATTCATCAGGAGCGCCGTCACGTAGCCGCCGATCATCCCGAAGGCGCCGTGGGCGAGGTTGATAAAGTTCATCAACCCCAGCGTCACCGAAAGTCCGCTCGCCAGCACGAACAGCAGCATGCCGTAGGCCACGCCATCGAGCAGGATGGTCAGCATCGGGCGCCTGGCCCGATCATAGTCTCACGGCGCTCCCTGCGGTCAGTGCTTGGCGGCCTTGTACGGATCTTTCACATTGGGGATGGTCGCGAACTCGACATTGTAAAGCGCGCCGTCCTTCTTCTCGACCTTGCGGACATAGATGTTCTGCACGATGTCGCGCGTTTCCGGATCGATCGACACCGGCCCGCGCGGGCTGATCCAGCTCATGCCTTTCATCGCCGCCAACAGCGCATCGCCGGTGGCGTCGCCTTTGGTCTTTTCCAGCGCCTTATAGATGAGCTCCATGCCGTCATAACCGCCGACCGCCATGAAATTCGGCCGCGAGCCGTTGTTGGCCTTTTCGAACGCCGCGACGAACGCCTTGTTCTCAGGCGAGTCATGGGCCGCCGAATAATGGTGCGTGGTCACCGCGCCGAGCGCCGAGTCGCCGATGTCGGCTAGCAGGTCGTCGTCGGTCACGTCGCCGGTGCCGATCAGCTTGATCCCCGACTTGTCGAGGCCGCGCTCGACGAACTCCTTCATGAAGATCGCGCCCTGACCGGACGGCACGAACACAAACACCGCGTCGGGCGCGTCGTCCTTCACCCGTTGCAGGAAAGGCGCGAAGTCCGGGTTCTTGAGCGGCACGCGGATTTTTTGCGTGATCGTTCCGCCGTCCTTCTCGAACGTGTCGGAGAACCATTTCTCAGCGTCGATTCCGGGGCCGTAGTCGGCGACGATGTTGACGACCTTCTTGATCCCGTTCTTGACCGCCCACTCAGCCATCGGCGCCGATGCCTGGGGAAGCGTGAACGAGGTGCGGACGATATAAGGTGAT
>DATDHT010000174.1:0-16620 GCA_036521435.1 Roseiarcus sp.
CCTTGTCGCGCCCTGCGCGCGCTCGATGGGCCATGCGCTCAAGCTCGTCCAAAGGATCGCCGGCGCGCGAGACGTCGGCGCCGCCGCCCAAACGCCGCCGCCCTGACGGCGGGTTTCCCTCAGGCCCGAATCCTCCTATTCTCCGAGGCGACCCTGATCGATGAGGAGAGTTTTCCGTGCCGGCCGACACGTCCGCGCGCCGGCGCGGCGTGCTGCTGGTCCTTGTCGCCACAGTGATGTGGAGCCTCGCCGGCTTGTTCGCCCGCCTTCTCGCCCATCTCGACGTATGGACGGTGATGGGCTGGCGGGCGCTCCTCGGCGCGGCCTCGATCGCAATTGTCGGCCTGATCGAATGGCGAAACGGGCGCCTCTTGAACCCGCTCGGCTTCGGCGCGCTCTCGCCGCTCGTGGCGCTGCTCGCGATGATCGCCATCTCCGCCTACACCGCCTCGGTAATGACGACGACCATCGCCGACGTCATGGTGATCTACGCCACGATGCCTTTCGTCGCGGCGGCGATGGGCTTCCTCATCAATGGCGAGCGCGTCTCGGCCCGCACCCTCATAGCCTCGGGCGCAGCGCTCGTCGGCATCATCGTCATGGTGGCGAGCGGGCTCGGTTCCGGGCGTCTCCTGGGGCAGGCGCTGTCGATGCTGATGACGCTCGCCTTTGCCGGCATGATCGTCTTGCAGCGGCGCCAGCCGGGCGCCTCGGTGATTGTCGTCAACTGCCTCGGCGCCGTCGGCTCCGGCATCTTCGGCCTCGCCAATTCGCCGCTTCAGCCGATCAGCCTGCACGATTTCGCAATCCTGTTCGTGTTCGGCCTGACGACGATCGGCCTCGCCTTCGTGCTCTTCATGGAGGGGGCCAAGTTCATTCCGTCCGCGGAAGCGGGCCTCATCAGTCTCCTGGATGTTGTGCTGGGTCCCTTATGGGTGTTTATCGCCTTCGGCGAGAACCCGGGCCTGGCGACCATGCTCGGCGGCGCGATTGTGCTCGCCGCCGCGCTCTGGCGGATGGCGCCCGAGTTGAGGCAGGAACGGGTTTCTTAAGAGCTAGAGGGAGGAAGCATGGACGGCGAGCGTTTTGCCCTGGTGACGGGGGCGGGTTCGGGGGTCGGAAAAGCATCGGCGCTGGCTTTGGCCCGCACCGGCTGGCATGTGGCGCTCGCCGGGCGGCGGCCCGAGGCGCTTGATGAGACAGCCGGCGAGGTCAAGGCGCTCGGCCGTCGCGCGATTCCCGCGCCGACCGACGTCGGCGACCCCGAGGCGGTCAAGGCCTTGTTCGCGTCAATCGAACGCGAGTTCGGCCGCCTCGATCTCCTGTTCAACAACGCCGGCCAGAACGCGCCCCCGGTTCCGATCGACGAACTGACCTTCGCCCAATGGAGCGCGGTGGTCGGCGTCAATCTCAATGGGATGTTCCTCTGCGCCCAGGGCGCGTTCGGCCTGATGAAGCGACAAGAGCCGCAGGGCGGGCGGATCATCAATAACGGCTCGATCTCGGCCCATACGCCACGGCCGCTTTCGATCGCCTATAACGCGACCAAGCACGCCGTCAGCGGGATGACCAAGTCGATCGCGCTGGACGGGCGCGCCCACGACATCGCCTGCGGCCAGATCGACATCGGCAACGCGCTGACCGAGATGGCCCGCAAGCAGACGCTTGGCGTCCGCCAGGCCGACGGCCGCATCGCGCCCGAGCCGACCATGGACGTGAACGAGGTCGGCGAAGCGGTCGCGCATATGGCGAACCTGCCACTCTCGACCAATGTCCTCACCATGACCATCATGGCGACCAAGATGCCGTTCGTCGGGCGGGGCTAGCGCAACCTGAGGGCGAATTTCAGGGAAATAGATGCAAATAAAAGAAAGCAAACGAAAGCAAATCGGATAGGGGGTGTCATATTTTTCGTGTCGGCCCGGCCATGCCCCAGCGTCTAACCTCCTGGCCTCAATCTGAGTTTGCAGCCGCGCATTGTCCAGCGTCATCGCGGGGCTTGGGCTCTTCAGCCGCTGAGCGGGCGCTCAAAGACGCGCTCAAATCGCGCCAACCGGATGCGGCTCTTTGTCGCCGGAGGTCGACGTCCGAGGGCGCTACGCGCCTGCGTGCTCGGCCAAAGGCGCCCTAGACTCCAGAGAGCGGCTCGCGGGCTGCGCCTTCGGCGTGGGCTCGGCCAGCCGGCCCCCGAGCCAGGCCGGCAGGAACGCCTCGAGCCAGGCGGCGACGTGCCCGTCATGCTGGAACCAGCCACCGAGATGTTCGGGTCGGCTCAGCGCGCCGGGCCGAGTCAAGCGCTCGGCGCCGCGATGGGTCCAACGGCACATCATGTGATAGGTCACCTCCGGGTGGAACTGGAGGCCAACCGCATGTCGGCCGTAGCGATAGGCCTGGTTGGGGAAGTTCGCCCCGCCCACGGCGAGGAGCTCGGCGCTCTTGGGCAGATCGAAGCCGTCGGAATGCCATTGGTAGACCGTGCGCGGGAAGGGGGCGAGGCACAGCCGATCGCCGGCGGGCGTGGGCTCGATCGGGTAGTAGCCGATCTCGCTGCGCTTGTCGTCGTAGCCGAACACCCGCGAGCCAAGCGCACGCGCCAGCATCTGCGCGCCGAGGCAAAGGCCAAGCAGCGGCTTGTCTTCGGCGAGCGGGGTTTCGAGCCACTCGATCTCGGCCCTGACCCAATCGAGCGTATCGTTGGCGCCCATTGGGCCGCCGAACACCACGACGCCGTCATGCTCTGCGAGCGTCCGAGGCAACGGCTCGCCGAAGCTCGGCCGACGAATGTCGAGCCTGACCCCCATGGCCTTAAGCGCGAGGCCGACGCGGCCGGGAGTCGAATGCTCTTGGTGCAGGACGATCAGCACGGTCGGGCGCCGGGCGGGGCTCACCGGGGGCATGATCTCAAACTCCGTCACGACGTCTGTTCGCCCTTCACTTTGAGTCGCGATCGTAAGAAAGCAAATTCCGCGCCGCAAGCTTGACGAAAGCTGAACCGCGAGTCAGCCCCGCCCGTTGATGGCCAGGGGCGTCGCTGGCCTCGCCGCCCGAGCACGTGGGCGCGTCGGCCCGGCCATGCCCAGCGTCAGCCTCCGCGCCGCAATCTGCGTTTGCAGCTGGATTGTCCAGTGTCATGGCGGGGCTTGTCACGACGTTTATGAGCATCTTTGCGAGTTGCAGTCCCGGCCTAGTCGCGAGGTCCGGCGTCGGGGATGACCGATCAATCCCGGGATCAAGTCGGGGCTGTGGTATGGCGCCGCAAGTCAATACATTCGCATGAATGCGCCAAATTCACCAAAAAAGCACAAACGACACCCCGTTTTTGGTCCCTATTCCCGCCTCGAGTTCCGTCTTCGGACGCGGGCGCCATGTCGCCGCGCGCGAGCCTCGTCGTCGGCTCGGTCAGGACTGGGTCGAGGACTGGGCAGGCGAGGGGACGCGGGCCGTTGCGGTCGGCGCGAGCGGCTCCAGCAATTGGCCGATCATGCTCTCCGGCATCGGGGTCGAGGTTCCGTAATCCTTCGGCCAGGCCTTGGGCAAGTAGAAGGTGCCGAACAGCCGGTCGACGAACGGCAGCATCGATGAATAATTGTGGTCCTTGTGGTCCTCGAGCGTGTGGTGCCAGTGGTGGAAGGCGGGGCTGGCGATGATCTCCTCCAACGGCCCCAGCCGCCAGCGCACGTTGGCGTGGATGAAGAAGCTCCACAGCGAGCCGATGAACAACACCAGCATTGGCACCAGCGATGGGTTCGGACCGACCGGCGAAGCGAGGCCGGTGGCGTAGAGCAGCGTCAGCCCGCATAGTCGGGTGAAGATCATGTCGACCGGGTGGCCGCGGGTGTTGACCAGAAAATTCACGTGCTCAGCGCTGTGATGAACGGCGTGAAATCGCCAAAGGAGGGGAATTTCGTGGCTCCATCGATGACCCCAGTAAAAGCCGATTTCGCCCACGATCATGGCCGCGACCATGCGCGCCCATAGCGGCAGGCCGGCCCCCGCTTCGGTGACGGCGCCCGGCAGAGCGGAGTGGATGAGCCAGGCGATCAGGAGCGCGGGTGGCCCGAGAAGGAGCGCGGTGAAGATGCCGTTAAAGAAATACCAGCCGAGATTGACCGTCCAGCCCTTCGCGAACAGGCTGCCAGGGCGAACGGCGAAGATGTGTTCGAGCGGCGCGAAAACGACCGTCACCAGCGCCAGCAGCATGCAGGCTCGCAGCACATTGGTTGCGAACCCCATGAGATGGTGATGCGATGTCAGAAACGCAGTCATGAATGGGCGTCATCCCGGGGCCGCGGCTGTGACAAGCTTATAACGAAAATCCGGGGCGGAATCCAATCCGCTCCGGATTAAGAAGCCGCGATCGCGCCTCTCGCCTTCATGCGATGGCGATAGCCGTCCGGCGGCGGCGAAAGGCGGCATAGCCGAGACCGCCAAATCCAAGGAGCATCATCGCCCAGGTCGACGGTTCGGGGACGGCGGTCAGCGAGACGCCATCCAGAAGGGCGAACGGGGGCAGGTTGCCGCCGGGCGTCCCGACGGCCAGGAAGGACAGCACCTCGCTCGTCGCATTCGCGGTGAATGTGAAATTAGCGAGCGACCAGCCCGAGAACGAACCAGGCTGTCCGGCAGGGGCGGTGTTCAGGTAGGCCGGCGTGAAGAACGCGTCGCCGCCGAGGCTGCCGGTCAGCTGGATAGACTGGTAGCCGGTCCTGTTAAAGAGCTCGATCCCGGCCCAGTAGAAGCTGAGGTCGTACGTCGTGCCCACGGTGAGGCCGGTGACGGTCTGGTCCAGCGATCCGTTGGCGGCCGGATCTCCGTCCAGCCCCATGAAGCTGCCGCCGTTGGGGCTCAAGGCGTTGAAATTGGCGTCGAGGTACTGAGGTTCAGTGGCTGTGAAGCGAGTATCAGGGTTGATACTTTTGGCCGCCCCCACGTTGCCAAAGAACAGGACGTTATAGGTGGTTCCGCCCGTCGAAGACCAATCGGTCAGGTCGCCGTTGTAATTCCAGTTGGAATCGATCTCCGCCCCGCTCGCATTCGCCGGATTGAGAGGCAATGGCAAGGTATTCTGCTCGAAGCCGCCGTTTTGCACCAGATTTGCCGCCTGCGCGCCTGCGCTCAGCAGCGGCGCCAGAGCCAGCGACCCGAGGGCCGCGGTCACCATTAGAGCGTTTCTCATCGTTATCCCTTTTTTGAACCCGTCGTCGCACTGTACATTTACGCATCGTTAATGAATTGTCAATAAACATTTTGCGACGGTATACCGGGTGGAAACGGCCGCGGCGGGCTAACTCTGATTTTCCTGTGAGGCGCCCGTATCCATAAATCAAGCGTCAAAATACCTGCGCAATGGGGAACCGCCCGCCAGCGCTCGCGAATGAGGGCGCGCGCGGTCGACATTACACCCGCAGGCCGGCGGCTCTCTTCCGCGCGAGCCGCCTTGCAGTCCCCGCCAGGCCCAATGTCTCGATCCCGCTTCAATCGGCGTTTGAAGCTCAGGATTGTCCAGCGTCATGGCGGGACTTGTCGCGAGATCATCGCCCGGCCGGTTAACGAATCGTTAGTCGATCGACCGATAATTATTTGACGGGAGGCTCGGCGAGCAGGAGTGTGACCGCGCTCACTGCGCATTTGACGGGTATGCCACAATTCGGCCTTGACATCGTCGCTCGCTTGGCGCTTTTGGCCGGCGCATCGTCGAAGGGGGACGGCGGGTTTGGGGACCATGCAATATCTGCTGATTCTTCTTGTCGCCGTGACCATGGCCTGCGGGGTGGCGGCCACCGTCACCATTGCGCTCGCGCCCGCTTACGCGGACGGCGGCGCCAAGGGCTATTAGGCGCGGGTGGAAGAACCCTCTCCTGCGGGAGAGGGTTGGGGTGAGGGTTTGCGCGAAGGGCGCCTTCGCCTTCCGAAAGATCCCTCATCCGGCGCCCATAGCCCGTCGGGAAAGACGGGTATCCTTCCGGACGCCCTATGGCGCCACCTCCTCCCGGAGGGAGAAGGGAAGGGATCGCGCCCTATGCGATCGCGTCTAGAGCGGCCAGCGCGTCGCCCGGCAGCTTGAGGCTGCCCGCGGCCAGGTTTTCGCGTAGGTGCTCGAGCGACGAGGTGCCCGGAATGAGCAGGATGTTGGGCGCGCGCTCAAGGAGCCAGGCGAGCGCGACCTGCATCGGCGTCGCGCCGACCTGCTTGGCGACCTCGCTCAGCGCCGTCGACTGCAAGGGCGTGAAGCCGCCAAGCGGAAAAAACGGCACATACGCAATGCCGGCTCGGGCAAGCTCGTCGATCAGGGAATCGTCTTCGCGATGCGTCACATTGTACATATTCTGCACGCAGGCGATGTCGCAGATCCGCCGCCCCTCCGCGATCTGACTGGCGGTGACGTTGCTGAGGCCAATATGGCGCACGAGGCCCTGTCGCTGAAGATCGGCCAGGACATTGAGCGGCGCCTCGATCGGCCCTTCGGCAGGGCCGTGGACCGCGCCCATGATCCGCAAATTGACGACCTCGAGCACGTCGAGGCCGAGATTGCGCAGATTGTCCGCAACCGCGCTCTTGAGGTCATCCCGGCTGATGGCCGGGTTCCATGACGCGTCTGGCCCGCGCCGGGCGCCGATCTTGGTGACGATCACAAGGTCGCCGGTATAGGGATGCAGCGCTTCGCGAATGATCTGGTTGGTGATGTGAGGACCGTAAAAGTCGCTGGTGTCAATGTGATTGACGCCGCTCGCGACCGCCTCGCGCAGCACGGCGATCGCGGTATCGCGGTCCTTTGGCGGCCCGAACACGCCCGGCCCGGCGAGCTGCATGGCGCCGTAGCCAAGGCGCTTCACAACCCGGCCTCCGAGCGGAAACGCGCCCGCTCCGATGTTGTCGTTCATACGCTCATCTCCTCCTGGACCGGCTCTGAATAAAGCCCGCAAGGGCGTGCAGGCGATAATGCGGATCAAAGTTGTGCGCAACGGTGAACAACGACGGCAGACCGGCTGACGCAGGGAATGAGACCGCCGGCAAGACGACGACCGGCGAGGACGCCAAGAATCCGGTTGCATTCGGTGGAAATGGGATTTAGTGAATAAAAACCGCAGGCTGGGGTATGCGTAATGCAGTGGGAGCGGAATTGAGCCGGCCCAGTCACGCATATGCGCCGGTCGGTTGCATGCATCAATTAACGCCCGATTGGCCTGCGCAAGCCAAACGCGGCCGGCGGCGGTCTGGGGCCATGTTTACGGCGGCGGCGATCGGCTTCGCTGGCGCGACATTCGGCTCTCCCCCAGCCGCTCTCGCGCAGTCGGCCCCCCCCGTTCCCCCTGCCGCTCTCACCCAGTCCGCCCCCGCCGGTCCCGTCGCCGCTCTCGCGCAGTCGGCCCCCGCCTCGACCCCCACGCCAGTCGCCTCCGCGCCTGCCGCGCCCATGAATGATGCGGACAAGCGCATCGCCGCCGATCTTTTGTTCAAGCGCCTGCTGCTCAAACCCGACGATCTGGGCGCCGGATTTCAGTACGCCCAGCTCGAGACCGAACTCGGCGACTACGAGGCCGCGATCGGCGCGCTCGAGCGCATCCTCTACTACAACCCGAATCTTCCCCGGGTGAAGCTTCAACTCGGCGTGCTCTATTTTCATCTGCGTTCCTATGAGATGGCGCGCAATTATTTGGACGCCGTGCTCAACGCCCCGGATACGCCCTCCGACATTCGCACCGAAGTGCAGACCTATGTCGCAGCAGTCGATAAGGCGCTCGCGATCAATCAGTTCTCGATCTACGGGCAGTTCGGCCTCGCTTATCAGACCAACGCCAACGCCGGCCCCAACAGTCCGAACGTTCTTGCGCTTGGCCAGAACGCGCTGCTGTCGCCTCAGTTTCAGAAGACTCCGGACTGGAACGCGTTCGGCCTTGTCGCTGTGCATGATTTCTATGACTTCAACGATCAGCGCGGTGACGGATGGGACTCCGATCTGATCGCCTATTACTCGCAGCAGTTCAAAGTGACGCGGCTCGATCTGGGCCTGGCGGAATTGCGCACCGGGCCGCGGATCGGAATCGGTGATTATGGCGGCGTCACCGTCCACCCTTACGCGATCGGGAACGAGCTGATGCTCGGCGGGGTGAACTATCTCAACACGCTTGGCGGCGGCGTGTCGATGAACTGGCCGGTCAACGAGACGCTGACAATCACGCCAGGGGTCGAGTTTCGCAACCGCTACTTCTATAATTCCGCGAATTATCCAACCGCGGCCGGCCAAAGCGGCGGGCAGTGGATCGGCTACGTCTTCGGCTCGGGGCTGATCTCGGCCCCCTGGGGCCTATCGTGGCAGGGTCGCGTCTCCTATACCGACTCGAGCGCGAGCTATGGGCCCTATGCCTTCCACGATTTCTCGATCGATGCCGGGCTGCCCTATTCGTTCGCGGCGCCTTCGTTCGCGCATACGGGCTCGCTGTGGACGTTCACGCCCTCCGCTGGCTTTTCCTACACCCCTTACGCGATACCGGACCCGATCGTCACGCCGTTCGCCACGCGCACGGATAGACAGTGGCGGGTGTCGGGAACCCTGGATACGAGCTTCTACCACAACATCGGCTTCACGCTGCAGGTCCAGTATCTGCGCACTTATTCGACCGTTTCGAACTACAACCTTCAGGATTTCATCGTCGCGGCGGGGCCGACCTTCCACTTTTGACCTTGAGGACACTCGCAATGCGCCGGAGACGATCGCTTCCGCTGCTGTTCGCCGCCTTGCCCCTCGGCGCGGTTCTCGCGCTATCGGCCGCGGCCAACGCCGATACGGTCGGCACGGCCGGCGCGGTCAACACGACCTCCTCGGGCACGGCGCCCGGCGCGCCCGCTCGCGTGATCGAGATCGGGGCGCAAGTGGTCGTGAACGAGAAGATCCAGACCACCGCGACCGGCAGCGTCCAGGTGCTGTTCATCGACAAGACGACGCTCAACGTCGGGCCCAACTCGACGCTGGTGATTGACCGCTTCGTCTACAATCCCGCGACCACGAAGGGGGAGCTCGCCCTTTCGCTAGGCAAAGGGGTGATGCGTGTCGTCGGGGGCGTCGCGACGCATTCCGAAGGGGCGACGATCCGAACTCCGGTCGCGGCGATTGGCTTGCGCGGCGGCATCGCCATCATCTCGCACAGCAGCGCCAAGGGCACGCAAGCGATCCTCGGCTTCGGGCGCATGTCCGTCACCTCGCTCTGCGGTGGGTCAGATTGCCATCCGACCACGACTGACGTGACGCGTCCTGGCTACAGCGTGACTGTTGGGTTCAACAGGCTTCCCTCTTCCCCCAGCCGGGTAAGCGGCCAGGAACTCGCGTTAGCGAGTTCTCATTTGACCAGCCGGAAAGGCCAAAGCGGGGGAGCGAGCCAGCAGCCGACGGACAATCAGGCGCGAACTTATAACGTCGGCACGCCCACCTCGCCTGGCGCGCCGATGATTCAGACCGCCTCGGCGGGTCGCGCCAATGCGCTCACGGCCGCGAACGCCATGGGACAAACTGTCGCGCAAGGGGCGCAGAACAGCGCCTCGGTCAAAACCGCGCAAAGGGTCGTCGCACAGGATCTGCTGAAGCCGGTCATTCCACCGGTCATTCCGCCGGTCGTCCCTATTGTCCCGATTACGCCCGTCGGGCCGGCTCCCACCGCGACTTATGCGATTGTCACCCCCGGGCCTTTCACCACCAGCATGGGCCCGAGCTCCGTACCCTATCTCACCGGCGCCTTCGCCGGAAGCGGCGGCTTCCACGTCTCGCCGATCCTCGGCTATCAAAGTGGGGGCTCCAATCCGGACGGCACGCCGGCCACAACCTCAAGACAGTTCCAAGCAGGCCTCAGCGTGACCGGAAAGGGTCTGATGCAGAACGCGACGCTGTTTGTCATGACATCGGCGATCAGCAACGCGCCCAACGTCGGCTTTACCCAGGCCGGCGGGTTCACCGGAGTGACGATGCGCAATCACGACGGATGGTACGGGCTGGCAGGCGGCTCCGTAACGTCGGCGCCCAACACTGTGCCGACCATGAATGGGGTGCCCATCGCGGGCTTCGTTCTGAACAACAGTCCGCCGTCCAACTTTGTCAACTATGTCAGACCCGCCACCGCGAACTACACGTTCAATCCGACAACGACGGGAACGCCGATGACCCGGGCGAACAACCATCCGACGCTGAGCCTGAATGGCTATGTCGGTGGGCTGATGGCGACCGCGTCCGGGGGGGTGCAGGGGGCGCCAGCGAATTTCACGAAGCCCTATGTCATAACCAACCTCACCAACCAGCCTGGCGGCGGCGTCAGCATCTTCCTGCCGGGCGATTCAAGCGAGATGCTTGCTATCTTCAATGTCAAGAGCGTCGGCGCGACGAGCGGCGGCATGTCGAGTTCCAATTATGTCTTCGGAAGCCTGAATGGGAACAACCTGACCGGGCTGAACGGGACCCGCGGCACGTACGTCAGTCCTTCGAATTTCGCGGCGCGGGACGCGGCAGTGGTTGTCAACGGGGTCAATACTCCTGTCTCGTTGCGCACCGACGGCGAGTCCCCGCTGTCAACTGTCGGCTTCGCCAACCAGCAGCTGGTGACGGCGGCGAGCGTCGGCGCGAACACGGCCTCATTTCTGAGCTCGATTTCCACCATCCCCGCCACCCTCGCCAACCCCAACCCCGTCAAGCCCTGCGCATGCGAATCGACCCAGTGGGGTTTCTGGAGCGCCTTCAACGGCGCGAACAACAGCAACGGTCAACTCGCGTTCGAGGATCAGGGCGCTCTGCTGCTCTGGGTCGCAGGCGTCCCGCTGACGCCCCTGGCGGCCCGGCAGCTTTCTTTGGAGACCGGCACGGCCACTTACACCGGCCACGCGATCGCCAATATTGCCAACCCGAACAACATCACCAGCTATCTCGCCGCGGGCACGTTTTCGAACACGGTCAATTTCGGCACTCGCACCGGCGCCGTCACGATCGGCGGGCTCGACGGAACGAACTATGCGGGCACGGTCGGTTGGGTGGGGGGAGCTGCGTCGTTCGCGACCGCCTCGCCGCTGACCGGCAATAACGGGGGTCGGACCGCAACACTCGCCGGCTCCTTCTTCCAGGGCGGCCCCACCAACATGATCCCCTACGGCGAAATGGGGGGTTCGCTTATCCTCAACGGGACCGGCGGCTACCTAGGAAGCGGAATTTTCGCCGCGCGGAAACCGTAAGGCGCTTGGGGGCGGCCAGGATCGCGGCCCCCCGGCCCGGTTGAGAGACCTGCTCAGGGCTTACTCAGGGGCGGCGGTCAGCGGCTCAAGCGGAGCCGCGATCTCCCTATGCGCGAGGTCGGTGGAGAAAAGAGCCAACCCCTTGGGTTCGTTGCCGTTCGGGTGGACCAGCACGATCGAGCCGCGCCCCGGCTTCTGCCCCAGCGCCAGCCAGGCGTCGGCCCCAAGCGTGACCAGGTGGAACTGGCTCACCGCCTGCATCAACGGATCGCTGGAGACGAGACCGGGAAAGCGGAAGAACAGCGACGGGGTCTCGCCGTTGGCGATCAGAAGCCGCTCGGTGTCGAGGATTTCCTCCTGCGGATCGACGCCTGTCGCCAACAGGAAGTTTGCGTCGTCCGGCAGCCTGCGGTGATAGGGATGGTGATAGGTGTGATTGACCCAAAGGATGTCGAGCGCGCGGGAATTGCGCTGCTCGACGAGCCAGCGGAAGTCGTCGAAATGATGAATGAGCCAAAGGCCTGAAATCGAGAGCGCCACCGGAGCGTGCGGGCTTGCAGCCTCGAGCCCGGTGAAAAACGCGCGAGCGAGCGGCTTGTGGCTCGGGCAGAGGTCGCCGGTGACGAAATCGCCCGGTCCGGCGCCGTGGGTCAGCCCCGCATCCTGAAGAAAGCCGCGATGGATCAGGCCCGGCGCCTCGGCTGACTCGCGGATTGCGCGACCCATGCGGGTTGCAGCGAGTTCGCCCTCGCTCGCCTCGCGGCACGTCCAGCACACTTGGCGTTCGAGCCGCGTGGTCAGCGCCTGGGGATCGGCGAGGAGAGCGAGCTTTTGGCCGGCGATAGTCATCTCGCGGATCGCGACCGCTTTTCGTCCGTCGGCGGCGACGCACGCTTTCAAGACCGGCCGATAGTCCGCGACCGCGTCCAGGCTCTGAAGCCGCGTCGCCGGCGCCGGCGTGAAGGCGCAGTCGGACGCCCGCGCCGCGCTGCCTAAGCCAGCACAGGCGGCGAGCGAAATCATGAGAAGGCGCAGCAAGACGGGCAAAGGCAGTTTCTCGGATTGAAGGCGTCCTTCTAACCAAGAGCGGCGCTCGAGGCCAGAGCAACGGACGGTCAGATTGAATCGCCTAGACCGCCGCTCGTCTTATTTCGCGGCTGAGCCGCCCGCGGCGTAGCCGTTGCGGGTCGACATCTGTTCGCCGACGTCCTTGAAAGTCTTGTCGTCGTCGCCGAGTTGAACCGTCGGCATGCAAGTGGGATCGCAGGCGTAGGACACTCTGGCGCTTCCGTTCTGCAAGACCAGCACCGTTTTCGACGGCAGGACCTGGATTTGCTCTTCCTCGATGAGCGATCCGGTCGCGTCGATCGCGATCAGGTTGGTCTGGCCGAAGCTCCTTCCGGTGATGACCATCGTATTGTTGTTCTTGAGCATGGTCACGTCCGCGATCATCGGGTTTCCGACAATCAGCGTCGCCGTGGCCTCAGGCAATCGCGCGATCTTGGCCTGGTCGAGAATGACCGCGATCATGCTCGTCTGGGCGCGCGCGGGCGTCGCGCCAAAGGCGAGAACGAAGGCGACGGCAAGCCAAAGGCGCGACGACATCGGAGCCCTCTCGAGGTCGGGAGACTGAGAGGCTATTTCGCTCGCCAATCATGAAGAAAGCCTCAACGTTCCGAGGCCTTCCGCGCGTCAGGGGCTAGGGAAAATCGCCGCCCCCTCGTCGGCCGAGCTGACTGCGCCGCGAAAGACCCCGAACAATTCGCGCCCCATTCCGATATGGGACCCGGAGAGATCGGCTTCGGCATGCGGCCGGTGAGCCCAGACATCGTCCGCGACCAGAACGTCGAGTCGGCCCGCCGGCGCGTCGAGACGAATGACGTCGCCGTTCCGGATCTTGCCGATGGCTCCGCCCGCCGCCGCCTCCGGCGTCACGTGGATCGCCGACGGCACCTTGCCCGAGGCGCCTGACAGGCGCCCGTCGGTGACGAGCGCCACCCGATGTCCGCGGTCCTGCAGCACCCCGAGCGGGGGCATCAGCTTATGCAGCTCCGGCATGCCGATGGCCTTCGGTCCCTGAAATCGCAGGACAGCGATGAAGTCCCGGTTGAGTTCGCCATTGCGGAACGCAATATGCAATTCCTCCTGGCTGTGAAACACCCGCGCCGGCGCCTCGATCGTATGACGGTCGGGAGCGACGGCCGAAGTCTTGATGACCGCGCGGCCCAGCGGTCCTTCCAGCACCCGCAAGCCGCCGTTGGGCTGAAACGGATCGCGCGCCTCGCGCAAGACGTCGCGATCGCCGGATTCGGCGGCGGCAGGCGCCCAGGCGACCGCGCCATCCGCGTCAAGGCGCGGCTCGACCGCATAGGCGTCGAGCTCGCCCCAGACGGTCTGCGCGTCGCCGTGCACGAGCCCCGCCCCGAGAAGTTCGCGGATCAGGAGGCCCATGCCGCCGGCGGCGTGGAAATGGTTCACGTCCGCCTTCCCATTCGGATAGATCCGGGTCAGAAGCGGCGTCACTTCGGCAAGATCCGCGAAATCCTCCCACCTGAGCGCGATGCCTGCAGCCGCGGCCATCGCCACCAGGTGAATGGTGAGATTGGTCGAGCCGCCGGTCGCATGAAGCCCGACGACGCCATTGACGATCGCCCGCTCGTCGATCACGCGCCCGATCGGCGTGAATTGGTTGCCGAGCGCGGTGATCTCCAGCGCCCGCTTGACGCCGAGCATGGTGAGGGCGTCGCGCAGCGGCGTATTGGGATTGACGAAGGACGAGCCCGGCAGATGCAGGCCCATGATCTCCATCAGCATCTGGTTGGTGTTGGCCGTGCCGTAGAACGTACACGTGCCCGGCGCGTGATAGGCCTCGGCCTCCGCCGCCAGCAAGTCGGCGCGGCTCGCCTTACCCTCGGCGTAGAGCTGGCGGACTTTCGACTTCTCGACAGTGCCAAGGCCGGAGGGCATTGGCCCCGCGGGCAGGAACACCGCTGGCAAATGGCCGAAGGACAGCGCGCCGATCATGAGGCCCGGCACAATCTTGTCGCAGATGCCGAGATAGACCGCGGCGTCGAACATGTCGTGGGAAAGGGCGACCGCGGTCGAGAGCGCAATGACGTCGCGCGAGAACAGGGAAAGCTCCATGCCCTTCTCGCCCTGGGTGACGCCGTCGCACATGGCGGGAACGCCGCCCGCGACCTGGGCTGAGCCGCCGACCGCGCGCGCGGCTTGCCTGATGAGATCGGGAAAGCGCGCATAGGGCTGGTGGGCCGAAAGCATGTCGTTATAGGCAGTGACGATCGCGAGATTGGCGCCCGTCCCCTCCCGCAACGCCTCCTTGTCGTTCGCTTCGCAAGCGGCGAAGCCGTGGGCGAAATTGGCGCAGCCGAGGCGCTTGCGTGATGGCGCATTGGAGACGGCGGCGTCGATCCGCGCCAGATAGGCCTGACGGGACCGGCGGCTCCGCTCGACGATGCGGTGAGTCACTTCGCCAACGCGTGCGTTGAGTTGGGTCGCCATGCGAATCGAGCCTCCTTGATCCGGCGAGCGCGCCGCCACCCGTTTCTGGGGGAAGGGCACGCAAGAAAAAGGCCGAAGCCAATAGGGATGTCAGAAACGACCGCGGCCGGCGCCAGCTTTGAGCCGTCAAAAGCCGGTGAGTTGGCGGACCATCTTGGTGAACCGGCTCCGCTCGTCTGGGGTCAGATTGGCGGTGGCGACATCGAGGCCGTCGTCTTTGAGTCCGGCCGCCTTGGCGAAACTGTTCCAGGCGGCGGCCTTGGCCATATCTTTTGGCAGCGTTTCGCCGCTGGCATAGAGATGAGCAACCCGGTTCTGGGCGATCGGGTTGCCGCGGGACGCGGCGGTGAGGAGGATCTTCGCGGCCTCGGCTTGGTCCTTCTTCACGCCCTCGCCGTTGAACAGCATGATCGCATATTCGACCTGGCCGGCGACGATGCCGTCGTCGGACGCGCGCTTGAGCCAGTGAACCGCCTCGCCAATATTCTGCGGCCCTCCTTTGCCGTCGCGCAGCATCACGCCGTAGGAATAGGCCGCGTCGTCGTCGCCCGCGTTCGCCGCGCGCAGGAAATATTGCGCCGCCTGGTTATAATCAGGCGTCTTGCCGTCCAAACCCTGGAGCGCCATGACTCCAAGATTGTAGAGCGCGCCTGGCTGGTTCTTGGCCGCCGCGCGCTCGAACTGCGCCTTGGCGGCAGCCGGATCTTTCGCCACGCCAGTCTCGCCTTGAACCAGCATCGCTCCGAGCTCGTAAGCCGCCTCGGGATCGCCGAGATTGCTGGCGAGGCGGAACCAGCGCGAAGCCTCTTGATCGCTGCGGGGGACCGCGGCGCCCTCGCGATAGATCTCGCCGATCAGCGTCATCGCCGCCGCATCCTTGGGGTTGGCGTCAAGGCGGCGTTCGGCCTCCAACAGGGCGTAGAGGAAATTGCCGCGCTGATACGCGCCGAAGGCCATATCGGCCGGCACCCCGTCAGTTCGCGGCGGCAGAGGAGGCGGCGCCGATGTTGGAGGGGCGATGGTTGAAGGGCTCGCCAGCGGCGACAGGACGCCTGGAGTCGACTTTTGGGCGAAGGCGGCGCTGCTCAAGCTCAGCGTCAATCCCAGGGCGAGTGCAAGTCGCTTCATGGCGTTGCGACACCCACGCCAGCGACCAGCCCGTGGGCCTCGCGCACCGCCGCTCGTGGCGAAGCGCTGTTCCAGATGGTGTCGCCGAGCGCGACGAAATCGGCGCCGGCCTCAGCCAGCGTCCCAGCCTCTGCAATCGTGCCGGCATAGGCGACGCACGGCGTCTCGAAGATCTCGGCCCACCAGACGACCCGCTCGGCGAGCGCCATCAGCGACGCCAAGCCGCTCGTTTGTGCGCCGCCACGCGGCTCCCCGAACATCACGTAATCCGCTCCCATTTCGCCTGCACTCATCGCCTCATCACGGGTGCGCAAGGATCCTGCGCCGACGATCCGTTCCGGTTTCAGGCTCTTGATCGACTCGACAAGATCCTCCCCGGCGCCCGCGACATGGACGCCATCCGCGCCAAGTCGGGCCGCCAACCGGGCGTCGTTTTCAATCAACAGCGCACAGTCGGCGTCTCTGGCGGAACGAAGGAGGGGCGCCACGATCGCTTTCGCATGGAACTCGGAGCCGGGCGCGAAGCGGACCAGCGCGCTGGCGATCGGCGCCGCCTCGAGCACCTCGGCGAAAATCTTGCCAAAGGCGCCGGCGTCAGCGGCCGACAGCAGGGGAGTGACGAGATAGAGCGAGCAGCGGGGCGAGTTCTGTTGGGTCAATTGCATGAGCGGCAAAGCGGAGCGGGAACGGAGATGTCACCGACCATTGCGGCCAAATCGCGGTCGAGGCAAGCTTTAGAAACGGGTCGGGCCCGCTCAAACGCCAGCC
>DATDHT010000175.1:0-2511 GCA_036521435.1 Roseiarcus sp.
CGTCAGAGCGCCGCCGTAATAAATCGAAATGTGCTTGGACGTGACCCTGCAACAACCCCATGCAAGCTCGGCACCGACCGAATTGGGAGGCCGATTCTTATGGACTTGAACCGTCCTCGCCTCAGATTCTTTGTGTCCTGCTCTACCGGCCCGAAACTCGTCTCAGGGGCTCAGCGGCTCCCGCAGCCCGCTGCGGGTCCGGCCAATGGAGGAGGGTCGGAAGTCCTCTCTGTCGTGCCGCCCGGCGGCTCTTCCGAAGCCATGTGTCCGAGCGGTTGCGCATCGATTGGAATAATCGCCGCGCCCTTGTCCGAGTCACTCCTTGTTAAGCGTTGGACCTGACCTGAAGCTGGCGCGGCCCGCCCTGATGGGGTCCGATCAAGCTCAGCTTGGAGCTCTGCGGGCGCCGTCTTAGGTAAATCGGCGCGTCGCTCAATCTCAAAGGACAAGACTTGGCGGGAAGTTGGCTGAAGCGCCATAAGACCAAGCGAAGTCGACGCTCCCTCACGGCTCGCAAAGGGAAGCGGAAACGACAAGGATCGAGCCGTGCGCCGGCACGCGCGGCCGGGGCTAAGCACGGCCGGGGCTAAGGATTTCATGGGCGCGCAAACAACGCCTCGGCCCCCGTTGGCTCAGGAGGCCGTAAGACGTGTCACAACCTGCCTATCGGGCGCGGAGGCCCGTCGAACTTCGTGGCCGCCTAAGCGAAAGCCGATCAGTTCTTAGGCTGGTCCTTTTGGGTCTCCCCGCCTGGGGTCTCCGTCGCCGGCGTCGCGCCGGGCAACGCCGTGCCCTCGGTCCCGGGTGCCGGAGTCGCTCCGGCGCCATCCGTGGCGGGCGCCGGCGTTGCAGGGGCGGGCGGAGTGGCCGTCATGATGCGGGTATAGTCTCCTTCGAACTTCGCATCCGCCAACGCAGCCTTGGAGATCGCTTCAGCGTCCTTCCTGCCGATCTCGACCCGGAGTTCGCGTTTCGCGAACTCGTTGGCCTGGTCGGTGGACAGCGGCTTTTGATCGACGGACGTCACCTTGAAAAAGCTCGAGCTCCCTCTTGAACGTATGAAGTAAATGTCGTCCGGTTTGCGGGCGTCCAGCACCTTCAGCATCTCGGCGGGCATTGTCGCGCTGTCCAAGGTCGCTGTACCGCGGCTGAATTTGATGTTCATCTCGTTCAGCTTCGCTTCAACCTGATCGAGCGACTTGAAATCCTTCGTCGCCGCCGCCAGGGCCTCCACGTCCTTCGGCGGCGCGAAAGAAATCTGGTCGACCTGGAACAGCTCCCGCTGGTCGAACTGCTTCGGATGGCCTTGGACGTAGGTGTCGATTTCATTCTTGGCGACCGCGCTCATCTTGGATGACAGGTCGCGCTGAACGAAGGCGCCGGCAAGGATCTGCTCGCGTGAGCGCAGAAGATCGAGATGCACGGTCGGCTCGCGATCGAGCTTCGCGGCGACCGCCTGCTGCACCAGGTACTTGCGTTCGACGATCCGCGACAGCGCCGCCTTGAGTACGGGGTCGCTGCGTTTATCGGCCGGCACGTTGGCGAGGCGAAGCTCGTTGTCCAGCTCCTGCTGCGTCACATCGTCCGGGCCGACGTGAGCGATGACCTGGCCGACCACCGCCGGCTCCGCTTGCTTCTTGCCGCATCCAGCGAGCAGCATCGCCACCGGCAGCGCGCATGCGATTGCAGCGATGCGCCATCGGCGCCGAGACATTGGCGTTATGTGCAGCAAAACTCTTCTCCTGAGTACAGCGAGACGACGCATGAGATGCGGGACTATCGCGAAATCGTGACGAAAGCCCTAGCGGACGAGGCCTGAGCTTCGCACCGCCAAGCCTGGGCCTCGCCCGAACCTGCTACCACATCTTTCCCGCCAATAGCACCGACGAATGTGTCGAGCGCCTTATGCACACAATGTAGATGATATTTAGGATAGCTGCAACAGTCCGGTGCGTTTCCGCTTCCGCAACGGCGGCCCGCTCGCTTCGTTGGCCTCACCGATCTGATCTTCGCGACACCGCCGCGCCTCAGTCGCGCCCTGCTCTATCACCGCGGGCTGGAACTTATGGAATCCTTACGCTCGGCCGCCCGATTCGCAATCGAAAGCTTACGCGGGCCGGCGCTAAGAACCTCTCCAGCAAGGAGGCGAACATGTTCGACGTCGCATTCGTGGCGCTCGGTTTGGCGGCTTTGGCGTTGATCGGCGTCTACGCCCTCGCGCTCCGCCAGCTCTAGGAGCGTCCGATGAGTGAACCGATCATCGGACTGGTCGTCGCCGTCGGGCTCGGCCTCTACCTCCTCTACACGTTGGTCCGCCCGGAAAAATTCTAGATCAAAAGGTGATGCGATGACGCTCGTAGGCTGGGCGCAGATCACGCTTGTGCTCGCTTTGGTGCTGGGCTGCGCCCTACCACTCAGCAAATACATTGCGGAGGTTTACGCAGGCGAGAGAAACCTGCTCAGCCCGGTCATAGGACCGGTCGAGCGCGGCTTTTATCGTTTGGCGGGAGT
>DATDHT010000176.1:0-13326 GCA_036521435.1 Roseiarcus sp.
GGTTAAGTCGAAACTGCTGGCGCAGGGCTGAACAAGCCGACGCGGAGATCCTTGACCTCATAAATTCGTTTGCCATCGCCCTCGAGCCACCCGTCAGAAACGCCAAGGACCAGCTTGCCCTTGAAAACACGCTTCATGTCCACGCCATAGACGACCTTTCTTATTGTTGGCAGCACCTGGTCTGCGAACTTCACTTCGCCGACGCCGAGCGCGCGGCCCCGTCCAGGCAGGCCGAGCCACCCGAGAAAGAACCCGGTCAATTGCCAAAGCGCGTCCAAGCCGAGGCATCCCGGCATCACCGGGTCACCCTTGAAATGGCAACCGAAAAACCAGAGGTCTGGCTTGACGTCGAGCTCCGCCCGGACGCCCCCTTTGCCGTTGACCCCTCCAGTTTCGGAGATCTCGCTGATCCGATCGAACATCAACATCGGCGGCAAAGGCAGTTGGGCGTTGCCCGGTCCGAACAGCTCGCCGCGACCGCAGATTATGAGATCCTCATAATTGAAACTGGTACGCCGTTCGTTCATGCGCGCGGTCTGTCCCTGGGACCGCGCGCCCGCGCGGAAGCCTCGAGGCGGCGTGGTAACACACACGCCTGCTTATCGAAAGCGTTCCGCGTTGCGCTTAGGTTAACGTCCTGGAGACAGTGGCCCTCTCCGCGTCGCCCGGACGCCTACCGTCGCGATAGGTGTGATCAATAGCGCGGAGAATCGGCTGAGGCGATGAGGCCCCCGCTGGTCGTGACAACCCATCCGGCGCCTCCAAGCTCGATACGCTCGACCCGCCCCGCGCCGGGGAGAAAATCGCCCTGACGGACTTCCCGTTCGCCATAGCGTCCCCCGACCAGCGCAACGTCATCGCGAGCGTCCAGCACGACATATCCGCGCAAAAGAGGTTTCTGCCGTTCGATTGAACTCGTCCTGTCCATCGATACATTGTCGAACTTCGGACGAGCTGGCGGCTGCTTCGCCTGGGCGACCGGAGACGGCGCGGGAAGCGTCGCGGCAATCTTCTGCTCAAGCTTGTCGATGCGAGGCGAGAGGCCGGTTGTCAAAGCATTTGCTTCGTGATCGACGCGTTCAGAGAGCTTGTCGACCTTGGCGCTCGCTTCATGGTCCAGCTTGTCAACGCGTTGGGAGAGTTGAGCCAATGCTCCGCTAACCTCCCGCGTTGAAGCCAGGTTTGACCTGATCTCGCCGACCGACTGCCGCAAGTCGGTCAGGCCTGCGTTCGACATCGTGCTATCGATTGCGTCGAGGCGGACCTTCAGCGACTTGATGGTGTGAGCCAGAGACGCGTTTTCACTCACCTGTTCCGCAAGCGCCCTGGCCTGCTCGCGGTCTTCCAAAAACAACGCCCCCGCGACGGCGAGGACGATCGCAAGCGGCGCTGCGGCGGCGAATTGGAACCGGGAGAAGGAAAGCCTGCGCGCAGTCGCAGGTTGCCGCTCAGGCGCCGGTTTGGTCTCCGCACGCGTCTCCACGACAATGAGTTCGCGCGACGAGCCGGACGGCCGCAGCGCGTTGCAGGCGCTTGAACTCTCGAATTCACCCATCGATCAACATCCGTGGCTAACGAAGCGTTTATTCCAGTCTCCACCAATGGGATTAATGAATTGTTGACCGTCACGGCGCCGCCTTGCTCTATCCCCCGATTTGGGCGTGGATAGGCGGCCTTGCCGGACAGAGACAGTATGGGCAAGGCGCCTGCGATGGGCGGTGGAACGGCCGCTCCCCAACGACCCCTTTGCGCCGCGGCGGCGCGACTTATGACCGCACAATCTGGCTAAGCGGCGCCCAGCCTCAGCCCCGCCGCGTCTGTCCGAATACGGTCGACCATCGCGCGCACGCCATTTGACCGCTGCGGCGTCAGATGTTGCTCGAGACCCAGCTCCCGAAAGGCGGCGTTTGCGTCCACGCTTAGGATCTGCTCCGGCGTGCGATCCGAAAAGAGCGCGATCGCAATGGCGATCAGGCCCCGCACGAGGTGAGAGTCGCTGTCGCCGCGGTAGTGCAAGATGCTTCCGCCTTCCGCGTTCGTCCTCGGCTCGCGCTCCAGCCACACCTGGCTGACGCAGCCCCGAACTTTGTTGACGTCGTTGTGGGCCTCTTCGCTGAGCGGCTCGAGCGCGTGACCCAACTCAAGGACGTAACGATATCGATCCTCCCAGTCATCGAGAGAGGCAAAATCCTCGCGAATGCTGTCAATTGCCGACAAGGGATGCGCCAGCCTCATTGGATCGTCCATAGCCCTTATATGGGCGCCGGTCCGGCCATGGACCAGCGCACCGCCAGAAATCCATACCTCATTAAGGTTCGGGACGACCGTTGTAATGAAACAATAAACCATAATCTCAAAGCTCGCGGCCTCGGTTGCATTTAGGGAAGCGGCTGAGTCTAGACTTAAGATTGGTTTAATCTGCGGCTGCGATTTTAAGGAAACGCGCGACGATCCTGAGCGCTTGCAAGGGATGCGTCCGCACTCTTTTGCCCTGCCGAACCGAACTATGTCGGCCAATCGTTACGCCGCCGTTCACCGAAATGACCGGTATTCTTCCGGTCGCTATTCCATCCCCCGCTCTTTCGAGCGCGAGACGGATTCGAGCGGAGCCGCTGCGGTTTCAGGAGAACACGCGTGGATCTAGCGCTTGCACGCATAAAAAATAATCTGGGCCAGCTCCGAGGGCCTGTCCCACGTTCGGCTCATAAAGCGCTGACACGAAGGATAGCCGGGCGCGTGAAGCTCGCGCATTTGCGATATTACCTCGGAGCGGTGCTGTTCGCGGCCCTTGTGGGCATTGGCGTCAACGCGCTTCTTTTGCAGCGCGAGCGTCATCCCGCCCCGTTGTTTGGTTATGCGGCGCCGAAGCTTCCCTCCGCTGCGCCAGCGCCAGCCCCACCCCCTCCTCAGAAGCCAGTCAGCGTGGGAGACAACGCCCCGCCAGCGCAGTCCTCTGCCGCTCTTCCGCCGCCGCGGGCGGCTCAGATCGCCGGGAGTCCGTCCTCAGCATCCGATCCGATCGCCGAACTGTTGGCAGGGGAGCCCCACGGCGATTCTTCGCACTTGACCCTGGCCGCCCAAACCGCCCTGGCCAAGCTTGGCTACCCCGTCAAGCCAGACGGGAAGGAGGGGTCCGCAACCGAGCAAGCGCTGCGCGAGTTTGAGCGCGCCCACGGCCTGCCTCCCGCGACCGAAATAACCGAACGGCTTGTCAAGCAGCTAACCGCCGCCGCTCGCGCAGGAGGGCACTAAGCTCGGTGCGCTTGCGGTCCGACATTTGGGTCGCGGCCTATTTGCGTCGGTGCGGAGTGGAAGGGGTGAGCGCCGTCTTGCGCCGGCGGGGCGCTGCGGAGGCCGGCGCCATCTTCGTCAAAGTCGATCACCTCAATGGAAGCGCGACGCTTTATGGCCCCGCGCCGCAGTCTGTCGCAGCCGAGGCGCCGAGCGGCGTCGACAGAATGTTTGCCCGGACGCACGCGGCGCCATTGATCAATTCCGACGAAGCCGAGGGGCGGCTCAAACGAGAGATCGCCTTTGACCCCGACCTCTGGATTGTTGAAGTCGAGAACGGCGTGGACGGAGCTTGGCTCGATCTGGCGCCTTAAGCTGAACCGTCCCCCGTCTCCTCGCTATAGCGTCGAAGGATATGCCTCTAGGCGCTCGCGATTGTTCGCGAGAATAATGAGAGCGCGCGTACTATGAATGGTGAAGATTCGGATTCAAATTGAGTTAAGAATTACTTCAAATCCATATCCGTTGCGCGTCGTTCAACCTTATTCGCTGCTTAACCAACTCGCTCAACTTCAATTGCGGGCTTCGCCAGAGACTCGCTCGAATTAACGCGGTCGAAATCGGGCGCTCCTAGTCTCGGCTCGTTCGGCGGCGTGAAAACTCCGGTTCGTCGCTGGGAGGTCTTTGGAGTAGGAGCAAAACATGTCTCAATCGATAAAGAAATTCGTCGCCGACGAGTCAGGCGTCACGGCGATCGAGTATGCGCTGATCGCCTCGCTGATCGCCGTCTTCATCATCACCGCGGTCACAACGGTTGGCACCAAGGTCAGCACGGTGTTCAACGAAATCGGCACGACCCTCAAGTAAAGGTGGCGCCTCACTGACCTTCGCGCTGGCGTCCGCCTTCCGGCGCGAAGGATAGCCCAGGTCTTGTCCGGATCACGGACGAGCGAGACGCAGACCGATTTTCCCTGTTTGATGCGGCCGAACAAACTGCGATGGCTTCGAACCTCATCCATCTTTCGATTTTCGCCTTCTTTCCCACCCTCATGGCGCTGTCAGCGTCCATGGATCTCCTGACCTTCACGATCCCCAACCGGATCTGCGTCGCTCTTGCGCTCGGATATGTGATCTTTGCGGCGCTGCTTGGCGTTCCGGCCGTCGATATTCTTCTCAATATGTCATGCGGCTTGGCCATTCTGGCGATCACATTCGCCATGTTCAATTTTGGGTTCATTGGCGGGGGCGACGCCAAATTGGCGGCCGCAACCGCGGCATGGCTCGGTTGGGCGGCGATCCTCGATTATGGCCTCGCTGCCGCCATCTTCGGTGGGATCCTCACGCTCATCCTTCTCGGCCTTCGCAGGGTCCCCTTGCCTGCTGCGCTCGCCCGCGTCGCTTGGCTCGCGCGGCTGCATAATGCCAGCGCCGGCGTTCCCTACGGAATCGCATTGGCGGCAGCCGGCCTGATGCAATTCCCCAACTCATCCATCTGGACTGCGGTCGTCTAGGCCAACATCGAAGCCGATTGTCCGCGGATCGGCAAGCGGAAGCCACGAGGGAGACTCGCGCAGGATCGTTGCGAGCGCATTAACGATGACGACCGGTCGCTTCCGGTCATTTCTCGGTAGATGGAGGCTATTGGTCGCGACGAAACGATGAGTCGCCGATCCAAGACTTAACGCTCAGTTGGGTGAGCCTCATCGCGCTATTTTGAGCTATTCTCTCAGTCGAGGCGCGACTAGCGAAGTCTATTATATCTCACTCTTCGGAATAGCAGGGGAGCGGCGGGATTAATGGCAAGATTGTCTTTTGATCTGTGGGCTGCCTAACGCCTGGCATACAAGTCGATACTTTAAATTAACCGTACCTTGACGATTACGATGTCTAAATTGTGCCGCTAGCGAGTCAGTGCGAAGGGTCATGATTTATGAATCGAAGGCTGATCATCGTGGGGACGATCGCGGTTCTGGCGTTCGGCGCGACGTATATGTTCCTAAGAGGCGCTGGTAATTCGGCGCCGAGCCCGGCTGCAGAAGCTCCGCCAAAGGTCGATGTCGAGCAAGTGCTTGTCGCCGCTCAGGATCTGCCGATGGGGACGGTCGTCAATGAAGGCGCGACGGCTTGGCATCCGTGGCCAAAAGCAGACGTCTCCGAACTCATGATCACAAAATCGACAAAGGCCGACGCGCTCAAGGACGTCGAAGGCTCGATGACGCGGGTGGCTTTCCTTCGCGGCGAGCCGATCCGGCATGACAAGCTCGTCAAAGCCGGGGCGGGCGGCTTCATGTCGGCGATCCTGCCGACCGGAAAGCGGGCGGTCGCGATCAAGATCGACAACGACGGCGATTCGACTGCGGGCGGATTCATTCTTCCGAATGACAGGGTCGACGTCGTCCGTCTTGCCCGCGACGAAGAATCGACCAAGGCCCGAGGGGTCGAAGTCATGACGGCGCAACCGATCCTCGCCAACGTGCGCGTCCTGGCGATCGGCCAGAACGTGGAAGAGCAGAACGGCAAGAAAGTCATCATCGGAGCCAACGCGACGCTGGAGCTCGACCCGGATCAAGTCAATCTCATCATCCTTGCTCAACATGCCGGGAACTCGAATCTTCATCTCGTTCTCCGCAGCCTCGTCGACAGCGGCGGCCCGGCGAAGACGATTGTCAGTCCCGACGACGCTTTGACGGTGGTTCGCTACGGCGCCCCGCAGCAGGCGACCCGGTGAGTCGTCCTCCTTCTTTTCTTTGTCGCTTGTTCTCCAGAGACGGAGCCGGGGCATGAAGTCCGATCGCATTCAGAGACGGCAAAGCATCGCCATTTACGTCTCCGCGGCGCTTCTCGCGATCGCGCCGGCTTCGATCGTCCGGGCCGCCGAGGGCGATGATTTCGCGCGGATGGGAGCCATGTCGGACGCCACGGCCCAGCCCTTGCAAATGGGCGTCGGCCAATCGGTCATACGCGACCTGCCTGAGGAAGCTGGCGAGATCTATGTCGGCGATCCCAGCGTCGCCAACGCGATCGTGCGCACAGCGAAACGCATCTATATTTCTGGCGTCGCCAACGGCCACACAACCATTTTCGCCCTAGCCAAGGATGGACGGAGAATTGCGTTTTTCCAGGTCTCGGTCGGCCGCGCCATCGGCGAGTTGACGTCGCTCCTCAATGTCGCGATCCCGGGCAACGAGATCCGGGTGCGCACCGTCGAGAACACAATCATCCTCACGGGATCCGTGGCCTCGGCGGAGGAAGCGCAAAAGGCGCTCGACATCGCTTCCGGCTTCGTCAACGATTCGCCGACCTCATCCTCCGGAAGCGCCCCTCAGATCTCCATTTCGAGCGGCGCCGCCGGCTCCGCCGGCAAGTCGCCCAGCAGCCCCCAGGGAAAAGTGGTCAACGCTCTCACCATCCGCGGGGCTGACCAAGTCAGCCTGCGTGTCACTGTGGCCGAGATTCGGCGCGACATCATCAAGCAGCTGGGCGTGAACCTGAGCGGGAGCGGACCAAACGGCAGCTTCACGCTCGACCCTCCGTTCTCGATCAACGGCAACGTCGCCGGCTCCGTCGCCGCCGCCGCTTCCCAGGCGACCCTGAATTGGTTCAAGGGCAGCGGCAGCATCAGCGCCACTTTGCAGGCCTTCGAGCGGCAGGGTGTCGCCCACACGCTCGCCGAGCCGACCGTGACCGCAGTCTCCGGCGAAACCGCGAAATTCCTGGCTGGCGGCACGGTTCCCATTCTCAATAGCGTGCAGTGCCAGCCCGTTTGCCAGTACGGATTCATCCAGCAACCCTATGGCGTGACCCTGAACTTCACCCCGATCGTCTTATCCCCCGGGCGGATCCAACTGCGAATTGCGACCGAAGTCACCGATATCGACCCCTCGACGCAAATCACGTTCAGCGGGATCACGATCCCGGGGTTCCGGACCCGCAGCAACACGACGACGGTGGAACTGCCTTCCGGAGGTTCGATCGCTACGGCCGGCTTGATCAGCACCCAGACGGAACAGGCCATCAATGGCCTTCCGGCGCTGATGAATCTCCCGGTGCTTGGGGCTCTATTCCGTTCGCGGGACTATCAGCGCAGTGAGACCGAGTTGCTGGTCGTCGTGACGCCATTCATCGCGCACGCAATTGACCCGGGTCAGGTCGTGAGGCCCGACCAGAATTTCCAGGACGCCAGCGATCCGCAGACCTGGTTCCTGGGCCGCGTCAATCGGATCTACTCCACCTCGCAGTCGCTCCAGCCGATGCCTGGCTATGCCGGCAAGATCGGATTCATCACCCAGTAGGCCTTGCGTGCTTCGCCAAAAGTTTTCCCAAGACCTCAGAAAGACAGCGCCCATGGCCGCTCTTCCGGACGCACGATTCCTATTCAAAACGCGGGGCTTGAGGTTGTGCCTCGCAGCCGCGGCCGCGGCTGCGCTTGCCGGTTGTGGCGGCGTTCCGTACGCATCGTCGGATCCAGTGTTTCCCGGCAGCTTCGAGCAGCGTCATCCGATCGTGGTGGCGGCAGCGCCGAACAGCATGGATCTCTACCCGGTCGGCGGCAGGCTTGACCCGCGTACGCGGGCGAATGTCCGCGCTTTTGCAGACCGCTATCGCCGCTATGGCTCAGGCACGGTCATGATTCAGACGCCTCTCGGAACGAATCCAAACTCGATCGCCATTTACGAGGTCCGTAGAGCGCTTCTCGCCGCGGGCGTCAGAGGCAGGATCACCGTGGGCGACTACATGCCCTCGAACGACGGCGCAGCGCCTCCGGTGCGCGTGTCATTCACGGGGCTCAAGGCGGTCGTTCCGACGGTATGCGGTCAGTGGCCGGAGGATCTCGCTTCGGGGTCGTCGGTCGAGGGATGGAAGAACGAAGCTTACTCCAACTTTGGCTGCGCCACCCAATCGACGATCGCGGCCCAGGTCGACGACCCGCGCGATTTCGTTCAGCCGCGCGCGATTGGCCCCTCCGACGTCGCCATGCGCACCCGAGCCATCGAGGCCGTCCGCAATGGGCAGGATCCGAGCACCGATTGGAAGAACGCCGTTCTCACGCCAATCGGCGGCGATTTGCCGACCAATGGAAACTGATTGACCATGAAGGCGCAATACGCCGACGCCCGAATCGATGGAGAGGCGTCCATGGATCGGTCGGTCGTGCAAATCGAGCCGGTGCCGCGCGTATCGATCCAGGCGTTCTGCGAATCGCCCGATATCGCAGCCATTGTCGCGGCCGCGATCTCCGATCGCCGAATGGCCAAAGCGCATGTCAAGCAGAACATGGGCGGCGCCGCGGCCGCGCTTGAAGCCTACAAGAGTGCGCCGACGCCGAATGTGGTCGTGATCGAGGCGCCCGCCAGCCGGGATGGACTTCTCTCCCACCTCGAAGAGCTTGCTGAATATTGTGACGCGGGGACCAAGGTCGTTGTTCTTGGCAAGCTCAACGACATCGTTCTCTACCGGCAGTTGATGACGCGCGGGGTCAGCGAATATCTGGTGGCGCCGTTCGGCGTCGTCGACTTCATCCAGGCGATATCCCAGCTGTTCGCCGTACCTGGGGCCAAGCCTCTTGGGCGCGTGATCGCGGTCGTCGGCGCCAAGGGTGGAGTCGGAGCGTCCACCGTCGCGCACAATCTGGCCTGGAGCCTGGCCTCGGTTACGGAAATGGCGACGATCATCGCCGATTTCGACCTCGCCTTTGGAACCGCGGGGCTCGACTACAATCAGGACCCGCCCCAGGGCGTTGCGGAGGCGGTGTTCGCTCCCGATCGCGTCGACGCCGTGCTGGTCGAGCGTCTGCTCTCCAAGTGCGGCGAGAGACTCAGTCTCCTGGCGGCGCCCGCCACGCTCGATCGCGTCCTGGACTTCAGCGAGGCCTCGTTCGACTCGCTGATCGACGCCATGCGCGCCTCGACGCCCTGGATTGTGGTTGATGTGCCACATTTGTGGTCGGGCTGGGCCCGGCGGATTCTCGTCTCCGCCGATGAGGTCATCGTCGTCGCGAGCCCCGACCTCGCGAATCTTCGCAACACCAAGAATCTGATCGACAACGTGAAGGGCGCCCGCCTCAACGACGCGCCGTCGAAGCTGGTCCTGAACGGCGTCGGCATGCTCAAGCGACCGGAAATCGCCACCGCAGAATTCGCCAAAGCGGTGGAAACCGATCCGATCGCGATCATATCCCACGACGCGAAGCTGTTCGGCGCCGCGGCCAACAATGGGCAAATGATCGCCGAGATCGAGCCGAACGGCAAAACCGCGCAGGTCTTCGTTGATCTCGCCTCCACGCTTGCCGGCCGAGCCGAGGCCCGCAAGCCCAAAAGAGGCGTTCTTGAGCCGCTCATGGCCAAGCTCGGACGCAAGAAGAAATGATCGGCTCGCAAACGCATCGCGCCATCTCCGCTGAGCGCTCGCACAAGCGCAAAGGATCCTGAGCGATGTTCGGCAAGCGTAGTGGGAGCGTTAGCCCCCAGGTCGCCGTGTTGCGCGCCCCATCGGTGAGCGCGGTGACCGAATCGCCCAAGCCTGGGGTCGCTCACACCGCGCCGGTTCAAACCGAACGAAGATCCGAGACCTATTTTCAGACAAAGTCGCTGATCTTCGGCGCCTTGATTGAGGCGATCGATCTTGCCGCGCTGTCCAAGCTCGATCCCGAGAGCGCGCGCGAGGAAATCAGGGACATCGTACACGAGATCGTCACCATCAAGAATTTGGTGCTGTCGATCGCCGAGCAGGAAGATCTGCTCGATGACATCTGCAATGACGTCCTCGGCTTTGGACCGCTTGAGCCGCTGCTGGCGCGCGACGACATCGCCGACATCATGGTCAACGGACCGACGCGGTGCTTCATTGAGGTCGGCGGCAAGATCCAACTCACCAATGTCCGTTTCCGCGACGCATCGCAGTTGATGAACATCTGTCAGCGGATCGTCAGCCAGGTCGGTCGTCGGGTCGACGAATCCTCGCCGATTTGTGACGCGCGCCTGCTCGACGGCTCGCGCGTCAATGTTATTGCGCCGCCGCTCGCGATCGACGGCGCGGCGCTGACCATCCGAAAGTTCAAGAAGGACAAGCTGACGCTCGATCAGTTGGTCAAGTTCGGCTCGATCTCTCAGGCGGGCGCGGAAATTCTCCAGATCATCGGCCGCGTCCGTTGCAATGTGGTCATTTCCGGCGGCACGGGCTCGGGCAAGACGACGCTTCTGAACTGCCTGACGAACTATATCGACGCGGATGAGCGGATCATAACCTGCGAGGACGCGGCTGAGCTTCAGCTCCAGCAACCCCATGTGGTGCGGCTCGAGACGCGCCCGGCGAACCTGGAAGGCGTCGGTCAGATCACTATGCGCGACCTGGTCAAGAACTGCCTGCGCATGCGGCCCGAACGGATCGTCGTCGGCGAGGTGCGCGGACCCGAAGCGTTCGATCTCTTGCAAGCCATGAACACCGGCCACGACGGGTCGATGGGCACGCTGCATGCGAACTCGCCGCGCGAGGCGCTGAGCCGTGTTGAATCCATGATCACGATGGGCGGTTATGCGCTGCCGATGAAGACGATCCGCGAAATGATGACGTCCTCGATCGATGTGATCGTTCAAGCCTCCCGCCTTCGCGATGGATCGCGCCGAATTACGCACATAACCGAAGTCCTTGGCATGGAAGGCGATGTCGTGATCACGCAGGACCTGTTCGTCTACGAACTTCTGGGCGAGGACGCTCAGGGAAAGATCATAGGGCGTCATCGTTCGACGGGGATCGGGCGACCGAAATTCTGGGATCGCGCGCGCATGTATGGAGAAGAAGCCCGTCTGGCGGCGGCGCTCGACATCTCGGACGTCAGCGGGGCCTAGCATTCAACACAATAAAGGGTAATCCGCATGATCAATCCAATGGCGATCGCGGCCTGTCTCGCGCTTGGATTCGGCGGTCTGGCGTTTGCCTTCATTGGCGGGGATTCGCGGGCGGACAAGCGCCGCGCCGCGGTCGTGAAAACCGACGCCAAGGCGAGTGTGGCGGCTGGTGTCGATCGGGCGGCGCGCAAGAAGCAGATCGCCGACGGCGTCCGCGACAATGAAATGAAGGGAAGGCGCAGGCGCGTCAGTCTGGCGACAAAAATTGAACAGGCCGGGTTGTCGATCACCAAACAGCAATATTGGATCGGGAGCGTCCTCCTGGGTCTGATCTGCGGCGCCTTGACCTATGTTCAGTCGAGAAGCTTGCTGCTAGCGCTTCTTGTTGTCGTGACAGCCACGGTCGGGTTGCCGCAACTCACGCTGGCGCGCCTGCGCATTCGACGCATGAACAAGTTCATCTCCAACTTTCCGACCGCCATCGATATCATCGTACGAGGCATCAAATCCGGCCTTCCCCTTGGCGATACGATCCGGATAGCCGCGACCGAAAGTCCCGAGCCGGTGAAGTCGGAGTTTCGAAGAATTGTCGAAGCGCTCTCGATCGGAATGACGTTGTCGGAAGGCATCGAGCGCATGGCGCAACGGGTTCCGATCGCCGAAACCAATTTCTTCTCGATCGTCATCGCCATCCAGAGCAAGGCGGGCGGCAACCTCTCAGAGGCCTTGGGCAATCTTTCGCGTGTCTTGCGCGAACGCAAAAAGATGAAGGCAAAGATCACCGCCATGTCGATGGAAGCGAAAGCTTCGGCAGCGATTATCGGCGCGGTGCCGTTTCTCGTCGTTGGCGCGCTTTACGTCTCGTCTCCCAAATACGTTTCACTCTTATGGACGACGAGTCATGGAAAAATGATCTCCGTGATTGCGATTTTTTGGATGGGGATAGGAATCGCAATGATGAAGAAGATGATCTCATTCGACTTCTAAATCGAGCCTGCCCATGTTGGACCAAATCGTCGCTAAATTCTCTGACGCCCACTTCCTGGCGATGCTGTTCGCGGCGATCGGCTCGGCCGCGACCGTTCTCACCGCTGCGATGCCTTGGCTCCAGCCGGACACCTTGTCACGCCGTATCAAGGCGGTCAGCACAGAGCGCGAGCGAATTCGAGCGCGCGAACGCGAGCGATTGATTGCGTCCCAGAGCAAAGGCACCTTGAGGGTGAAGCCCACGGGCCTCGTCAAGCAGTTGGTCGAAACACTCAATCTGTCGAGCTGGCTCAGCACCGAAAAGGCAAAAATTCAATTGGCCATGGCCGGATATCGCGGCGCAGGGGCAGAATATACTTTTCTCTCCTTTCGCCTCGTGGCGCCAATTACCTTTTTCCTCATCGCGATTGTCTATCAGTTTCTGATCATCAAATGGAACCAGCCTGCGATGATCAAGATTGGCATTGCGATCGCAGCCACGTACCTCGGCATCAAGGCCCCCGAGCTTTTCCTGAAGAACAAGACCAGCAAGCGGCAAAAGGAACTCGAGCGGGCGTTTCCCAATACTCTGGACCTACTCCTGATTTGCGCGGAATCGGGAATTTCGATCGAACATGCGGTGCGCAAAGTCAGTCAGGAGATCGGCATCGAGAGCGTCTCGATGGCCGAGGAGATGGGGATTCTGGCCGCGGAAATGTCCTATCTGGCCGAGCGGCGGACCGCGTTCGAGAATCTGGGCTTGAGGACCGGATTGGAGTCCGTTCGCTCGCTCATTACCGTACTGTCGCAGTCGGAGAAGTATGGCACGCCGCTCGGCGCCGCGCTCAGGGTTCTCAGCCAGGAAAGCCGGGACCAACGAATGTCCATGGCTGAGAAAAAAGCCGCGGCGCTGCCGCCGGTTTTGACGGTGCCGATGATCCTCTTCTTCCTGCCCGGACTCTTCGCCGCGATTCTGACGCCGGCCATCGTGCAGATCAACAATTGGAATTAGCGGCTTTCTATCGCCCAGTGGACATGCCTCGGGGCTTGTTAGAATTAGAAAGAGTTCGAGAAGATATCGGGTATAATCGACAGATCGCGTCAAAACGCGAAACCGCAACTTTGCCAAGTCCAACAGGCGCGGCGATTATCGTTCTCGCGCTTGACCGCTAGGGTCCTCGCCGGCCTTCGCCAAGTCGATCTCACGCCGAGGTCGGAAGGAAAAGCCACTGCAAGGCTTTGAAATCGCCGTTTCGCGGAAGGAAATGGCTGCGCCGAGCCCGGC
>DATDHT010000177.1:0-4354 GCA_036521435.1 Roseiarcus sp.
CGCTATGGCGTGTTGCAGAATGTCGCCAAGTCGCTGGGCTACGCCAACGCCAAGGCCGGCCGGTTCGTCGGCATGGACGTCGTCGATCCCGCCATCGACTTCTTGGCTCTGGCGGCGTCGATGGGCGTGCCGGCGGAACGCGCTCAGGATCGCGACGCGATCGGCGCGGCGATCGGGCGCGCGCTCAAGCGCGAGGGCCCGTCGCTGATCGAGGTCCCGATCCGCTGATGGCCGTCGCTGCGCCTCCAGGAATCTAGGTATATATGCCCATAGACATAAGCTTTACTGGCCGTCATGTTTAATACTGATACACCTAGACGTGTGCGCAAGGCAGATTTTTCCCTTTTCGAGTTATTATTTTTTGACTATACATAGGTGAGCTATATGCTGTTTAAATCTCCTGACAGTCAGTTTCCGTCGGTTGTGGTCGAAGAGGGTAAGACGCTAACCTTGCGGGCAAAGGACGCCAAGGAGATCGGCTTACCGCAAATATCCATGCAACCGCGCACTACAGCGGCGCTGATGGTTTTGGCTGGTCAGTCGCCATCGAATGCTCCTCGGCTCTCTGATACAACAGCCTTCGAGCAAACAGACAGAGCCGACGGCATGGTTTCTTTCTCAAATCTTGACCAGGATGGGAGAGTGAATGGCTATAGCGTGCCCTTCCTGAAGGGTATTTTAAGTGCGCTTGATCCTACCAGTAAATATCCCACACAATCGGTAAAAACAACGGTGCCTCTAGCTTCGGCGAAACACTGCGGCTGCAACTGCAGCGGCAAAGACACTCCGGCGCCAGCATTGGAGACGTCTGCCTTCATCGGAGCTGAAACCAAGATTGACGAAAGCACCCATACAATTCGTGAATTCCCAGTTCCTGAGTTTATACAAAATCTTAAGGTTGCGAGCTTGTTTACTCGATTAGGCGACATTGTTGTCGCGCGTAACGCAACCCTTGTTCTTGATGACGATATATTCTTTGCGATCGCTGAAAACGTGTGGGCTTACCAAGGGGCGCGCATTTTCCAACGTGGGTCAAACCTAAATTTGGACATAACGGGGATAATGAGGGGCAGCGTTACCCGGATATTTCATTTTACCGCAAGCGAAGTTCTCAGGATTGACCGTAATATTTTGGCGGCGGAGGCACTATCCAAGCCCTAGCCATCGGAGCGGAATTGAAAAAGTCGACGAACGGTGAGGAGTCACAAAATGGGTGACGGAACGGTGTGGAACTTGGCGGGCGACCCTGGTGCGGACGGGCGGGACGGCGATCCAGGACCTTCCATGCCTGCAGCCGCCAACGGACGGCGGGCACAGTGCAACTTTTTCGGAGACGCTGAATCGACCCATGGCCAAGATGGGCAACCTGGCGTTCCAGGGGGCAATGGCAAGAACGGCGGCAACGGCTTTCCAGGCAAGATTCTCGCGCTCACGGTGAGCACATTCGAGGGAGGCATCACCTTTGACGCGTCAGGCGGCCGGGGAGGCAATGGCGGGAACGGGGGAGCGGGAGGGCGTGGCGGAGACGGCGGGAACGGCGGCGACGGAGGAGGCTGCGAGGATGCGTCGGGCGGCGGCGCCGGAGGAAAGGGCGGCTCTGGCGGGAACGCGGGCAAAGGAGGTTCTGGCGGTCGCGGAGGTACGGTAAAGCTAATTTACAAGGGCTTCAACATCGGCGACCTGCAAGTGCCCCACGCTGGCGGAGCCAAAGGGAATGCGGGCGTTGCTGGACAGCAGGGCGGAGGCGGTGCTGGAGGCATTGGTGGCTACGGCGGCTGCTCCTGGGGTAGCTGCGAAGACAACGGACAAAATGGCGGTCCAGGCGCGCTTGGAGACGCGGGAGCGCCCGCCGCGGACGGGGATGTCGGCCCAGAGGGTCTGTTCAAGCTAAGTTCAATGGTTTGATCCGCAGGCCTCGCCGGACCGACGGCGCTTCTCTAGTCTAGCGCCGCCGTCATCGACTCAACGACAACAGCGACGATGTACAGAGCGTGAGGCGACATGCGCGCTCCCGAGCGAGACGCCTCGATTTTCGGCGAATGCCTCCGGGCGCCTCGAACACAGTCTTCAGGAGGCTAGGCTCAAAGGGGCGCGCGATTCGCCCGCAAGCCTCGGCTCGATCGTGCGCACGTACCAGTCGACGAACTGGATGACGCCGCCCTCGTGAATCGTGGAGTATGGGCCGGGCTCATAGGCGGGGGAGCGAATCCCGCGGGCGTTCTCCTCGATGATCCGGCGATCCTGGTTGTTGGTCTCTGTCCAGACGTGGGTGAGCTCCTCGAGGTCATAGTCCTCGCCCTCGATCGCGTCCTTGTGGACCAGCCATTTTGTCGTGACGGCGGTCTCGGTCGCGCTGATCGGCAGCACGCGGAAAGTGACCGCGTGGTCGATCAGCACGTGGCTCCAAATCGTCGGATAGTGATAGAGCATGAGCGACCCGATGCGCTCGGCCGAGACCTCATCCGACAAGTTCCTCCGCACGGCGGCCTTGCCGCTCAGCGTATAGCTCTCAACATCGGGCAAGAGCGGCGTTCTCGTCGCCCGGAACTGGCCGGCGGGGTCGATATGGAAGCGGGCGGGAAGCCCGGTCGCCTCCAGCCGCGCCCAGTGCTCCAGCATCTCGGGGTCTTGCTCGGCGCTCTGAATTCCGGTCGCGCTCGGCGCTTCCGGGAAGGTCTTGCAGAGCTCCGGGTGGTTCGCCTGGCAATGGTAACACTCGCGATTGTTCTCCCAGACGAGCTTCCAATTGCCTCGCTCGACGATCGTGGTCTCATGCACGACCTTCGCCTCGGCGAGGCGATGGGGCGCGAAATAAGGCTCCATCATCTTGCGGAAGGACATGAAATCGGGCGGCGTTTCGGCAAGACAGACGAACAGGTGTCCGGCGACGCTCTCGCAGGCGACCATTTTGAGCCCATAGGCCGACTTGTCGAAACCCTCCGCGACCTGCCGAGCGAACAGGAGGCGCCCGTCGAGATCGTAGCTCCATTGATGATAGGGGCAGACGAGCCGCACGGCCGCGCCTTTCTCCGCCGCACAGATCCGGCTGCCGCGATGCCGGCAGGTGTTGTGAAACGCGCGAATCGTTCCCTTGAGATCGCGGGCCAGGATTACCGAATAGTCGCCGATCTGCGCAGTCATGAAGGAGCCGGGCGTGAGCTCGCAATCGTGCCCGACGAACAGCCAGTCCCGGTACCAGATCATCTCCATGTCGAGGCGAAAGTAGTCCGGGTCGATGTAGAAACGCTGCGGCAGGGAAAAGCCTTCGCGGCGGCCGGTTAGCCGTCCAGCCATGTCGGTGCGCGCGTCCATCGATTTCCGTCCTCGACCGGGAGGGATGGCGCGCAGCGGGTGATTCCAAGGCCTGCGCGTGGTTCACCATCGAACCGACCGGCGCGATCCGTCGAGAATAATCCGCAGCTTGACGCATCTGATTTCTAGCGCGGCCCGGTCGGCAGACCACGCCTCGCCTACGCTGCGCTACGCGCGCACGAGCTTCGCGTCGGTCTTCGGCGAATGCCTCAACGACTGCAGCACGACGCAATAGCGCTCGGTCAGCTTCAAAAGCGTGTCGAGCTGGTCCTGCGGCGCGTCGGTGTCGAGTTCGAACGTGAGGCGAATGTCGCTGAACCCGACCGGCGCCTGCTTGTCAACGCCAAGCGTGCCGCGAAAGTCGAGGTCGCCCTCCGCCGCCACTTTGCCCGAGCGCAGCGCGATCCCCAACGAGGTCGCGACCGCCTTCAGCGTCACGCCCGCGCACGCAACCAGGGCTTCGAGCAGCATGTCCCCCGAGCAGAGCTCGGCGCCGCTTCCCCCGGTCGCCGGATGAAGCCCGGCGAGGGCAAGCGCGCGCCCGGTCTCGACTTTGCAGGCTATGCCTTCGGAATCGAGCGCGCCATGGGCTTTGAGCGTGACCAGCCCTGCCTTGTCATCGCCGCGGTAGCGTTCCTTGAGCGGCGCCTGGATGGCGCGCAGTTCGTCGCCGTTCATTGTCGTTGCGTCTCCTTTGGTCGCTCGCTATGTGGGTGATCCAGAGCCCAGCGCCAAGCGCCGCGCCTTATGTTTCTTCAGCTCAGTTCAGGCTCCGACCAATCGAACCGCAGCGGCGCTTCGCGGAACGCGAACCGGTCGAGATGCGAAGCGACCACGCCTTTCATGCGCTCGATCGTTTCGTCCTCCTCGCCTTCGATCGTGACCTGAAGCGCATTGGCTCCCGGCTCGAAAATGGCGACCGCGGCCGGAAACCTGACCACGCCTCTCTGCTCGGAAAGGTCGACTTCCAGCTTGTGGCTCCAATGCTTGCAGAGCTGCTGCATGTATTTGGCCCCATTGGCGGTGGGAACGCTGGCCTTGG
>DATDHT010000178.1:0-3720 GCA_036521435.1 Roseiarcus sp.
CATCGACGCCGCTTCGCTTCTGTGGCGCCTCGAACTTGCGGGAGTCGATGTCGGCGACCGCTGGGCGCCGGTCGCGAACACATGGATGGCGCATGTCGACGACCATCTGCTCGCCTTCAACGATCTCCATTGCGCCTTCGCCGCCGCGCGTTCGCCTGACCCCGATCACGCCGCACGCCTGCGGACTTCGCTCGACGAGTATGAGGGAATGGGATCTGGCGACAATCGGCAGGTGACGTCCGAAATTGGCCGGCGCCTCATCGATGGCGTGCTTGCTTTCGGGGCCGACGACTATGGGCGCGCCGTGGAAGCGATCTTAGCCGTCCGCAATGACGCGGCCAGAATCGGCGGCAGCCATGCCCAGCGCGATGTCATCAATTTGACGCTGATCGCCGCGGCAGAACGCTCGGACCAGCGTGGCTTGGCGAAGGCGCTCGTTGGTGAACGGGGCCGACCGGCGCCAAAGGCGAGGCCTTAGCGTCAGCCCTAGGCCGCGAGTCGCGATGAGGCCAGTTGTCCGTATAATCCACAGCGACGACGTAACACAGGCAATCATTGAACTTGGCCGCAATGCCAACTGCTGCAGTGAGCGGTGGCTGATTATTCCAGCTTTACAATATGTTAGCAAATGACAAACGAAGCGTGGCCACGTTGCCACACAGGAAAAAAATGGAGAATAAAGCCGGTAAAAAGTGCGGCGGTCCGGGTGGCGCCGAATTGCTCGCTGCGTTAAGAAAGGCTCAACGCGTGCGCTCTATTTTGATTCAATTGGGACAGCGTGCGCGTAGGGCTAGGGATGCAGGGACTAGAAGCTACATTCGACGACCTTTCGTTCGAGGGCGGGGATAGTCCTCAACGAGTTTTGCCGAAAATTGTTCCCTTCGGGGCCGCTTTGGCCTTGGCAGGGGCGGTTAGCGTCTGGGCTCTGCACTGGCAAGGCTCCACACTTCCAGAGACGGTTTTTTCGCTCTGGAGGACTGCGCCGACCGCGACGCATGCCATCTCCAAGCCCTTCGCCGACATTCCCATTGACGCCGATCTGCTCGCCCGGCTGAAATCGCCCGCGCCTGCGGCGCCGCCGTCTCAGCAGGTTGCAAGCCTCGAGCCCGCCGCGCCGGTTGCTCCATTCCCGCTTCCACGCTTGGATGCTTTTCCGCCGTCCTCGCCGGTGGTTCCGCAAGTCGGAAGCCTGCCGCTGCCCCCGGACCGCGATGCGCCCGAGATTGGCGAGACCGAAATCTTCCCCTTGCCGCCCGCGCGTCCGCCTGGGTTCGGCGCCCCGACCCAGTCCACCGCGCCCGAGCGCCATGCGTCACGACCCGACGTGGCTGTCGCTCGTCCGGCCGCCCAGCCCGACAATCGCAACGTCATCGAAAAACTCCTTGGATGGGCGCACCCATCCGCGCCGGGCGTCGCCTCCACCACCACGGCGCGCACCGCCACTCAGCCTGTCGCTGCGGAGCGAAGGGAGAGCGAGCCAGCCGCCGCGGCTAGTGGCCTTGGCAGAGGCCCGTTGTTCAGCTTCCCGCCGCTGTTTGGAAATTCGGCCCCGGCGCCGGTTTCCGGCTATGACCATTATACCGCCGTCTACGACATCTCGGCCCGCGTCGTTTATCTGCCGGATGGCACAAAGCTTGAGGCCCATTCGGGTCTGGGGCAGGCGCTCGACAATCCGCGCTACGTGGCCGAGCGCGCGGTCGGTCCCACCCCACCGCATGTCTACGAGCTGACGTTGCGGGAAAGCCTTTTCCACGGCGTGCAGGCCATCCGGCTCACCCCCGTCGGGGAGGGTGGAATCTATGGGCGAGCAGGATTGCTGGCCCATCCGTTCATGCTCGGCCCCAACGGCGACTCGAACGGCTGCGTGTCTTTCAAGGACTATGACGCCTTCCTGCGCGCCTATGAGAACGGGCAGGTCAAGAAGCTCGCGGTGGTCGCCAGGATTTAGGGCGCGTCCCGGCCCCCAACAGTCTAGGACGCGTCGCTCGCTTGCGCGGCGCACGAGATCTGCGGAGCTGAGGCTGCTCCAGCAACGCCCCTTCGGCACACGCTTCGCCTGAGACAACCCGCCCGTTAGCCCCCGGCCGATTGCGGCGGGCCCAAACGTCGGGCACTGTGCCAGGCGTGGGGGAGCGAAGTCGGGAAGCCCATGTTCGCTTTGACTGCAGACCATCTCGCCGTTCGCGACATGGCGAAATCATTCGCCGACGAGCGCCTCGCCCCCAACGCGCTTCACTGGGACGAGACCGAGCATTTTCCCGCCGACGTTCTGCGCGAGGCGGCGGCCTTGGGCATGGCCGCGATCTACGTCGGCGAGAGCCACGGCGGCAGCGGCATGACCCGCCTCGATGCGGCGCTCATCTTCGAGGCGCTTTCGACCGGTTGCCCCTGCATCGCCGCGTTCCTGTCGATTCACAACATGGTCGCCTGGGTCGTCGACGGCTTCGGCTCGCCGGAGGTTAAAACCCGCTATCTGCCTCGCCTCGCCAATATGGAATTGATCGCCAGCTATTGCCTGACCGAGCCAAACTCGGGCTCCGACGCCGCCGCGCTGACCACGCGCGCCCGGCGCGACGGGGACGATTACGTGCTTGACGGCGTCAAGCAGTTCATCTCCGGCGCGGGCGTCAGCGACCTCTATCTCGTCATGGCGCGCACCGGCGAGGGCGGTCCATCCGGGATTTCCGCCTTTATGGTCGAGAACGGCGCGCCGGGCCTGAGCTTCGGGGGAATCGAGAAAAAGATGGGCTGGCGCGCGCAGCCGACCCGCCAGGTGATCCTGGAAGGCGTGCGCGTGCCCGCGGCCAATCGGGTCGGCGCGGAAGGAATCGGGTTTAAGATCGCGATGGCCGGACTCGACGGCGGGCGGCTCAACATCGGCGCCTGCTCGATCGGCGGCGGCCAATCGGCGCTCGACAAGGCGATTGTCTATATGCGCGAGCGCAAGGCGTTTGGACGGCGCATCGCCGATTTCCAGGCGCTGCAATTCAGGGTCGCTGACATCGCGACTTCGCTCGAGACGGCGCGTTCGATGCTGTGGCGCGCGGCGAGCGCACTCGACGAAAAATCGCCCGAGGCGACGCGCCTGTGCGCCATGGCTAAGCAGATTGCGACCGACACTGGCTTCAACGCCGCCAATGACGCGCTGCAATTGTTCGGCGGCTACGGCTATCTCGCCGATTACGGGGTCGAGAAGATCGTGCGCGATCTGCGCGTGCACCAGATTCTCGAGGGTACGAACGAGATCATGCGGGTGATCGTGGCGCGCGGGCTGATCGAGAACTAGACGTCGGCTAGGAGATTCTGCGCCAGGGAATCCGAGGAACCGAAGGCGGGCTTATGGCGTTCATCGCGAGCACGAAGCAAGGATGATGCAGAACTTTTCCGCGACGGCGTTAACTCGCGCCACTGGGCCTCTCCTGATCCATGGCTTGATCTTGGGCGCCCGCTCGGAGTACTAAGTTGCAGAAAAAAACTAGAAAACTCAGTTTTGAGCGATAGCGGCTCACCAAGCCTAAAGGAGTTGGTCTCATGCGATTCAGCACTCTTCTTCTGTCAGTCGTGACGCTCGGGACGACAACGCTGGCGTTCGCCACCGCCACTCCGGCATCGGCGCAAAAGTACTACGGGCATAAACACTACGCCCACTCGCATTACGCGCATTCCCGCTATCGCCACTACGCCCATTATGACGAGGGTCGGCAGATCGTCGTTCATCCG
>DATDHT010000179.1:0-2759 GCA_036521435.1 Roseiarcus sp.
ACCCCTGGGCGTGGAGGCGGCCTTGGCGGCGATTGACGCCCGGAGTCATAGGCGCTCGGATAAGCAGGGACAGCTCGAATTCGCGCTTCAGCAAGCCCGCTATGAGGCGGCCCGAGCTCAGCGTCAGTACGATGCGGCCGATCCGGACAATCGGCTCGTCGCCGGCGAGTTGGAGCGACGTTGGAACGAGCGGCTACTTGCGGTGCGCAATCTCGAAGCCGAGCTCGACCAACTCCGCGCCGAACAGGTGGAGGCGCTTACCGTCACGGATCGAGATCGTCTCATGATGTTGGGCCGGGATCTGACGCAAGCTTGGGACAGCCCGGGCGCTACCGCCGAGACGCGCAAGAAGATTATCCGCACGGTCATCACCGAGATTATCGTCGACGTCGTCGGCGACAGCCTCGAGCTTCTCATTCATTGGCAAGGAGGAGATCACACGCGCCTTGGCGTGAAGAAGAATAAGTTCGGCCACACGCGATGGGTCACCGACACGGATATTGTCGACCTCGTGCGCGCCTTGGCTCGTCACATGCCCGATCACGCGATCGCCATGGTGCTCAATCGGTCGGGAAAAACGACGACCCACGGCCACAGTTGGACCCGCGGCAGCGTCTGCTCGCTGCGCCATAACAACGACATCGCGATTCATCGGCCCGGGGAACGGGCTGAACGCGGCGAGGCCACAATCAACGAAGCCGCCGCGATCCTCTCCGTCAGTACGTCAACTGTGCGCCGCTTGATTGCCGAACGAGCGCTGTCCGCGAGCCAGCCGTGCAAGGGCGCGCCCTGGATAATCCCCCATGCGGAGTTGGCGCGCGAGACCCTTCGGCGCGAAGCCAACGCTCGGCGGTCGCGACGGCCGCCGTCTGACTACTACCAAAACAATCTCTTTGAGATTTAAGGGGATGACGAGATGAGCAGTATGAAGCCCCCTCGTCCGAGCCGGCGAAGAGCCATGACTTTCTTCCCAAGGCCAGACCGCGCAGCGCTCTTTCCGCCGCGTTGTTCGTAAGACAGATACGTCCGTCTTCGAGGAAGCGGGAGAAGGCCGGCCAACGGGTGAGCATATAATCGATGGCCTTGGCGACGGCATTGTGCCGGGAGAGCTTGGCGCGTTCAGAGCGCGTCCACTCTTCGAGCGCGGCGACGAGCGGCGCGCACCTTGAGCGGCGCGCAGCGAGCCGCTCCTCGGCCGAGAGGCCGTTGATCTCGCGCTCGATGTCGAAGATGGCGTCGATGCGTTTGACCGCCTCCAGCGCGATCGGCGAGATCGGCGCGGCGTTCTTACCCCGCCTCGCGTTGGCGGCGATGTCGGCGAGTTCGAAGAACTTGCGTCTGGCGTGGCTCCAACATAGCGCTTCGACGATCGGGCCCGGTTTCCGATCGGGCGGATAAAGTCTGGCGTAGCCGCTGAAGGCGTCGGCCTGGAGGACGCCGCTCCAGTTCGTCAGATGACGCTCAGGATGCTCGCCGCGGCGATCGCGCGAGGCGTAGAATAACGCCGCCGGCGGGTCCTTGCCGCCGAACGGCCTGTCGTCGCGGACGTAAGTCCAGACGCGGCCAGTTTCGGTCTTGCCTTTCGCCAGGATCGGAACCGTGGTGTCATCGCCGTGCAGGCGCTCAGCCGACAGAACGTGGCGTTCGATCAACCTGTGCAGGGGCCCCAAGGCGGCGGCGCAGGCGCCGACCTGGTCAGCGAGCGTCGAGAGGCTAAGATCCACGCCTTCTCGGGCGTAGCGTTCGCTCTGGCGATTGAGCGGCTGATGTTGACCAAACTTCTCGAACAGGATCATCGCCAGCAGATTGGGGCCAGCGAAGCCGCGCGGCGTCACATGGAAGGGCGCCGCCGGCTGGGTGATCGTTTCGCATTCGCGGCATGAGAAGCGCTCGCGCACGGTCTGGACCACCTTCCATTGACGCGGGATAACCTCGAGCGTCTCCGTGATGTCCTCGCCGAGCTTCGACAGCTTGGCCGAGCCGCAGCAAGGGCAGCTCTGCGGCGCTGGGATCACGACGCGCTCACGCGGCAGATGATCCGGGAACGGTTTTCGCGCCGGCCGCTTGCGCGCCAAGGATCTGACCGTGGTGGAGGGTTTCATATGTTCGGCGGCGAGCTCATCTTCCGCCGCGTTGGCCTCTGCCTCCTCGAGCTGAAGCTCCAATTGGTCGAGCAGCCGCGCCGTGCGCTCGGAGCGAGGTCCGTAAATCGCGCGCCGCAACTTTTCGATCTCAAGATTGAGATGCGCGATCAGCGCGCGACCCTGCGCCAGTTCCGCGACGGCCGCGACGGCGCACGCCTTCTCCGCCGCAGCTTCGGTCCGCGCCGCAATCAGCGCCGCTTTCAGCGCATCGAGGTCGTCCGGAAGAGAGGAAAGATCGGCGTCCACGAATCACATGGAATCACAAAATCGGCCGTTTGAGGCGCCCCTTTTTGCGTTTATTCAGCCGATTTTTTCCTATCCGACCGCCGTCGGACGCCATGTCTCTTGCGGCATGCGCCAATCGATGCCCGACAGCAGATAGGAAAGCTGGGCCGTCGAGATCGTCACCGCTCCGTCTGCCAACGATGGCCACAGGAATCGCCCGCGCTCCAATCGCTTTGAGAACAGGCATAAGCCCTGGCCGTCGCTCCAAAGACACTTGATCAGAGACCCGCGGCGGCCACGAAAAACGAATAGATGGCCGGAATGCGGGTCGCGCCTCAATGTTTCTTGGACGATCAGCGCCAGACCGTCGAATCCTTTGCGCATATCGGT
>DATDHT010000180.1:0-5324 GCA_036521435.1 Roseiarcus sp.
GAGTGAAGCGAGAAAGTCTCATCGAGAAACCTGCCCGATTTGTCAGCGAGCGGCAAGGGCGCTGCATGGGATCTCACAGTTCGCGCCGCCACAGCGTCATCGCTCAGCGGCGGATGACAGATAGTTTTCGAGAGCTTGGAATCGTCGCCTGGTGATTCGAACTAAATCGCCGATTCGCTCATCAGCCGCGCGCGAAACACCCTGCGCTCAGGCGACTTGAGCCATATCCGCATGCCCGCCTCATCGTCGAAACGCCCCGTCGCCGGCAACGGACGCGCTTCGCCTTCGACTTCCAGCACATCGGCTCTGAGTGGCCAAGGCGAGAGGATGAAATCAAAAGGATGACCGGGCCGTTCGATGAGGCGCAACGTTTCAGCCCCGCCGCGCGCGTTGGGCGCCTCCAGGTCGATCGGCGTCCTCAATTCGCCGCATAGCGCCAGCGATAGGGCGTCGACAAGCGCCACAAGCATTGTTTCTTTTTGCAGCGCTGCGACGTCCAGTCCAAGCGTCCTGGCCCATTCCGCCTCGAGCGGCGCCTGCGTCTCCAGATACGTTTGCGCCGCCGCAGCGTCCGCTTCGCTTATGCGGTGACGGTCGGTGTAGCGTCGGTAAATCACTCCGCCATGCCGCGAGACAAGAAGCGCGACATGCGCGCCCCAGGCGGCGAGCGCACGCTCGACGCCCTGCCTCCACATTGGCGAATGCACCGCAGCGCCGATCTCACGAAAGAGATGCGGGCGGCCGGTCTTTGGATTGAAGGTCGGCGCCATCTCCCAATCCAGCCATCCAATATCGTGCTGCTCCCCAGCGAGCAGTAACGATTCGGCGAGGCGTTCGTCCCAGGCGCGCAGAATCTGACCAGAAATCCACGCATGGGCCGGTTGGCTGACGGCTAGAACGCCCGAGGGTTCGGTCCGAAAAAGCATTGGCGCAGCTTAAACCCGTTTAGCGCCGCGCAAAAGCGTCACGCCGGCCACGGCGGCCGATGCCGTCGTGCGCGATTCCGCGACCTTATCGAATCCGAAGTGTTGCATGGGAACACCACGCTGCGCGCGTCCAGAATGACCTCGTGACGCACCCGTCGCTCGCGCGCCACACGATCCGAGGACGCGGTGCAGGCGATCTGTCATTCCTCAATCAGAACTGGTTGTGGCAGGTCGACGAATTGTTCGTCGGAGGCGGTGCCATCGACAAAAGTGAGAATGGCGAATCGTCCGATGCGTTCGAGCGGACTCAGGGGATGGTGCCAAGTGTCGGCTTTGTAATTGACGCCGGTGTCTCCCGGCACGCGAAAGGCCCGGACCTTTTCAAGGTCCGGCATCCCATCATCGCCATGCGGCGCAACCATCACCAGATAACTCGCGCAGTCGAGCGGCGTGAAAGCCTGCGAGGAATGGACGTGCCGTTCCATCTGGAGGGCAGTGAGCGGCAAGGCTTTCGGCTCGTTGGTTGCGATCGCCAGGCGTGGTCGCGCGCCGGCGCGGTCGTTCTGCAATTCTTCAATCAGCTCCTGCCGACCTTCTCCTGGCCGCGCAGGGGGAAGAAGCTGTCCGAAAGGCGCGAACGCCTTTGCGTTTATCGGTTCGATCTTCAAGCGCTTCATCAAACAACCTCGCAAAGATGCTGCGCGAGCCCGTGCTTTGCGAGTTCCAAGCGCCGGCAGACCCAAACATCCGGTTTAGTCTTCACGCAGCCGCGGAAACGCGCAAGAGCGGAGGCTCGGCTGGGATGGCCGAGGAGCCGGAGGGCATCACTCCACACCTAGCTGACCCGTTCGGCTTCTCCGCTCATCAACACCGCTATCGCTGCGTCGACGCCGCCCTCCCCGATCGGCACGCCGGCGAGCTTCAGGCCCATCTCCACGCCGGAAATGGCGCCGAGCAGCGTGAGGTCGTTGATGTCGCCGAGATGGCCGATCCGAAAGACCCGGTCCTTGAGGATACCGAGGCCATTGCCGAGGCTCATGTTGAAGCGCCGCAAAATCAGCGCGCGCAAGCCATCGGCGCTATGGCCCTCCGCGAGGCGAACAGCCGTCAGCGACGAGGAATATTCCGTCGGCTCGACGCACTGCAGTTCGACCGCGCCCGCCTGTCCCCAAGCCGCCACAGCAGCTCGGGTCGCCAGGCCATGACGATCGTGCCTGGCGAAAACGTTCGGCAGGCCTTCTTCGTCAAGCATCGCGAGGGCTTCCTGCAAGCCGCGCAGGAGATTCGTGGCCGGAGTGTAGGGGAAATAAAATCCGGCATTGGCCTCGAGCATCGGCCGCCAGTCCCAATAAGAGCGGACCAGCTTCGCCGTCCTGGAAGCCCCCAACGCGCGCGCGCTGACGGCGTTGAAGGACAGTCCCGGCGGGAGCATCAGCCCCTTCTGGCTCCCGGCGACAGTGACGTCCACGCCCCACTCGTCGTGCCGGTAGTCGATCGAAGCCAGCGACGAGATCGTGTCGACCAGCAAGAGCGCTGGATGTCCCACCGCGTCGATCGCCCTCCGGACAGCGGCGACAGGGCTGACGCAGCCGGTCGAGGTCTCGTTATGAACGACGCAGACCGCGCGGATTCGGCCGTCTTTGTCCGCTCTAAGCGCGGCCTCGATGGCGGCGGGGTCGGCGCCGCGACGCCAGTCGGTTTCCAAAAAGGTCGGCTCGAGCCCTAGGCGCTTCGCCATTTCGCTCCAGAGCGAGGCGAACCAACCCGTGCGCGCCATCAGCACGGAATCGCCGGGCGAGAGCGTATTGACGAGCGCAGCCTCCCACGCGCCCGTGCCCGAGGCGGGAAAGATCAGCACGGGGCCGTCCGTCTGGAAGACGCGCTTGAGGCCGGTCAGGACGGAACGTCCGAGCGTGGCGAAGTCGGGACCGCGATGGTCGATCGTCGGTTCCGAGATCGCGCGTAGCACCCGGCCCGGCACGTCTGTCGGCCCAGGAATTTGCAGGAAGTGGCGGCCGGGGGAACGCGTGTTCATGGCGTCGACTCGAGCTGCGGAAGTGGTGGAGGAGGAACGGCGTCCGAGACCTCGCGAGCAAAGGCGAGAAGCTGTTCGTCCGCCCCGAAGGCGGCGGCGAGATGGGCGCCGATCGGCAAGCCGGACCGCGATACGCCAATCGGAATGCTGAGCGCGGGGACGCCGGTGATATTCACCCAGCCGGTGAAAATCGCGTGGTCGCGCGGACCGGCCGGCTTGCCGTCGATACGATCCGGATAGGGCGTCTCGGCCGGCCACGGAAGCGCCGCGGCGGTGGGCGTCAGGACCAGATCGACGCCGTCGAAAAGCTCGGCGACATGTCGGCGAAGCGCGGACACAGCCTCCAGCGCGCCTAGATAGTCTGCGCCCGACACTTTCCGTCCATCCTCCGCCATTGCTCGCGCGGGGGCGCCGGAAAGTTTCTCATACGTCGGGTTTTCAGCCATGAGCCACGCCACGCCCGCGCGCGAAATGACGTGCCAGACACGCGCTGCGATCTCGAGATCGAAGAAAACCTTGGCCTCGCGCACGTCATTTCCCATCGACGACAAATCCTGCGCGAACGCCTCGACCTGAGACGCGACCTCCGGATCGACAGGCCCGGCGCCAAAGCGCGGGACGTAGAGAATACGCGCCGCCTTCCTTGGCCAAGCCGGCGCGGGCGCATAGGACGAGCGCCAGTCGCGCAGGTCGGGGCCTCGCAGCACCGCGTCCAGCATGAGCGTGTCCTCGACTGTCCTCACGAGCGACCCGATAGTCTCGAAGTCTGTAAGAATCGCCGGGAGACCGTCGGCGCGTGGCCAACGGCCGATCGATGGTTTGTAGCCGACAAGGCCCGTGTGACAGGCGGGACGCCGGATCGAGCCGCCGCCATCCGTGCCGATCGCAGCGGGGACCAAGCCCGCCGCGACGCTCGCCGCCGCGCCGCCGCTCGAGCCTCCGGGCGTGAGGTCGGTGTTCCATGGGTTGCGCGTGACGCCGAACAAGTCGTTGCGCGTATAGCCCTCGAGCGTGAACTCCGGCGCGTTCGTCTTGCCAATGACGATCATTCCCGCGCGCCTGAGCTTTGCGACCGGCAGTTCGTCCTTCGCAGGGCGAAAGTGCTGGAGCGCGCGGCTTCCCCATGTTGTCGCAAAGCCGGCCACATGGAGATTGTCCTTGACGGAGATCGGAATTCCGTCGAGCCGGGAATGCGCTTGGCCCCGCGAGCGCCGCTCATCGCTCTCCTTCGCTGCGGCGAGCGCACTCGCGCGATCAAGCGCGACGAAGCTATTCAGACGCGGATCGAATGTCTCGATGCGCTCAAACGCCCGCTGGACCAGCCCCACCGATGACGCTTGACCGTTCTGAAGTTCGGCCGCAAGACCCTCAAGCGTTTCCGCCATAGTTCACCTCATTGGTCCCGCGGAAGCGGCTGTCCGATCGCCGCCGGCATCCGAGACGCGCGTCCGAGCGCTGCGAGCACAACGAGCGCGATCAAATAGGGCGCCATTTGCACGATATAGGAGCTGACCGGCAAGCCAAAGGTTTGCATGCGCAGTTCGAAGGCTTCCGCCGCGCCGAAAGCGAGGCAGGCGATCGCCGCCCCGAAGGGATTCCAGCGCGCCACGATCAACGACGCGAGGGCGAGATAGCCGCGACCGCCGGTCATGCCGTCGGTGAAGGTTCCGACCTGCTGCAAGGAGAGAACCGCGCCGCCGATCCCAGCTATGGCGCCGCAGGCCACGACCGAAGCCATGCGCACGCCGAACGGCTCGCCTCCGGAGGCCAACACGGTCTCCGGGCTTTCACCGGTCGCGCGCAGCGTCAAGCCGGCTTGCGTCATGGTGAGAAAGAATGCGAGGGCGACGCAGCCGACGATCGCGAGATAGGTCAGCGGCGGCAGCGCAAACAGGAGCGGTCCGACGACCGGAATATCGGCAAGGCCGGGAATCGGCCAGGGCGCAAGCGGCGTCAGGTGGATGGCGATGGGACGGCCGCCACCGGACAGGACGCGCATGAAATAGCTGGTCAGCCCTGCGGCGAGAATATTCGCCGTAAGACCCGTGACCATATTGTCCGCGCGATAGGCGACGGTGACGATCGCTACGACGAGCCCGATCGCCGCTCCACACAGGATCGCAAGCGCGACGCCGGCGACCGCGCTGCCGGTCGCCCAGGCCCCGATCGCGCCGCCGAACGCGCCCATGAGCATCATGCCTTCGAGCCCGACTGCAAACACGCCCGCGCGCTCGGAGAGGATGCCCCCGAGGGCGGCGAGCAGGAGCGGCGTCGCGATGCGAATGGCGGCTTCCAGGAACTCGATCATGCTCGCCTCACGGTTGCGGCGAGGATGAACAGCATGGTGAGGCCTTCGATCACCA
>DATDHT010000181.1:0-12763 GCA_036521435.1 Roseiarcus sp.
CATTCCGGATCGTTGCGCCCGCCGATGATCAGCTCGACGCCCGGCGTCCCCATCCCTTCGATTAGGACGCCGTCAAGTGCGAGGCCCGGCCGGCTGCGTCCGACATTGTCCGCGAGCTTCGCCCATCCGTCCTTTAGCGCCGCCTCGTCGCGAAGGCCGACAATCACACCGCCGACATCGCTTTTGTGCGCAAGCTCGGCGGACTGCGCCTTGATGGCGACCGGATAGCCGATCCTTGCCGCGATCTCGGCCGCCTCCGCAAACGTCGTCGCCAGCGCGCCTTGCGGAAACGGAATTCCGATCGACGCGAGGGCGAGCTTGGCGCGCCATTCCGGGATCACGCCCGCAAGGCTAGCAAACGCTGCGCTCTTGGCCGGTTGCAGCATCGGGGAAGCTGAGGCCGCGCCGTTCCAGCGCCGAAGGCGCGCAAGCGCGCGGACGGCGCGCTCCGAGGACGGGAAATAGGGGACGTTGAGCGCGCGCAGGCGCATGATATATTCGGGCGGAACGGCGGCGCCTTCGTCCAGGCCGGCGAAGACGATTCGCTTCGCGGGCGCAAGCGTCTCGATCGCCGCAAGGATCGGCGGGAATTTGAGTTTCGCCGTCACGGCATCGGTCTGAATGATGGCGAGCAGCACGCTTCCCACTCGGTCGTCGCCGATGAGCGCCGCCAGGACGCGCGCGTAGAGATCGGGATCGACGAGGCCCTGGGCGGTGACGTCGAGCGGGTTGGACACCGGCACGAAATCAGGCAACGCCGCCCGCAGGCCTGGACTGTCAGAATCGCCGAGCGGGGCGAGCGGCAGATCCTCTCGCTCGGCGAGGTCGAGGGTCAGCGCCTTAAAGGCGCCAGACTCGCAAACCACCGCGGCGTCGCCTGGTGCGCGCGCCGGAAACCTGAGCAGAATTTCGGCGACGTCGCCGAGTTCCTCGAGCGTCTCGACCAGGAGAACGCCGGCGCGCTCAACCTTGAGCCGCATTACGTCGTAATCGCCAGCGAGTGCGCCGGTATGCGTTGCAGCCGATTCGCGCGCCGCGCTCGATCGGCCGGGATGGAGGAGCACGATCGGCTTGCCGATGGCGGCCGCCCGCCTCGCCGCGGCAAGAAACCGCGCAGGCTTGCGGAACTGCTCGACGATCATAGCGATGACGCGCGTGTCGGGATCCTCGACAAGATAGTCCACGTAATCCTCGACGCCGCTCGCCGCCTCGTTGCCGGTCGATATGGAATAGGAGAGGCCGAGACCGCGGCTCGCAAGAGTCACGGCGAGCACGGCGGCCATCGCCCCGGATTGCGAGACGAGGCCGATTCCTGGCCGCGCGCCCAGCCGATCGCCCGGCAGTTGGACGAAGGTCAGCGGAACGCCGTCGACGAAATTGACAAGGCCGAGGCAATTCGGCCCTTCGATCGCCATGTCGCTTTCCGCGGCGATCCGCGCCAGTTCCTGCTGCTCGGCGAGCCCTTCGGCGCCGGTCTCGGCGAAGCCTGAGGAAAAGATGATCGCCGCGCCGGCCTTGCGGCGGGCGAGCGCGCGCACCGTATCCAGAACGGCCGCCCGCGGGATGGCGAGCACGGCCGCGTCGACGCCTTCGGGCAGGTCGTCGACCGAGGCCAGGCAAGGGCGGGCGCCAATTTCGGCACGCTTCGGGTTGATCAGGTGAATGGCGCCTTGAAAGCGAGCACGCTCGAGATTGGCGAGCACCGAGGCGCCGAGCGCGCCCGGCTTTTCCGACGCGCCCACGATCGCAACCGAGCGCGGGCGGATGAGCCGCTCAAGCGAAAGGCTCATTGCGCGCGTCAGGATTTGGCGCGCGTGCGGTCGTAGGCGCCGAGGCCGGGCTTGAAGCTTTTTTCGTCGATGAACTGGCGGATGCCTTCCTTGCGGCCTTCGTTGTCAAAACTGTTCGCCGCCTCCTGAGCGCGCACGAGATAATCTTCGGCTTCGTCGTAGGTCATCGCGCCGACGCGGCGAATGGCGTCCTTCGCCGCCTTGAGCGCGACGGGATTCTTGGCGAGCAACACCTTGGCGACCCCCTCGACGCGCGCCTTCAGTCTGTCCGCCGGAACGGCCTCGTTGACGAAGCCCCATTCGGCCGCCTTGCGGCCGTCGATCGCTTCGCCGGTCAGCGCATGATACATCGCGTTGCGAAACGTCGTGAGTTCGCGCGCCACCTTTGTCGCGCCCCCGCCGGGAAGGATGCCCCAGTTGATCTCGGAGAGGCCGAACTGGGCGTCCTCCGCGGCGAAGGCGAGATCGCAGGCGAAGAGCGGCCCGTAGCCGCCGCCGAAGCACCAGCCGTTGACCATCGCGATCGTCGGCTTCTGGTACCAGCGCAGACGCCGCCACCAGCCGTAGGACTCGCGCTGAGCCTTGCGCGTAGCCGCGAGCCCGCCCGCCTCAGTCTCGCGAAAGTATTCCTTGAGGTCCATGCCGGCGGTCCACGCGGCGCCTTCCCCGGTCAGCACGAGGACGCCGACGTCGTCGCGAAATTCGAGCGCGTCGATGACCTCCATCATCCGGCGGTTGAGCTTCGGACTCATCGCGTTGCGCTTCTCGGCCCGGTTGAATTTGACCCAGGCGATGCGGTCCGCGACCTCGAAAGCGGCGGTGTCCCGCTCGGCGCGTTCGGTCATGGGCTACCCTCCCGGAAGTGAACGATTGAAGAGACCAATGCGGCTGCCGCCGATGTTTCGACGCCGCCTCCGCCGTCATCTATCCGAGCGAAGGGCGGCAGTCGATGCCCGATCCTCGGTCGCTGGGTTCGGCTTGCACTCCAAGGGAAGCCCCTCCGGCGCCGGCTCCCAGCCGAACACGCTGCGGCCTCCATAGGAATGCGACAGGCGCCGCTCTTCGGTGATCACCTCCGGCACAGTCGGCCCGGCTGCGCGTCTTTCGACCCGACGGGCTTCGTCGTCGAGGCGCCTGAGCGCGGCGAGCCGATCGTCCTGGCCGAGCTTCGCCTTCTCAACAGCCGTCTTCATGACCGAGATCGTCTCGTCATAGACTTTTAGCGGCACGGGGAATGGATGACGGTCCTTGCCGCCATGGGCGAACGAGAAGCGCGCCGGATCGGTGAAACGATAGGGCGCGCCATGCACCACTTCGGCCACCATCGCCAGCGCCCTCACCGTGCGAGCGCCGATTCCGGGAACGAGAAGCAATTCGGCGAAGTCGGCGGGTCCCCGATTCGCGGCCGCAGCGAAGGTCGCGCGCAGCCGGGGGGCCAGCACGTCGCTCGCGCGCACGTCGTGATGAGCCGGCATGACGAGATGGGGCAGGGTGAGCTGGACGGGATCGGGCTTCGCTGGTTTCGGCTCGATGAGGCTAAGTTCGCGCGCCAGGCCGTCGGGACCAAGCGAATCCAGAAGCTCGAGCTGCGCCCGACGGGAGGCGTCCGCGCGGCGGTCGGTGAGATTGACGATCTCGCCCTGATGGATTCCGTCGATCGCCTTGTGCGGCTCCTCGACGAAACTCTGCAGGCCTTCGGACAGCCAATGGTAGCGGCGAGCGGTGCGGCTCGAATCGTTCATGCCCTGCTGGACGACGGTCCATTTGCCCTCGTCGGTGACGATGAAGCCGTGCAGATAAAGATCGAAACCGTCCTGAACCGCGGCGCTGTCGACCTTCGCCACCAGCCGGCTGACGTTGGCGAGCGCAGCGCCGTCGATCCCGACCCGCTCGCCAACCGTGGCGAGTTCAAAGGGCGTCTTTCGCGACTGCTTGCCCCGGCCGCCGCAGACATGGATTCCGAGTTCGCCCGACAGGGGCTCGAGTCCTCGCTTCAGCGCGCCGATCACGCTCGTGGTTATGCCCGAGGAGTGCCAGTCCATGCCCATGACGGCGCCGAACGACTGAAACCAGAACGGGTGCGCGAGGCGGCGCAGCAACTCGTCCCGGCCGTAAGCGTGGACGATCGCTTGCGCGATGACCGCGCCGAGCCGGCTCATGCGGCCCGCAAGCCACAAGGGCACGCGCCCGCCGTGCAAAGGCAGATCGGCGCTTCCTGATCTATGGGCCATATCTATGGGCCATGCGTGGTTTTGAAACTCGTTCCGATTGGCTGAACGCTCCGGAGGGGAGCCTGCGAGCTGTAGATTGTCAACGCCCGCGGACGGCGCCACGCCACCCATCTCGCGCAAGGCGCTCGTGAACCCACCCACCTCGTCCTGAGGTCGGTGGGGGGCGCTGGCTCCGCGACGCGAAAGAGCGCCTCAGGACAAAGCAAGTCGAAGGCGCGGCTACAGCCACATCACCGCCGATCGTTCTGCCCGAAGCCCTCGTCGATGGCATAGCCGGCGGCGCGCACCGTGCGGATCGGATCGCGCTCTTTGCCTTTCGACAGTTTCTTGCGCAGGCGTCCGATGTGGACATCGACGGTGCGTTCGTCGACTTCGGCCGAGCGTCCCCACACCAGATCGAGCAGTTGCGCTCGCGAGAACACCCGCCCAGGCTTTTCCAAGAGACATTCCAGCAGCCGAAAATCGGTGGGCCCGAGGCGAATGTCGCGATCGCCGCGCCGAACGCGCCGGGTCAGCCGATCGAGGTCGAGATCTCCAACGTAAAGTCGTTCTGCGACCCGCTCGGGCCGGCTGCGTCGGAGCAGCGCGTGCACGCGGGCCATCAATTCCATCACCAAAAACGGCTTGACGACGTAGTCATCCGCGCCGACGGCGAGGCCCCGCACCCGCTCCGATTCTTCGTGCTTCGCGGTTACCATGATGATCGGCAAGGTGCGGGTGGTCTCGCGCGCCCGCAAGCGCCGGCAAATCTCGATGCCCGAAACGCCCGGCAGCATCCAGTCGAGAATGAGAAGATCGGGCGCGTCTTCGGTCAGTCGCAGCTCGGCGTCGTCGCCGCGCGCAACGCTTTCCACCACGTAACCCTCAGCCTCGAGATTGTAAGCGATCAGCAAAGCAACATCGATCTCGTCCTCGACCACCAGAATGCGGGTCGCGGAGACGACGTTCGGACGGGCGATGGATTTGCTCGTCTCGTTCTTCAGCGGTCCGCTCCAGCGGCAGTGGGGATCGAATCGTCCCCGGTTCCTACTCGCCCCGCAGGCTCGCGGCCGCGCCAAGGATCGGCCGCTACCCGGCTGAGTGGCAGGCCGGCGTCTCCGCTCAACCGGGTGACCGGGGAAGACAGAGCAAGGGTGGCGCCGCAGGTAGCCACCGCGTCAAACGCGCCACAACTCGCAGAAATGTGGAGACGGGGCGCTGGCGCTTGTATTCGGTCGGCGTGCGATCGCTCCTGCGGCCAACAACGGGCTGAGGTGGGGCATATGGGGGCGCCCTCCGAGGCGCGCGGTGGCCAAATCCGGCATTCATCTCCAATTCAGCATGGAAAGCGCAGATTGAGATTGTTCGAGAAACAAGAGTCGCAAGACTCGCTTTAAGAGGAACTACAATGATCAATAAATATGTCGCGATGGGCCTCGGCGCCCTGATCGCTCTTGCGCCGGTCGTCGCTTCGGTCGAAGTGGCGCAGGCCGCAACCGACAGCACGAGCATGGCCTCGCCGGCGACGGGCCATACGGGGTCGCATCGCGGCCACATGCGCCGCAAGGCCGGCACGTCTGCGCACCGCGCGCGCGCTTCGGCTCATCACATGCACTCGATGCGCAAGGCTCCCGCCACGGCTCCGAAGAGCTGATTGATGAAATTCGCGCCGTTTGGGGGGCGCGAACGCCATGCGAAGGGGGCCGTGTCATAGCGGCCCCCTTCGTATTTTATCGAGACGACGAACTCAGTCGCCCGCGCATTAGGCCAGTGATCGGTCTATCCACGCCTTGTTTCTTTGTATTGCCGACTTTGTATTGCCGAATTGTCTATCGAAGCCGCCGCCGAGCGAGGCGGACCGCGCTTTCCCAGTCAGAATGAACATGGTAGCTCTGCCCCGCGCCGCAGCAGGGCAAGAGAAACGCGGATGCCGAGCTATTCGGGCGATGAGCATGAGCCGAATTCCCGCACGCTGCCTATTGCGCGGTCGTTGACCGGACCGCGCGTCGCGTTCGTTTCTAACCTTGGATCGCCGCGTTGAGCGCTCCAGCGGCTAACGACTCTCTCAGTCTTTGGCGCGTCGCGGCCGCGCGGGCGGCGTTCTTCCTCGCGTTTTGGCTCATGATCTCGGGATGGGCGCCTGCTGATCTTCCGGTCGGGCTCGCTGCCGTGGCCGGCGCCGCCTGGGTGAGTTTGCGTTTCCTGCCCCCGTTGGGATCGCGGCTCAGGCTGGCGTCGATTGTGTCGCTCGTGGCGAGTTTCCTACGCCAGTCCGTGGTTTCGGGAGCAGAAGTAGCGTGGCGGGCCCTCAGTCCGACGCTGCGGCTGCATCCAGGATTGGTCGCCTGCCCGTTGCGTTTGCCCGAAGGGGGCGAGAGAAGTGCGTTTTGCGCTTTGTCGAGTCTGATGCCGGGAACGCTGCCGACCGGGACTGACGAACAGGGGGCGCTTCTGGTTCACTGCCTCGACATGAGCCAGCCGGTCGCCGCCAATCTCGAGGCGGAAGAGCGGCTGTTCATCCGGGCGTTCGGCGGTGGCTGAATTCCTTCTCGCCACGGCTGGCGTCATCCTGTTCACGGTGGCTGTCGGGCTCGTGCGCATCCTAGGCGGCCCCGGCGACGCCGATCGCCTGATGGCGGCGCAGCTCATCGGCACCGGAGGAATCGGTGCGCTTCTCCTGATTTCCGCCGCCACAGGCGCGCATGGGGTCGAGGACGTCGCCCTTGGGCTTGCGCTGCTGGCGGCCTTCGCTTCCGCCGCCTTCGTCAACAGCGCCGCGCCCGCGGAGGCTCCCGACTCGGCTGACGGCCGATGAGTCTCCTCGTTGACCTCTTCAGCATCGTCGCGATCGGCGCCGGCGTCTTCTTCTTCCTTGCCGGTACGGTTGGCTTGTTGCGCTTCCCCGATGCGCTCAGCCGCCTGCACGCGCTGACCAAGGCTGACAATCTCGGTCTCGGCCTCGTCGTGCTCGGCCTCCTGCCACGCTCCGAAAGCCTGCTCGCCGCGCTCAAGCTCGTCGCCATTTGGGCGCTGGTGCAATTGGCGGGCGCGACCGCGGCGCAACTCGTTGGGCGCGCGGTGCGGCGCAAGGGAACGGCCGCATGAGCGTTCTGCAGGCGCTCGACATCGGCCTCGCGTCCCTGGTGTTCGCGGTCGCGACCTGGACCATTTTCGCCCCCGGCGCGTTCGCGGCCACCGTCGGCTATGTCGTCTATGGGCTCTTGCTGGCGCTCGTCTGGATACGCCTGTTTGCGGTCGATGTGGCGCTGACGGAGGCTGCCATCGGCAGCGGCGTGACGGGCGTTCTGCTCATCGGCGCCGCCGCACGGCTGCGGACGGCGGGGACCGCTGGGGACGAGAAACCCCTGAGCGGCCTCTCGCGCCTTTTTGTCGCTGTTCTCTGCGTTCTCGTCGCTCTCGCGCTCGCCGGCGTCGTGCTGCTGTTGCCCGACCAAGGCCCATCTCTGGCGCAGCAATCGATGCAGGCCCTACCTGAAACCGGGCTCGGCAATCCGGTTACCGCCGTCCTGATCGCCTATCGCGCATTCGACACCATGCTCGAAAAGGTGGTGCTGGTTCTGGCTGTGGTGGGCGTGTGGTCGCTGGCCGCCGACAAATACTGGGGCGGCGCTCCGGGAGAGGCGCGCGCGGCGAGCCCTGAGCCGACGTTGGCCTTCCTCGCGCAAATCCTGGCGCCGCTTGGCATCCTGGTTGGCATCCATGTTTTTTGGGTCGGCGCGGACGAACCCGGCGGCGCCTTTCAGGGCGGCGCCATTCTCGCTGCGATGTGGATCATCGTCATGATGGCGAGACTGACAGAGGCGCCGCAGACGAACGCCTTTTGGCTACGGGTCGCGCTTGTCGCGGGTTCGCTCGTGTTTCTCGCCGCCGGCGTCGCCGGAGCGATTTTCGCAGGGAGCTTTTTCGCGTATCCGCCCGGGTTCGCGAAGCCCGTGATCCTGTTCATCGAGGCGTTCATGGTCCTCTCCATCGCGGTCACTCTTCCCATGCTGGTGGCGGGGCCGCCGCGACGGGAGCCGCGGCAATGACCTCGGCTACTCTGGCTGGGCTGGTAGGCGCTGCGCTGGTCGGTCTCGGCCTCTATGGCCTCATCGCCAATCCTCAGCCTTTGCGAAAAATCCTCGCGTTCAACCTGATGGGCAGCGGCGTTTTCCTCGTGTTCGGCATCGTTGCGCGTAAGGGCGCGGGAGCGGGATTGCAGGCCGATCCGGTGCCGCAGGCGATGGTGATCACCGGCATCGTGGTCGCTTTTGCGGCCAGCGCGCTCGCCGTCGCCCTGGTGCTGCGCCTGTTCGAGGCTGCCGGCCGGGCGACGCTGAACCCGGACGGCTGGACGGAACCTCCGGGGGACGGAGCCGGAGCCGAATGACGGTGGATTCGTCCGCGATCGCGGCGACGGCGGGCGGAAGCCTGCTGCCGCTGGCGATCCTCGTGCCTGCGCTCGGCGTGCTGCTGTCGTTTCTCATCGGCGGGCGGCGGGCGGAATGGATCGCGCTCGGCCTGATGCCGCTGGAGTTCGCCGTCGCCGTCGCGATCGCCTGTCTGGTGTGGCGCTCGGGGCAGCCGCTCGTCTACACGCTCGCCGGTTATGCGCCCCCGCTCGGCATCGCGCTCCGGGCGGACGGATTTTCCGCTGTCATGCTCCTGACAGCGGGACTGATCGCGCCGGCCGCCGCGCTTTACGCCCGGACCAATTTCGCGACCCCGCCGGAAACGGAAAAGCGAGCGCCGCTGGTTTTCTGGACCTTGTTGCAGGGCATCCACGCGGCGTTGAGCCTCGTCTTTCTGGGCGGCGACCTGTTCAATCTCTATGTCGGCCTCGAGCTTCTCACCTTCGCCGCGGTTCCGCTGGGTTCCCTCGACGGGCGTCCGGAGACCGTGGCCGCCGCGCTGCGCTACTTGCTGTTCGCGCTGTTCGGCTCCGTGTTCTATCTGCTCGGCGTCGCCTTGCTTTACGGAGCTTATGGCACGCTCGATATCGCGTTGCTTGCCCCGCTTGTTCGCCCCGAGCCTGCGGTGTGGTTGGCGGCCGGGCTGATTACCGCCGGGCTCCTGGCGAAGACGGCGCTCTTCCCGCTGCATCTATGGCTCCCTCCCGCCCACGCCAACGCGCCTGCCGCGGCAAGCGCGGTGCTGTCGGGACTGGTGGTGAAGGGATCGTTCTTCCTCGTTGTCCGGCTCTGGTTCGACGTGCTGGCGGCGCTGCCGGGCGTGATTCCAGGCACAATCCTCGCCGGGCTCGGTTCGGCTGCAATCCTGTTCGGCAGTGTGCTTGCCCTCCGCCAGGCGCGGCTGAAATTGCTCATCGCCTATTCGACCGTAGCGCAGATCGGCTACCTCTTCATGATGTTCCCGCTGGCCTCAGGCCCGTGGGCGGCGGACGCCTTCAGCGGCGGCGTGATGCAGGCGATTTCGCACGCCTTCGCCAAGGCGGCGATGTTCCTGTCCGCAGGCCTTGTCGCCGAGTCGCTGGGCCACGATCGCATTGCCGGTCTCGACGGCGCCGCGCGCGCCATGCCGGTGACGTTCCTCGCGCTCGGTCTTGGCGGGTTGTCGCTGATGGGACTGCCGCCAAGCGGCGGCTTCGTCGCCAAATGGCTCCTGATGAAGGCCTCGATCGCCTCCGGTCAGTGGTTATGGGCGATCGTCATGGCGGCGGGTGGACTGCTGGCCGGCGGATACCTCTATCGCGTGCTGGCTCCGGCGCTTTCGGGCGAGAGTCCGGCCTTGAAGAAGGCCCCCGCGCGCAGCCGCGAGAGCATCGCGTTGGCACTGGCGCTTGTCGCTCTCCTGCTCGCGTTTGCGCCGCCGTCGTTCTTCGCCTTCCTGCAGATCGGCCGCCCGGCCGCGGGCCTCGCGCTGCAATGAGCGCGCTGGCGCAACAGCTCGGACCTGGTTTGCTGATCGCAACGTTGGCCGCGCCGCTCATTGTTCTGGCCCTCTTCCTCGCGCCGGCCTCACGCGGTCTGGCGCGAGCGATCACGCCGCTCGCTCCGGCGCCCGCGCTTGCCGGCGGCGCACTCGCGATTGGCGGCGCGCCCTTCGGCGCCGAGCTGCCCGCGTTGCGCGTGAGCCTCTGGCTCGACCGGCCCGGCGGCCTGTTGCTCCTCGCTGCGGCGCTCGTCTGGCTCATCGTCAGCGTCTTTGCTCTCAAGGAAGGGCAGGGGAGGCCGAACGCCGACCGCTTTGCCATCGCCTGGCTGCTCACGATGGCCGGCAGTCTCGGCGTGTTCATCGCCGCCGACCTTCTGACCTTCTACCTCGTCTACGCGCTGGTCAGCATCCCCGCCTATTACCTCGTCGCGCATGACGAGGAGGCCGCCTCGCGTCGCGCCGGCGCCGTCTATCTGGCGTTTGCCTTGCTCGGCGAGGCGGTGCTCTTGCTCGCCTTCGTCATGCTCGCGGCGGGCGAGCCGAGCGGCAGCGTGCACATTCGCGATGTCGTGGCGGCTCTGCCCGCTTCGCCCTGGCGCGATGGGGCGCTCGCGCTGATCATCATCGGCTTCGGGATGAAGATCGCGCTCGTGCCCCTGCATGGCTGGATGCCGCTCACCTATCGTGCGGCGCCGATTCCGGCGGCGGCGGTGTTGAGCGGCGCGGGCGTCAAGGCCGGAGTCATCGGCCTCATCCGTTTTCTCCCCTTAAGCGCGGCATTCCCGGGCTGGGGCGAGGCGCTGGTGTGGGCCGGCTTCATCTCGGCCTTTTACGGCGTTGCGATCGGCGTGACCCAGCGCGATCCGAAGACAATGCTCGCTTATTCGAGCGTGAGCCAAATGGGGGTGATCGCCGCGGCGCTCGGTATCGCGCTCGCAAGCGCTGACCAGGGCGCGGCGACGAATGTCGCGTTCTACGCGGCGAACCATGTGCTGGTGAAGGCCGCCCTGTTCCTAACTGTAGGCGCGGTCGCAACGCTCGACGGCCGGGCCCGGTTGCTGCCGCTGATCCTGGCGGGGTTGCTCGGCCTCAGCCTCGCCGGCTTGCCTCTGACCGGAGGCGCGCTGGCCAAGCTCGCGGTCAAGGACCTTTTCGGCGCCGGCGCTGCGGGCATCGCGGCGCAGCTGTCGGCGGCGGCCACGACGGCGCTCATGCTGGTGTTCGTCATGCGGCTCGCGCGCTCGCCCGCCGCCGCGCGGGCGGGGGCGTCGCGCGGGCGCTTGTGGTCATGGGCGGCGCTGGCCGTCGCCGCATTGCTCATCCCCGGGCTCATGTTCCACGCGATCGGCAGCGCTGCCGAGGTGCTCGAACCCGCGAAGCTCTGGGACGCAATCTGGCCGATGCTGATCGGCGCGATGTCGGCGGCTGGTCTGTGGGTCGTGCGCGATCGGCTTCCGCGCATTCCCGCCGGCGACATCGTCGTCGCCGAAGAGGCCGCCTTCCGCGCCTCACTCTCGCTCGGTCCCACGACCGAGCGGGCCGACCGGGAGTTGCGCCAGTGGCCGGCAGCGGGCCTTGCGCTGCTTATGGTCGCGCTCGCCCTCGTGGCGGCGGGCTATGCAAGCCGGTAACAACATTCTCCCAAGCGAAACGCCCGTCGCCTTCCCCGTCCTTTGTGTTATGGGCGAGCGCAGCATGTCGTGGCGCCGCACCAACGCGCCGCGGCTCGAGGAGAAGCCATGGGGAGAGACGAGGCTCCGGACATTCGTCGGTTGAGCTCAGCGAGCGCCGCGTCGGCGAAGCTGGTCGCCTTGGCCGGACGGGTCGGCGCGGACCCTAACGAAAGCGGCGAGGCGGCGCTGCAGCGGCTGGTGATGGTCCTGATGGCCGTCGGCGTCTTGCCACTGACGATCCTGTGGTCGGTGGTCTATCTCGCCGCCGGGGCTCCGCTCGCCGGCGCCGCGCCAGCGATCTATTCGATCGCCACGCCGATCAATACGGCCCTGTTCGCCTGGACCCGCAACCTTCGCCTCTATCGCTTCACACAGCTTCTTATGACCCTTGTTCTGCCCTGGCTGGTCACAATGAGCCTTGGCGGCTTCAGGAATTCGAGCGCAGTGATCATCTGGGCGGCGCTCTGTCCGCTGGTCTCGCTTCTGGTCGAGGATTTGCGCCAGACCGTATTGTGGATCGTGGGCTTCGTCCTGCTCCTGATCGTGAGTGCGATTCTCGAGCCATCGCTGAAAGCCCCCGCGCTGCCGGAGGCGTTCGTCACCTGGTTCTTCGTCTTGAACCTCGGCGCCGTGATCGGCGTCGTCTTCGCGCTGCTCTACTATTTCGTCGCCCAGCGAAACTTCTTTCAGGAACGTTCCGAGACGTTGCTCCTCAATATCCTGCCGAAGGAAATCTCTGACGCGCTCAAGACCGACCAGGGCGCGATCGCCGCGCATTACGAATCGGCGAGCGTCCTGTTCGCCGATGTCGTCGGCTTCACCCCGATGGCCGCGGAAATGATTCCGCTTCGCCTGGTCAATCTCCTCAACGAGGTTTTCTCCGGTTTCGACGATCTCGTCGACAAGCACGGCCTCGAAAAGATCAAGACGATCGGCGATTGCTACATGGTCGCATCGGGCGTGCCGCGCGAGCGGGCCGATCATGCGCTCGCTCTGGTGCAGCTCGCTCTCGACATGCGTGACGCGGTCAAGAGCCGGACGTTCGGCGGCGAGACGCTTGCGTTCCGCATCGGCGTCAATTCCGGGCCCGTGGTCGCGGGCGTGATCGGCCGCAAGAAGTTCATCTACGACCTCTGGGGCGCAACGGTGAATCTCGCGAGCCGCATGGAATCGCACGGGCAAAGCGGGACCATCC
>DATDHT010000182.1:0-10732 GCA_036521435.1 Roseiarcus sp.
GCGCATTGGCGCGGAAGGCTTCAAGGTCGGCATCGTCTGGCAAGGCAACCCGAACCCGGAAGCCGATCGGGGCCGCTCCATGCCGCTCACGGCGCTGGCGCCATTTGCCACGGTCGCGGGTGTGAGACTCATCTCGCTGCAGAAAGGGGCAGGCGAGGAGCAGCTGGTCAATCTGCGGCCCTCGTTCCAGGTCGAGACGCTGGGAGCCGACTTCGACGCCGGCGCCGACGCATTCGTCGATACGGCCGCGGCGATGACCTGCCTCGATCTGGTCGTGACCTGTGACACCTCGGTCGCGCATCTCGCCGGGGCTCTGGGTGTTCCGGTCTGGGTCGCGCTCAAGAGCGACGCAGAATGGCGTTGGCTGACCGAACGGGCCGATTCGCCCTGGTATCCAACCATGCGCCTCTTTCGTCAGAGGCATCGCAGCGTTTGGAGCGACGTGTTCGAAGCCATGGCGAGCGAACTGGCCCAGCTCGCCGAGCGCCGCGTCGCGCCGCGCACTGTGTCGACACCATGCTCGCTTGGCGAACTGATCGACAAGATCACGATCCTCCGTATCAAGGCCGAACGAATCGACGAAGCTGAAAAACTCGCCAATGTGCGTCGCGAGCTGAACTTGCTCGAGCGCTCGGCGCGAGAAGATGGCCCCTCCGTGCCTTCGATCGATCTCATGACCGATCAGCTCGCTCTCGTGAACGGGCGCCTGTGGACAATCGAGGACGCGCTCCGCAAGTGCGAACACGAAGGAGAGTTCGGAGAACACTTTGTCGCTCTCGCTCGATCCGTGTATCGCGAAAACGATACGCGCGCGGCGATCAAGCGCGCTATCAACTCGCTCGCGCGGTCGGCCCTGGTCGAGGAGAAGAGTTATGCGTGAAGAGGCTCAGTCCGGAATCGCGTAATAGCGTTCTCGCAGCGCATGCCTTTGGCTCGCGGTCAGCGCGTCCGGCGGCGCGGCCGAGTGTAGCCGAATTCCGACTGTCGCCCCGTGTCGCCAGATAACCTTGGCCTCGCGCACTTCGGATGTTTCGTCGATGTGCACCGCCAATTGGGGCGGAAGCGGAACGTCCTGCGCGAGCGCAAGGCGCAGGCCATTTCGAGACCGGTCACAGATCCGACCCTCGCAAACAAAGCGATAAGCGCCATCGAGCAGTTTTGCCGAGCGCAACTGGGTCCGCTCCCGAACGTGTGCGCGATGATTGGCGCGCCGGCTCTCAGGCGGGCGCCCTTCCGGTAAAGCGACCCAATAGGCGACTTCGCCGCGCCCAGCGAGTTTGCGGCCGAGCTTAAGCGCTGCCTCGGGTCGGGCCCGCCAATCCCCGCGCTCGACCCCGAGCAACATCGGCCCACGCGCGTCCCCCTGCTTCCCGACCCCGGGGAAGGCGCGATTTAAGGTCTCATTCATCATTTACGTACGACATAACAATATTGATTTTATCCATACTTTGTTAACCAACGCCGGCGTAGTTTTCCGGCAATGAGAGGCTTTTGTCAAGCAATGGTCAGCTGAAAAAAAATGCGTAAGTCAGTAATAATCTGTCACAGTTAATAACAAAGTCTTTGTTGCGCAATATTTAATAAAAATCAAAATGGTTAATCACTGCATTTTCTTCGTCTGTTCTAAGTGCCAGCGTTCTCGTAACGGAAGGCGTCCCTTGTCAATTCAGTAGGCTGGAGCACGGGTATGTATATTATTGTCGACGATCGGAACATGGTCGCCGGAGGCTACGCCAATGGTTTTGATCGCGAAGGCGTTTCGTCGGCGGGAATCGAGGCGTCCGAATTTCGCGAATGGATCGGCAAGATCAGCGATTCGGACATGAATGCGGTCGAGGCGTTTGTGATCGGGGATTGCAACGAGCGCGAAGCGCTCTCGAGATTGATCCGTGAGCGATCGAGCGCGCCGCTGCTCTGCCTCAACGAGCGTCACTCGCTCGACGACACGCTGGGCCTATTCGCGGCCGGGGCGGACGACGTCCTGCGCAAGCCGGTGCATGTGCGCGAGATCGTCGCCCGGGTCGGGGCGATCAACCGGCGCGTGTTCGGCGAAAACGGCAACGTGACGATCGGTGAACTGCGCGTCTACTTTGACGGGCGTGAGCCCGAGGCGAATGGCGAGCCTTTCCCTCTGCCGCGCCGGGAGCGACGGATCCTCGAATTTCTACTGCGCTGTCGCGGCCGGCGGGTCAGCAAGACGCAAATCTTCAATGCCGTCTACGGGCTCTTCGACGAGGACGTGGACGAGAACGTCATCGAGAGCCACATCAGCAAGTTGCGCAAGAAACTCAAGCACCGGCTGGGTTTCGACCCAATCGATTCCAAGCGGTTCCTCGGCTATTGCATCGAGAAATAGATCGCTTGACCCGATCGCGCTGAACCATCTGTCGAGAGACAAGATAGGGCGCTTGCGAGAGCGCCCGTCTTGCAATCGGCTAAGGTCGCAAAGCCATTCGAGAGTCGGTCTCCATGTCGCCCCGGACTGCTGCGCTCGCGGCGAGGAGGAGGCCCGTGAGCGCCGCCGCCGCCCGGCCACGATGTCGCGTATCCCCCTTCCCCCGGCACAGCCTTTTTGCGGAACATCTCGAGGCCTTCGACGATACGGGCGCCGTTTAGGGCTTCGGTATAGTGAAATAATACGTACGTCAGTATTGTATGGTCGAGGACCGCGGACCAACGTTCCGACTCGAACGCGGCGCGAGGCTGACCCGAAAATGGCGCCGCAAAAGACTGATATCGCTTAATCCGGACTCGGAAATGGCGCGAGAGACAGGGCGAGCGCCTCAGGCTTGGCCATCGGTTCCCTAGTCTCTTCCGCGTCCGCCGCAGGCTGGCCTTCCCGTTCAGCATTCGGTCCCCCGCGCGCCAGCGTGGGAGGGGGAGCAGCCTTGCCGGGGCGGGCAAGCGGCGCGCGGGGAACTCTTGCTCCTGAGCAACGACGCCGAGGCGGCTAGACGAATCCGCCGCCCGGCGCGCCATTGTTACTGGAACAGTTTCAGGATCAGCTGCGCGTTCTGGTTGGCGATGGATAGTGACTGGATGCCAAGCTGCTCCTGCGTCTGAAGCGCCTGCAACTGGGTCGACGCCGTGTTCATATTGGCGTCGACCATGCCCGAAATGCCATCGGAATAGTTGGTCATCAAGGCGGTGTTGAACGTGGCCGCGGTCGTCATACGATTCTGCGTCGCGCCGATCAGCGCGGCGTAGTTGGTGACCTGGGCCAAAGCCTGGTCGGCGGCGCTCAGAGACGTTTCCGCATCCGTCGCGCCCGTAACAATGAGCTGGGTCAGGTCCTTTCCGCTTTGCACGAGCAGGTTTTGCGAGTTCGCAGTCGTAACCGTCGTAGTCACCCCATACGACGACGCCCCCGCAAAAGTGGGGCTGCCGCCCTGCGCGATCGAATTGCCGTTGGCGTCGAGAGCGGTGTAGGTCGAAGTCGTCACAGTCCCATCGAGCCCCATCGACTGGACCGTCAGGGCCTGGTTAGCCGTGTCCTCGAACACCGCGTTGTTGCCGTACGTCGCCGTGGGAGCGCTGTAGCTGACTGCGGTGGTATCAGCCGTGTCGGCCGCAAACTGGGTCTGCAACTGGCTCATTGTGGCGGCGTCTGAGACGCTTGACTGGCTCGTCGAAGACGTCGACGTATTGCCGGTGGCCGAGCCATAAAGCGCTTGAGTGGTGAAGGAGATGGTGTTGATGCTCCCGCCCGTTGCGCTGGCGTTGAAGCCGGAGACGAAGTTGAGCGCCGCCACGCTGCCGTTCAAAACGTTCAAGCCATTGAACGAAGCGGCGTTCACCGCATCGGTCAGCTGCTTGCCAAGGGCGGCGAGCGAGGTGTTGATAGTGCCAATATTGGCACCCGGCTCGGTCGCCTGGGTCAGCGCGGTCTGAATCGAATTGATGGTCGTGATGACCGAATTGATCGCTGAGCTTGCGGTCGCAAGAAGTGACTGCCCCTGCGACAGCGCATCATTGGAGGCCGACACGACCCCGCTGTCGGCGGTGAGCTGGGCGGCGATCGACCAATAAGACGAATTGTCGGCGGCGGTCGCGACCTTGAGGCCGGTCGAGACTTGATTCTGCACCGTCGCAAGCGACTGCTGCGTCATTGTCAGCGACTGCAGCGCGCTAAGGGCGGCGGGATTGTTTAAGAGTGAACTCATGGCTGTGCTCCTGTCGAAAATGTTCACGCTGATAGGGCGACATTTCGGACTCGCACCGAGACGACGGACCGGCCGCATGCCTAAGGCTCGCGTCAGGAGCCTAACCGTCGTGTGAAGCCGGAGCGACGCGCGCTCATCGCGCCCGTCCTCGCCCTGGCCAGCGAAAACTAACGCCCGCCCGCTAATGGCCAGTTAACGGGCGCAAAAATTTTGCTTGTTGCGCCAACGGAGGCCACGCTTGAAGCCGCCTGCGCAATGCCGGCGCAAGCTCCGCTCCCCACGATGCCGCTCACGAATTCTCACTCAGGCCCGGATGTGGCGACGAACCTGTTGGCGCAAATCGAGCGGCTGTGGGCGAACCTCAAGGGGCTCGGCGTCCGGCGCCTGTCCGCGTTGGCGTTGATCGGCTTCGCCGTGTTTGCGACAACGGGTCTCGCCGGCTACTATTTGAGCCGCCCGACGATGGAGACGCTCTATTCCGGGCTCGATCGCGACGATATCTCCGCCATCGGCGCCGCATTGCGCGAGGCAGGCGTGCCTTTCGACGTCAATGCCGAGAGCACAGTCGTTCTGACCCCGGCCGGACAGGCCGCCGCCGCGCGGATGATCCTGGCGGAAAAGGGTCTGCCCCGCAGCGGCGCAGTCGGGAACGAACTATACGATAAGCTCGGCTCGCTCGGCCTGACGTCGTTCATGCAGGACGTCACGCGCTTGAGAGCGCTCGAAGGCGAACTCGCCCGCACGATCCAGATGATGCGGACCGTTAAGGCCGCGCGGGTGCATATCGTCCTCGCCGATGAAGGCTCCTTCCGCCGCGAGCGTCAGCCCTCCTCGTCCTCGGTGGTCATCCGCACCGACGGCGGCGACGATCGCGCCACCGGGCAGGCGATCCGCCACCTCGTCGCCTCGGCGGTCCCCGGAATGAAACTCGAGGACGTGACCGTGCTCAATGTCGACGGCGCCCTGCTGGCCTACGGCGCCGATTCGATCGAGAAGTCGCCGGACAATCTGCTTGGGCTCGAAAAGGAGGTGTCGCAGCAAATTCGAGAGAGCGTCAGCCGCACGCTGACCCCCTACCTCAGCGCTCAAAACTTTCAGATCTCGGTCGCCGCCAGGCTCAACGCCGACAAGACGCAAACGAACGAGACAATTTATAATCCCGATCAGCGCGTTGAACGGTCGGTGCGCGTCACTAAGGAACAGCAGAGCGCGCAAAACGCGGCTGGAGAGCAACCCACCGGCGTCGAGGCCAATCTTCCGAAGCCGAAAGCAACAAGTGGCGAATCGAAGCAGTCGAACGATCAAACGCAGAAGCGCGAGGAACTGACAAACTACGAGGTCTCGTCGAAGTCGATTCAGACGACCAGTGCCGGCTTCGTGGTCCAGAATCTCTCGGTGGCCGTGCTGATCAACCGCGCTGCGCTCACCGCATCGCTTGGGGGCAAACCGTCGGCCGAGGCTCTCGACGCGCAAGTCCACGAGATCGAACAACTCGTCAGCTCAGCCGCTGGGCTCAACCGGCAGCGGGGCGACGCGGTCAAGATCTCGGTTGTCGATTTTGTCGATTCGAGCCGCGACCTTGAGCCCGCGCCGGGTCCTTCGCTGGTCGAGATCGTCGCCCGCCAAACAGGATCGATCCTCAACGCCGGCGCCATCGTGGCGGTCGCCGCGATGCTGCTCTGGTTCGGGGTTCGGCCCGGCCTCAGGATGGCGTTCGCTCCCCCGAATGCAGTCGCATTGACGGACGCGCGCGGCGGGTCCGCTGGACAGACGCCCGCGCTCGCGGCGCCGGACGGCGCCGGTCAGCCCGGCGAAAGCATTCTCATCGAGACGGAGTCGAATCGAGACGAGTTCATGGAGGCGTTGCTCGCCCGACGCGACAATGGTTCCGAGCGCAAGCTCATGAAGATGATCGAACTCGATGAGAACCACGCCGCTACGGTCCTCAAACAATGGATTCGCCAAGGAGCGAACGGATGAAACCGCTATCGATCGCCGATTATCTTGATCGCCTCGGGAGCCAGGCTGGAGAAAAGGCGTCGCCGCGGCCAGAGGGCTCGCCATTTCGCCCCCGAAGCCTGCCGAGCCCACAGACCGCGGGATCCGGCGCCAAGGCAGTCTTCGATCGCATCACGAATAAAGGCGGCGACGCGCAAGGGGAAGAAGCTCCCCGACGTACGCCATGGGCGCCAAAGCCGGTTTTGCTCGAGTCTGGGGCGCGGGATTCGGCTTCGACGGGAGAGCCGGCGAAGCCCGAGGATATGTCGGCGATGCTCGCCGACGCTTATGCCCGCGGCCGCGAGGAAGGCCTCGCCGAGGGGCGGCTCGAGGCTTCGGACCGTCACGCGGCTGAGCTCGCCGCTGCGCAAGAGCTCGTGGAAGCGCAGCAGAAGGAGTTTCGTCTTAACGAATTCGCGGAGCTTGAGGGCGCGATCCGGTCCGGGATCAAAGGAATAGAGGACAATATCGGGGGCGCTGTCACCCGCATCCTCGCGCCATTTCTCTCGCAGCAGGTGGTCAAGCGCGCCGTCGACGAGTTGGCCAAGGCGGTTGCCCGGATCTGCGCGAGCAATTCGCCTGGGTTGATCAAGATTCGCGGACCCGAGCGCGTGCTTGCGCTCCTGCGCCAGCGAATCGTCGATCTGCCGATCGAGGTCGAATATGTCGAGGATGACGGGGTGGAAACCGTCGTCGAGGCCAACGCCACGCGGATTGTCGCCGAGCTTCGCCCGTGGGCCGAGTTGCTGTCCTCCTTCGAGGCCTGAGCGGAGGCGATGACCGAGGCCCATCCGGAAATTATAATCGTCAAGCGCCATAGCGCGCACGAGGAGGAGCATCACGGCGGCGCGTGGAAGATCGCCTTCGCCGATTTCATGACGGCAATGATGGCCTTTTTTCTGGTGCTGTGGATCATCAGCGCCACGGACAAGAACACCAAGACGCTGATCGCGCGATACTTCAACCCGGTGAAGGTGGAGGAGCCGGCGAAAGCGCAGAAGGGCATTCATGGCGCGCCGGAAAAAGGCGCCGTCTATGCGGCGGAAGATGGCAATGGCGCCCCCAATGCGGGGCAGCCGTCGTCCGAGCACGGCGAAGGTCCCGCGGAAAAGGGAAACGAAAACCCTGCGAGTTCCTCAAAGCAAAGCGAGCAAGCGCGGCCGCCGACACCCTCGCCCTTGCCGCCGCCTGATCCAGCGAAACCCTATCCCACAATGTCGGAGCAGGAATTGTTCAGCGATCCTCGCGCGAGTCTCGACAAGATTGCTGGCGCGCCGCCGCCCGGCCCCCGTATTGATTCTTCGGCGATGTTAAAGGGCTACGGCGAGGTGGGTCCCAGCGCCGACGAGGCCTTGCGCGATCCGTTCCGTCCGCTCGGCAGCGATCAGGCGGTCAACGTTGTCGCCGAAAATCCCGGCGCGCCGCCTGCAGCCGCCGCTCCCAGCGACGAACCGGCTTCCACGCCGAGTTCGATCGCCCCAGCGGCGCCGCCGCCGGGCCCCGCTCAGACTCAAGGTGCGGTGGAGGCTCCAGGCGCGGGATCGCCTGCTCCGTCAACGGCGAATCCGCCGGCTCCGGACCCCGTTGCAGCGCGCCAGACAGCAGCGTCCGACTTGCTCGCCGACTTGAAGAGGCGTCTCGCCGGAGAGTCCAAGTCGATGCAGGGACCGCAACTCGATGTCCAAGCGACCGAAGACGGAATCCTCATCAGCCTTACCGACCGGCAGAATTTCTCCATGTTCCCCATCGGCTCCGCCGAGCCGCAACCCCGCGTCCTGCATATGATGGAGGCCATCGCCGCGAGCCTGCAAAGCCTGCCGGGCGCCATCGTCATGCGCGGGCACACTGACGGCCGTCCGTATCGGTCCGCCACTTACGACAATTGGCGGCTCTCCTCGGCGCGCGCGCAAATGGCCTATTACATGCTGATTCGCGGCGGCCTGCCGGAAAAGCGGTTTGAGCGCGTCGAAGGCTACGCCAACCATAGTCTCAAGGACCCGTCTCATCCCCTCGCAGCGGAAAACCGACGCATTGAGATTCTCGTGCGCGACGCCAAGCCATGACCTGTCATTGGCGCATACTGGCTTTGGCCGCGTTCGCTTTGCTGACGCCTGCCGCCGCGTTTGCCGATGCGCCGAAGATCTCCGACCTCGTCGACGACCTGCGACGGATTCAGCTCAAGATCGCGCAAGGCGACAAGGGGGCGTACCCGGCTCAACTCAATCAGTTGAAGACGATTGGCGCGGCAATCGCGACCGCAAGCCCTGAGACCTGGAAGACCAAGCGCGAAGCCGATTCGCTCGTTATCTACATTCTGAGCGGCGGATCTCTCGCCGATGTCGGCCCGCTGCTCAAAGGCGACGCGGTTTTCGAATCCGAGCGGTCACTCGCGCGTGGCGCGCTGGCCTACGTCACCAATCACGAGGCCGACGCGCTCGCTCTTCTGAAGGAAACGGATTTGACCGCGCTCGACGCGCGGCTCGCGGGCGAGGTCGCGTTCGCTCGCTCCGTCCTCGAGACCAAGCAGGACGCGAAGGCGGCGGTCGATCTTCTCGATTGGGCGCGCCTGCTTTCGCCGGGTGGATTGGTCGAGGAGGCGGCGCTGCGGCGCGAGATCGCTCTCCTGGCGGAGGCCAAGGACATGAGCCGCCTGGCGGTTCTGACCCGGCAGTACGTGACCCGCTTTGGCGCCTCGCTCTATGCCGCGGATTTCCTGCGCGATCTGGCGGCCGCGGTGGCGCGGCTTGGCCTCGCCGACGATCCGGCCGATTACAAGCTGCTGTCGAGCGCCCTGGCGGCGTTGCCCCCCGACGACCGGCGGGCGTTCCTGCTCAACTTTGCCAAGTCCGGGTTGGTGAGCGGGCGCTTCGCCGCCGCCGCGTCGGCGGCGACAGAGGCGCTCGAAAGCTCGAAGGCCGACAGCCCGGAGGCGATGCGCGCCCGCCTCTATCTGGCGGCCAGTCGACTATTCTCCGACGCTTACGATGCGGCGCTTGCCGATCTGCGGGCTCTCACGGCGGCAAAACTCGACCGGGCTGACTTGAGCCTGCTGGCTGCGGCTCGAAGGGTTGCGGCGGAGCTCCGTGTCATTCCCGACCAGAGCGTCTTCAATACGGAAAACGCCGCCGCTCTGCCCGACGCCGACAAGAGTAAGCCCAGCGGGCCCGAACTGACGATCGCGCAGGCGCAGGATGCGCTTCAACGCACGTCGAGCCTCGCGCCGCCGACACAAATTGGAGTTACGCCATGACCGCGCCCGCCGCCGCGCCTGCGTCCGGCCCAATCGCGCCGGCCGTGGCTCGCCTAGCTCCGCGACCTCCAGCCGACCCGTTCGCCTTCGCGGCCGTGCTCGATTCGCTTCCCGGCGCGGCGGCGAAAGCGGACCCCCCAGCAGCGGGCGAGGAACAGCCGGTTCCCTCGAACGACACGGCGCGGGACGAGCCCTCGGGTGGACAGACGGGTCGTCATTCGCTGCTCAACGACAGCGCGCTCTTGTCGGCTTTGCCATTCGCCTTGCGGGCCGCCTCGACGATGAACGAACGCCGGCAAGCCGCGGACAGTTCGCCTTCGCTCGCCTCGCCTGCGATGAAAGGCCCGAAATCCGAGAGCAGCGGCGCCTCCCTTGTCGCCGGCGGCAAAGCGGCGACCGTCGGGCGACTGGTCGGCGAACGCGCGTTCCACTTCGGCGCCGCCACTTCCGCCGGAATGATTGCGAGCCGGACGCTCGCGATCAACACGCCATTCGCGCCGGGCGCCGCTTCCGCCGCCGACCTTGCGGCCCGATCCGCTCTCAACGGCGAACGCGCCCTGACCGTCGGCTTTTCGCCGGCCGAGCCTCTGGCGAAAGCCTCGGCCGACGCCGTTCCGCCGATCGCAACCGCCGCGTCCCCGACGGCGGTCGCCGCTCGCTCGGGCGCGCCTCCAACACATCGCGGGGGCGCCACGCGGGCGGCCGCGCACGAAGCCGCGCACAGCGGACAAAAGGCCGAGGTCTCCGCGCCTCCGCCTGCCGCCCGGGTCGCGACCTCCGCGGCAGTCCACGCGCCAGCGGAATCAAGCGGCAAGGCGGCCGGCGGTCGGCCTCCAGATCCGGTTACCTCCGCCGCGCCGCCAGCAGCGCAAACAGACCTGTTCGGCGCGCCGCCGTCGGCGCCTTTCGCCGCAGGGGCGGCGTTCCAATTCGACGGCTCGACCTCCAGCGCCCGACCCGCAGACGTCGCGCCCCGCGCGAGCGCGCTCGGCCCTGGCTCCGCGCCCTCGACTCCGCCGATCCGCGAGATCGATGTCGATCTTTCGCCCGGCGGCCTCGAGGATGTCTCGATGACGATGCGACTCGTTGGCGACAAGCTCTCCGTCGTCATCCGCGCCGCGAGCTCTCACACCCTCGGCACAATCGAAGGCGCGCGCGACGCGATCGCCGATCGCATGGCGGCGATCGGCCAGCCGCTCGACTCGCTCGTCTTCAAGCAGACAGGCGCCAACATCGATGGGAATGCGAATGGAAACGCGTCTTCCGCTGACGGCGGCTCATCGGGAGGCGGGCAACGGCCGACGCAAGGGGGCGATTCGAA
>DATDHT010000183.1:0-5329 GCA_036521435.1 Roseiarcus sp.
CAGTTCGTCAACCACGGCCACATCAGGGTCAACGGTCGCCGCGTGAACATTCCCTCCTTTCAGGTCAAGGTCGGCGACCTGATCGAGATCAAGGAATCCTCGCGTCAAATGAACCTGGTGCTCGAGGCCAACGCGCTGGCCGAGCGTGACGTGCCCGACTATGTCGAAGTCGATCACGCCAAGGGGACCGCCAAGCTCTCGCGCATTCCCGGGCTCTCCGAGGTGCCCTATCCGACGCACATGGAGCCGAACCTGGTGATCGAGTTCTATTCGCGCTGACGGCTCGCTGCGGGTTCGCGCAAGCGAGCCCCGCTGCTAGTTAGCCACCAGGGCCTTAGGGCTCAAGGGTTTTTCTTGGTCTCCCGCCTGCGCGCGATGGGCTGCCGGGGCGCACCGGCGACCGTCAGACTTCCAGGATTCCATGCCGATCCCTCGCTCTGGAACCGCGGGCCTCGGTGTCGTCCTTTATCTCGCCGGCGTCGCGATGTTCGCGGTCAACGACGCGCTCGGCAAATGGCTTGTCGCGGACTATGGCGTCGGCCAGTTGATGTTGTTGCGGACGATCGGCGCGGCGGTCGTGCTGGCGCCAATGCTGCTTTCGCTCCGCGTCAAGCTGATCGATTTCCGGCGACCCGGGCTTCAGGTTCTGCGTGTCCTGTGCGCAGCGGCGGACACTTTCGCCTTCTACTACGCGACGCGCACCATGCCTCTGGCCGACGTCATGACCTTCTATATGGCGACGCCGCTCATCATCACTGCGCTGTCGGCGCCGCTGCTCGGCGAAAAGGTCGAGCGCTTTCGCTGGGTCGCCGTCCTGGTCGGCTTTGCTGGCGTCCTCATTGCGCTGAGGCCTTCGCCGCAGATGCTCTCCTGGGGCGCGCCGATCGCGCTCAGCGGCGCGATCGCCTACGCGCTCAGCCAGACGATCACGCGCGACCTCCGGGGCATCCACTGGGCGCCGCTCGTCTTGTGGCAGTTCGTTGGCTCCGGCCTGATCGGCGCGGCGACCATTCCCTGGTCGTGGACGACGCCCAGTCTCTTCGACCTCGGCCTCATGTTCCTTGTTGGCGTAGTGGCGATGATCTGCATCATCTGCGTCGTTCGGGCGCTTGGGTTCGCTCGCGTCGCGGTGCTTGCTCCGCTGCAATATACGGGTCTGCTGTGGGCCGCGATCCTGGGCTGGCTGATCTGGGACGACATTCCGACGCTGCCGATCGTCATCGGCAACGCCATCATCATCGGCAGCGGGCTTTACGTCGCGGCGAGGGGCAAGATGGTCGGCAAGGCGGCGGAGTAGGTTCGCGCCGATCGGCGAACTGGCCACGAGAGGCCAGAAATTCAACCAATACGCGAAATCCGCCCAAATAAATGCAAGCAAATGAAAATAAAAGAAAGCAAAATTGCTTTCATTTGCTTTCTTTTACTTTTGCGAATCGAGTCTTTTCAAAGGGTTACAGAGGAAAAAAATAAAAAAATCCCCTCCGCGTTAGCTCGCGTCGAGGGTTGTGGTCGAAACGCGTCAAACCCCTCCTCGCTCCCTAGCTCCACGCTGCGCGCCGACCGTTCTCGGCCGACGTCCTCACTGCCGAGCACCATAGCGCCAAGTTCTATTTAATGCAATAAAAAGCCGACCAATTCTATAATGACCTCGGTCGCAGGCGACCCCAGGCGTTTGACCGCCACCTTCGGCCCTGGGCCCCAATCGACCGCTCACGACCCCAAAGCGGACCTCCAGTGTCCCGACGCGAAGGTCCGTCGGGCGCAACAGCGGTCATTCGCCGAGGGCGTGGGGCATGGGTCGAAGGATCCAAGAGGGTCAATCATCCCATCAGGTTCGGCTTTGCGAGTTCGTGTCTATGGCTTCGACCAGGCTCCGGGGTCCGGCGGCCCGGTCGGGTTGACCAGGGATGGTGCTGCGGTCTGGCGACCCTAGCCGGCGCGACCGCGCCAGGCATCCAGCGACCAAGGGCCGGGGCCCCAGATTGCCAGCGTAAGGAAGCCGCCGGCCATGGCGACGTTCTTTTGCAGTTCTATGACCTGATCGGAGGTGGTGTGAAAGAACAGCGCGGTCAGCAAGCAAAAGCCGAAGAGCGCAATCGCCGCCCAGCGCGTCTTCAGGCCAAAGAGCACCAGCAGGCCGCCGCCGAGTTCGGTCAGAATGACCAGCGGCAGCAGCCGCCCGTCAACCCCGTGGGCTTGCATATAGCCGGCGACGCTGGCGTAGCTCGCGATCTTGCCCACGCCCTCGAGGATGAAAATGTAAGCCAGCATCGCGCGGGCAATGAGCCCGAGCGGGCCTGCCCAACGCGAGAGGAAATCGAGGTCAGCGTCAAAATTCCCGCCGCCTGCAGGACGCGCGGCGTCTTCGCGCGTGTATGGCGCCTGCGTCATCGTCGCTCCCTTTCGTCGAGGCGACGCGCCTCGCCATCACCAACGCGCGTCGCTCAAACCCCGGACTAAAGCGCGTGCGCCTCTGTCAGCGCGCCGGCCAGATCCTCGTAATACTCACAGTCCTTGCTGCAAAGCTTCTCGATCGTGGACAATTGCTCTTTGGCGAGATCGTACTTGCCCTCGATCACATAGGCTTCGCCAAGGTATTCACGCACCTGCGGGTAATTGGGATCGAGCGCGACCGACTTGAGGTAATAGCCGATCCCCTCGTCGGTGCGTCCGAGCTTGCGGGTCGCGTAGCCGCGATAGTTGAGTGCGCGCGGGGTATTCGGGTTGTCCAGGAGATCGAGCACGTCGATCGCTTCCTGGTAGCGGTCAGCCTTGGCGAGCGCATAGGCGTATTCCGTCATCTCGGGGTCCGGCAGGACGTCGCTGCGCCGAACGAGGCATTTGCGACGCTTCCTGTCCCAGACCTGGCCGGGTTTGCAAACCGTGAGGTCCGAGGGAACCTCCGCGCGGGGCTCCGCCTGGTTGAGGGCTCCTCCGCTGCTGCCCGCGCCGGCTCCTCCTCCGCCGCCCCCTCCTCCGCCGCCCCCTCCGCCGGCCGCGTAGGCGGGCGAAGCAAGCGCGAGGCTGGCGACCAGCAGTCGGCAGCATAGCGCCGAAACGAAACCGTGGGGCTTTTGGCGATCGAATTCAGGAAAAGCGCCCATCGCTAGCTCCTTCCAGTTGAGATACGGAGCCTGGGAAACACGCCAGCCGACCATTTATTCACACTGTTCCTGTTCGACAGGCGGCAGGCGGACTAACAAAAAATTTACGGGTCGCGCACCTCGCACGCGCGGCGATCATGCTCTAATAGAGCGGCCGGTGAAGTCTAGCGGGGCCATGAGCGAAGCAAGCCGACGGGAGGTGCGGGCCGGGCTGGAGCCCTCGCTGGCGCGCCTTTGGCGATATGCGCTGGTCTTGTCGAGAGCGCGGGACACGGCTGACGACCTCGTGCAGGCCACGTGCTTGCGCGCGATCGAGCGCGCCGATCAATTTGTCCCGGGAACGCGCGTCGACCGCTGGCTGTTCGCAATTCTTCGCTCGATCTGGCTTAACGAGATACGATCGCAACGGATTCGTGAAGGCGGCGGTTTCGTCGACGCCACGGATGCGTTGACGACTGACGGCGAACGTGAAATCGAGATGAATATTACGGCTGCGGCGGTGTTAAGAGCTATTGACCGGCTCCCGGAGGCGCAGCGCGAGACGGTCTTGCTGGTCTATGGCGAAGGATACACTTACGCCGAGGCGGCGGGGGCGCTTGGAGTGCCGATCGGCACGATCATGAGCAGACTGGCGGCCGGACGGGCGGCGCTGGCGAGACTGAAATAGGAGGTTGGGCAAGCACATTCATGTCCGAGGATGACGCCGAACTTGTCGCGTTGATCGACAACGAGCTCGATGAAAGCCGCAGGACAGCCCTCTTGGCGCGTCTGGCGGCGGATGAGCGGTTGCGCCAGCGTTACGAAGAGTTCCGACGAACTGGCGCGCCGCTCGCCGCCTCCCTCGACGAGTTGCTCACGCAAGCTCCCCTCGCGCGCCTGCGCGCCGCGCTTCCCGCTGATGAGCCCCTGCGCCGAGCGCCAGCGCGCTTCGCCGGAATCGCTCTTCGGGAGCTGGCGGCGGGCGTTGTCGTCGGCCTTCTCGTGGCGGGCGCCGCCGCGTGGATCGCATCGACCTTTGGGCTGCTTGGCGGACGGGAGGATTGGCGTTCGGCGGTCGCCGACTATACGAACATGTACTCGAATGAGACCTTTACGCCTTTGAAGCCCGACGCCCGGCTACAGGCGATCGAATTGAGCGCTCTTGGCGCGAGGCTGGGCGCCAACCTGACGCCCGAAAACGTGGCGCTCCCAGGTCTGCGATTCACCACGGCGTTCATGCTCACCTACCAAGGCTCCCCGTTGGGCGTGATCGCCTACGTCGACCCCTCGGGCGCGCCGGTCGCGCTTTGCATCATCGCCAATGGCGCGCCAGACGCCCCGACCCGATCAGAGCGGCGCGGCGATCTGTCGCTCGCCTGGTGGTCGCAGAGCGGACGCAGCCACCTGGTTATTGGCCACATCCCGGAGGAGCGGGCAGTTGCATTAGCGCAAACGCTGGAAAAGCGAATTTGACCTCCGCCGTCGCATGCGGGGCGCGAGGAATGGCCCGACGCCATGTCCGCTTCACGTCGAGACCGGAAGTCCGGGGCGCTTTGGCGAGGCTCATTTTCCGCCCGAAGCGGTCGCCGCGAACAGCGATTGTGTTTTGACCTGGAAGCACGCGCCGGTTGAAGAGCTGGCCCTACGCTTCGCTCACGCCCCGTCGCGGGTCGCGGGCCATGCGCCCGCAAACGTCTTGCCCGCCGTGTCCTCGGCCTCGACGCGGAACATCTTGGCGCCATTGGGCTTGAAGGTGAAGCGGAAGTTCGGGTCCTCGGAGATCGAGATGCCGGCGGCCATCGAGAAAACGAGATCCTGTCCCTGATAGACGGCGAGCTTGGCGATATAGCGCGCCGGCGTATAGAGGCGGGTCACCTGATCCATCTGCAGCCCGGAATTGTTCGGGTGGCGGATCATGAGGAGCGCTTCGTTCGGCGCCTCGGGCATGGGCGGCAGGATGCGGAACTTCATCTGGCCAAGCGTCGCCAGCGCTTCGTCCATGCTCTTGACCATCGGCGCAGAGCATCCGCCCGAGGCCTTGATGTAGCGCGTCGCCATATGGAGCGAGCCGTCGTCGAGTTCCGCGACCACGCGGGTGTTGGTGTAGGAATTGACCCGCACCCGGGTCGAGATGCGCGTGTCGCCGGCCTTCTCGCCGAGCGTGAACGCGGCGGCGAGCGGCACCGGATTTTCATCGATGACGAGGGTCAGCTTGGTGACGCGGCGCGTGTCGCCTTCGGGCAATT
>DATDHT010000184.1:0-2904 GCA_036521435.1 Roseiarcus sp.
TAGGTGAAGCTCCCCTGGATGACGGCGGCGACGCTGAACCCGTTGTGTTGCTCCTCGAACGGCCGATCGGACGGGCCGGCGCGGCAGACGATTTCGTGCACGCTCCAGCCGTCGCCAGCCGCCAGCGTTCGTTTGAGGAGCGCCTCGTCGGGCGGCATGGGCGCGCGAGCGCCAACGGGTCGGACTTCGCCTCGCATGACCCAAAATAGCAATTTTCCCCAAGCGGCGAAACGCCAGCGTAAATAGGTTCCATCTCGACCACGACGACCGCCCTCCGGCCCGTCGCCGCTTATTGCGCTAGGAGAACCATATGTTCGATCACATATCGATCGGCGTTCACGACATCGCGAAAGCCAAGGCGTTCTACGACGCAGCGTTAAAGCCATTGGGAATCACCTGCCTCAGCGCCGACGAAAGTTCGCTCGGATATGGCAAAGAGGCGGCCGGCTTTTGGATCCTCAAAGCGGAACACCCCGTACCCGACGATCCAAAGTCCGGACTCCACTTCTGCTTCACCGCGCCGAGCCGTGAGAGCGTCGAGGCGTTCCATAAGGCGGCGATGGCGCGTGGCGGACGCGACAACGGCAAGCCGGGCGTGCGCAAGGATTACGGGCCGAACTACTACGCCGCGTTCGTCCGTGACCCCGAAGGCTATCGGCTCGAAGCCTATTACGGCGGGAAATAATGGCGACCATTCGATCCGAACTCAAAACCCGCGCCAGGCCAAGCGACGTCTGGTCGGCGATCCGCGACATCGGCGCGCTGCATACGCGCCTCGTCCCGGGCTTCGTCACCGACACGAAACTCGAGCCGGGCGCGCGGATCGTGACCTTCGTCAATGGCATGGTGGTGCGCGAGCCGATCGTCACGCTTGACGATGAGGCGCGGCGGCTGGTGTGGACCGCCGAGGGCGGCCGCGCCCGCCACTATAATGCCGCGCTCCAGGTCTCCGAGCTGGCGGACGGCTTGACCTCCGTCGTGTGGACCGCCGATTTCCTGCCCGACGACGCCGGCGCCTTTCTGTCGAAGGCGATCGAAGCGGGAATGGCGGCGATGCAGCGGTCGCTGGACGCGCTTGCCGCGTAGGAGGGGAACCCGGGAGCTTTGCATCCAGGGCGGTTCACGCCTACCGTGAGGGGAGAGCCGGCATAGCGCTGAAGCACGGCGCGACCTATGGTCCCGGGAGACGAGTGCATGAACCTGACCCGCGCCATTGTCGTTGGTCTTGTCTTGTCAGTAGCCCCCGCATGGGCAGCGGATTTCAGCGCCGAACTCGACTTCGTGACCAGGGCCTCGAACAGCAATCTCTTCGCGATCGAGGAATCGCGGCTGGCGCTCGTGCGCGCCGGCGAGCCGAAGGTGAAGACCTTCGCGCGTCGAATGGTCGATGACCATGGGCGCGCAGAGACAGAGCTCCAAGCCGCGGCCAACGGATCCGGCGCGACGGTTCCGACGAAGCTCGACCAGGAGCGTCGGGCGCGCCTCACGGCATTGCGGGGGAAGTCCGGCGCGGACTTCGAAAAGACCTACGTCGCCGATCAGGGCGAAAACCACTCCAACGCTCTCACCCTCTACGGCGACTACATGCTGTGGGGTGAATATGCGAAGCTCCACGCTTTGGCCGTCAAGATGATCCCGATCACCGAGGCGCAGCTCAAGGACGCTCAGGCCCTCGGCGGGGATTGACCGCGGCGTCCGCCCTGGCGAATCCAATGAGCTTTCGCTATCCTCGCCGCGCGCGGAGGCCATTTGATCATGTCGGGGAATCTGGACATCACCGGCTACGCGATCGTCTCGGACGACGACAAGATCGCCGGCGCGGACGGGCTGACGCCGGCTTCGCTGCGCAATGAGAAGGACTGGGAACTCTACCAGCGGGCGCAGGAGGTCTCGAACCTTGTGGTATTTGCCCGTCGCAGCCACGAGCTCGAGCCCAATGTCCACCGGAACGTGCGTCTTGTCGTTTCACGCGAGGCGCCGGGCCTTGAGCATCGCCCGGACGGCTGGTGGTGGGACCCGCGACGCGCGACGTGGGAAGAAGTCGCGACTAGAGTTCTGCCGGCGGGCGGGGTCGTTGCCGTGGGCGGCGGACATGTGGTGTTCGACCTCTTCCTCATGATCGGGTTTGACGGGTTTCACCTGTCGCGCGCGCACGGGGTCAAACTTCCCGGCGGACGTTCGGTCTTCTCCACCGCCGACGCCGGCGTGACCGCGGCGACCGTGCTCGAACAGCACGGGCTCAGGCTTACCAAAACGATGCCCCTCGATCCGGCGCATAATGTCGAAATGACGATCTGGCGGCGCCCGGCGAGCTAGCGCATAGAATGCCACGCGGGGGCCGGACGCGGAGGAACAGCCGATGAAGGACGACAACGCCAAACGACTAAGAGCCAACCGGGTATGGCTCACCGCAGACTCCTGCGAGCTTGGCGAGTTCAAGACGGTCGTCGAGCGCTCAGTCAACCGCGCCGACTATCCTTTCGCCAGCGACGTCGCGTCCAACGTGCTTGTCTACGATGGCCTGCAAACGCGCAGCGCCGCCGCTTCGCCCGAAGCGCGCAAGGAACTGATGGCGGAATGGGTCGAGGCGCTGACCGACGGCCCCGGCATCATCGCCATTCGCAACGCGTTCCCCGACCATGATGCGATCGATCAAGCCAATGATCATTTCTGGGAGATCATCAAGGAAGAGCGCTTGAGCAACGTCGGCGGCGGCGATCATTTCGCGAAGCCCGGCGCCAATGACCGCGTCTGGAACGCCCTCGAGAAGCTGTGCCTGCGCGACCCTGCAGTCTTTGCGACATACTATGGCAACGCGGTCATTGCGCTCGTGAGCGAGGCCTGGCTCGGCCCGTCTTATCAGATCACTTCGCAGCTCAACGTCGTCAATCCGGGCGGCGCCGC
>DATDHT010000185.1:0-14630 GCA_036521435.1 Roseiarcus sp.
ACATCGGAGCCCAGCATCGAGCGGATCGGCAGGAATGGCACGCCCATGCCGCCAGCGCGAAAACGCATGCCCATCGCCATGTGGCTCCATTCCTGGAAGCGCTTGCCGCCTTTCTCGACGTGGTGGCGCATGACCTTGGAGAGACCCCAGAGAATGCCTTGCGCGAACCAGCTCGTGACGACCTCGTCGGCCATATCGGAGCCGAACAAGAGATCACCGTCGGTGGAAACGATGCTGCGCGAGCAGGAGAGATGTTTGCGCCGCTGGCGCATCAGCTCCCAGATCATCGCCATTGGCGTGCGCGACATGGTCGAGCCGCCGACGCCGACCGACATCCCGTCTTGCACAAGCGTCGCTGCGTCGTGCAACGACATGACTTTCTCGCGCAGGCTGCGATCGCGTTTCGCAAGATTTTCGCGCAACCTCGCGTAGGATCGCACTTCGGAACCTGTCACTCCGTCCTCCTCGAGCGGCTGCCGCGCCGGATCAGTTGACGCCAGCTTCACCGTTGAACTCTGTAATGAGGCGGTCCCATTCGCGTGTCGAGCCGGCGACCTCGCGCCAGAAATCCTGGTCTTTGCGACGGTCGAAATCCTCGATCGATATCCCTTGTTGCTCGACCCAGGTGTAGTAGCCCAGGTTGAAAATCCGGCGCCGCTCGGATGGACCAAGGAGAAGCACGTTCTCGGTCGACGCTCCGGTGAGGCAGGTCTCAACGACGCCGGCGGCGTCCTTCGCGCCAAAGCCGCCCGAGAAAAATCTTTGTCGCGCGCCCTCGGCTTCGGTGCGGTACAGGCGGGCGCTGTCCGTGGCGACCGTCACGATCGCGTCGTCGGGACCATAGCCCTTGGACCGCGCGAGCTTGATCGAAGCAACGATATTGGCCCAGCTCGAGATACCGATCTCACCGAAGACCGCAACGAGCGACGGATCGATGTCTTTTCGAGAGGCGAGATACGCCGTCCCCTCAGGCGAGTTGAAGGCGAGGTTGAGACGATCGGTATCCTGATCCGAAACGGCGATCACGGCGTCGGTGTTCATCACATTGTGGATGAGCGGGATATGCTTGTCGCCGATCCCCTGGATGTTGTGCGCGCCGTAGCCATTCTCCAGCATTGTCGGACATTCGAGAGCTTCGACGGCGGCGATCGCCGAACCGTGGCGCTCCTTGAGATAATCGCCGGCCGCAATCGTTCCCGCGGATCCGGTGGCCGAGACGAAGGCCGCGAGCCTCATGGTCTGGTGGCTCGAGGAGAGATGTTCGAAGACTGCGCCGCACGCCTCGCCCGTGCAGACATAATGAGCCATATAGTTCGAGAAGGCCGCGAACTGGTTCAAGATGACGTTGTCCGCCGATGCGGATAGCTCTTTGCACTTGTCGTAGATTTCCTTGACGTTGCTCTCGGTCCCGACTGTGCGCACGATGTGGGACGGGTCGCGCACCCAGCGTCCGAGCCATTCGAAGCGCTCCTGGCTCATGCCTTCGGGCAGAACGGCGACGCCGTCGCAGCCAAGGATGCGGGAGACCGCAACGCCGCCGCGGCAGTAATTTCCGGTCGACGGCCAGACCGCATGATGGCGAACCGGATCGAAGCCGCCCGTTACCAGCCTGACGACCAGGCCCGCGTAGGCCGGCAGCACTTTGTGCGCGCCGATCATCGGGAAGCGGGATCCGAGCATCAATACGATCGGAGCGTCGACGCCCGTGAGCGCCTTCGGGAGCACGATATGGTCGGGGACAGGAACCGTGTGGCGCCGATCAGGCGCATTGCGCCAGTGGATGCGCCAAAGATTGTCCGGATGCGGCGCGTCGGGGTCAACGTCGGGAAGGCGGGCGGAGATATGTTGGGGAATCGGCGCGCGCGAAGAGAGTTGCGCAAACGTCGGCAGCACGATCTTTTGCGCTCGCGCACGTTCGATCGCAGAGCGGCGGATCACGGGGTCGACAATCGTCGGCGCGTCGGCGAGCCCGATGTGAGCGGCTTCGTTCATTCGGCTGGTCGCCCGTCCCTTTTCAGTCATGCTGAGCGAGAATGAACCTATCATACTAATCTTAGAATGATCAACGCCGCCACCGTCCTTGCATCTGCTGACCTCCGCGTAAGGGGCGGCCGCAAGCAAGCCGCCCTACTGCGCCTCCAACTGGACCGAACAAGCGGCGTTGCGCGTGAAAGATGAGGCGGCGCTGACGGGCGTGAGGTGTTGAGGGACTTCCTGCGCGATCGCGGCTTCTCGCTGCGCTGAGGCGATCAGGCCCTCGACGGGCGAAGCCATGCGGGCCAGGGCGAAGGACGCAAGCCCGCTCCCGTGCCGGAACTCTGGCGTCCGACGATCGAGTGTCCTGATGTGCGGTTACTCGGCGCTGGCCGCGGCGGAGGCGGCTCCGCCGATCGGGACTTACGTGTATATACACTTTCGTGAAATCAGGGGACGGCGATGATCGGCAGGGAGTGACAGAAAAAGGCGCCTAAAGGGCTGAAAGGATTGAGTGGCGGCCAAAGCCGCGCGCGGCGCCAGTCCTCAGAACCGGCGTGCTTTCCCGATCGCGCCGAAGGGTTCCGATCGCCTGCGCTCGACATGCATCAACCCGCGACATCCAGGACTTGGCGAACCTTCGCAGCGAGCTCTTCGAATGAAAAGGGCTTGCTGATCAGATTTGTTCCGCGATCGAGACGACCCTGGTGGATGATCGCGTTGCGGGTGTAACCGGTCATGTAGAGCACGCGAAGGCCCGGTCGATGGCCGACGGCCTTGTCGGCGAGCTCCCTGCCGTCCATGCCGCCAGGCATCACCACGTCAGTGAGCAAAAGATCGATTTGATGACTTCCGTTTAGCGTCGCGAGTGCGGCCGCGCCGCTGCTCGCGCTCATCACGTGATAGCCAAGCTCCTTGAGAACGTCTGTTGCATATTGTCTCAATTCATCGTCGTCTTCGACAACGAGAATCGTTTCTGCGCCGGTCGATCGGGAAAGCTTGTTCGCTTGACCGACTGTTGGATTTCTCGTGTCGCTCACACTGCGAGGCAGATAGATCTTGACCGTCGTGCCTTCCCCGATTTCACTGTAGATCCTGACGTGCCCGGCTGATTGTCGCGCAAATCCGTAGACTTGGCTCAATCCTAGACCGGTGCCTTTGCCGACCTCCTTGGTCGTAAAGAACGGGTCAAAAGCCCGCTCCTGCGTCGTCATGTCCATGCCAACGCCGGTGTCTGTGATTGCGATCATCACAAACTCGCCAGGCTCGAGTGTGTCGCTGAGTGAGGATGTGTAGGCTTTGTCCAGCGAGGCGTTTGCGGTCTCGATGATCAGCTTGCCCCCGTCGGGCATCGCGTCGCGCGCATTGAAGCCGATATTGAGCAATGCATTTTCGAGCTGGTTCGCATCGGCATATATGCGCCACACATCGTTCCCCAGCGCCGTTTCGACAGCGATGGTTTCGCCGATGGCTCGACGCAAGAGGTCGCAAACGTCCGCGACCAGCTTGTTGGCGTCCAATACCTGCGGCTGCAGCGGCTGCTGTCGCGAAAAGGCGAGGAGGCGAGTTGTCAAGGCGGCGGCGCGCTGCGCGCCCTGCATCGCCATATCTCTTCCTCGTTCCACCCGGGTCAAAGCGAGGGGATCAGGCAAGTGCGTTATCTGGCGACCGATGATTTCGAGGCCCCCAATCACCAGCGTCAGTAGATTGTTGAAATCATGCGCAACACCGCCGGTGAGCTGGCCGACCGCCTCCATCTTCTGAGATTGATGCAGTTGCTGCTCGAGACGGCGACGTTCCGTCACATCGTGAGCGCTGACGACCACTCGGCGGTGCGCGCCCTGCTCGTGAGGCGCCGGCGTAACAATCGCCTCGATGACCGCGTCGCCCTGAATGCGCTCGTATCGGTGCGGCGCTCCCTCACGCAGGCACGCGGCAAGATGGCCTTCGATTTCGGCCGCGCCGGCGGCGCCGAGGACGTCCCGGATCGTATAGCCAATCACGGCGTCTCGGGTCTTTTTATACAGTCGCAGAGTGGCCGGATTGACCTCGGCGAAGCGAAAATTCCCGTGGTCCTCCTCGACGATGACTGCGTGACATTCCGAGGAATGATTGAAGAAGGCCTGGATGAGCGCCTCCGAAGCCGCCAGCTGCCGGGTGCGATCCTCGATTCGCCTTTCCAAGGTCTCGTTGAGCTCGGTCAGGGCTCGCTCGGCCTCCTTCGAGACGGTGATGTCGTGCGCGACGCCGATCCAGCCGATGTGCTCGCCGGACGGCCCCCATCGGGGCTGCGATTCCGATCGCAGCCAGCGCCATTGGCCATCGTGACGTCGATAACGGGCCTCGAGAACGAAAGGCTCCCGGGATCCCTCCCCCGCTCGCTGGTCGCGCAGGATTCGCTCGAGATCGTCTGGATGAAGAGCTTTACGCCAATCGAAAGTCAGCGCATCCGCAAACGAAACGCCCAGAAACTCGTGATAGGCGCGGTTGACGAACTGCCGAAGGCCGTCGAGCCGGCTCACCCACATCGGCACGGGCGCGCTATCCGCGATCGACCGAAACCGCTCTTCGCTCTCGGACAGAACCTTTTCCGCGAGTTTGCGGGCCGTTATGTCCATAACGACCGTATAGAGGCCCAAGGTGCGTCCCGCCTGATCCCGGTGCGGAACATGCACGATCTCGGTTTGAACTATTCCCTCCGATCGACGGAAATCGGCCTCGTAAGATAAGCTTTCGCCGGCGAGCGCGCGTTCGATGAAGGGCCGGCGAGCTTCATACATCGCAGGGCCCATGACGTCCCTCACATGGCGCCCGATGATTGCACTCAAGGGACGTTCGAACCACGACTCGTAAGGCTTGTTGATGAACCGAAAGATCTGATCGTTATCGAGATAGGAGATGAGGAACGGAAGAGCGTCGGTTATCGCCCTTAGCCGCTCCTCGCTTTCCTGCACGGTTGCGTCCGCATGTTTCTGGTCGGTGATGTCCAGGTGCGCGCCAATAAGCTTTAAAGCGCGACCGTGGGCGTCGCGCTCAATCTCCGCGACAACACGAATCCACCGTGTTTGACCGTCACGCGGTCGAACGATGCGATATTCAGCCTTGTATTCTTTATCGGAGCCAGCAACCGTCGCCAGGAAGTACGTCTCAACTCGCTCTCTGTCTTCCGGGTGAACGCGCGCGATCCACTGCTCGTGCGAGTCGTTGACGGCGCTTGGGGGAAGGCCGTGAAGGTGGAGATATTCCGGTGAGCGTCGACTGCGAAAACCGTTGGCCAGATCCACATCCAGCCCGCCGACGCCACCTATGCGCTGAACCCGCGCAAGCTCCAATTCTCTGTCACGGAGGGCCTGCGTATCTTTCTCGCGTCCGGTAATGTCCCGAAACGCCACGCCGACGTCAGCGCCAAAGGGAAAAGCTCGCACCTCGTGATGGCGATGAGGCCGCAACGCCGAATGGATCTCGAATTCTTCTCTCGTGCCCTTCTCGATGACAACGCGACAACGCCGTTCAAACTCCGTCCCGCTGATTTGGGGCAAAAGGTTCGATAGGAGCTTGCCAACGACTTCAGCGCTCGGCGCGCCGAGGATTGCCTCCGCAGCACTGTTAGAAGCGGTCAAGCGCCAGCTGTGATCAAAAGCAAAGAATCCCTCGCCCATGCCCTCGAGCAGCGCTTCCACGAGGGATTCTTGATCGGAGCCGCTCGCTCCCGAAATCTTCCGACTATCGGACGTGGCGCCATCCTCCAGGAGACCGTCCCGAGCGTTTCTATACCGCCTACTACGCACAACAATTGCAGAGTGTCGATGGCGACCTTTTGCAAGCCGATCCCGCCATTTGCCCCCCCCGGCTTCCGCCCCAGAGCCCGCGAGCTGGGTGATGTTGCTGGCGGATTTCGTGGACGTCGGGCTTTTCGCGTCTGGGCGCCTATGGGGCGCCGGGGCGTTCGCCCCCTGGGCCGGCGGCGAGAACAACATCGAAATTTGCTCAAGTCGATCTCGCTGGCAATAGATCGCCTTTTTCGGCAAGGCGCGGGCATGCCCGGCCGCCGCGACCGGCCCGCCTGAGGCCATTGATTTTCCACCAAGGCCAAGGCATTGACGGCGGCGATCGTTCAGGGCGGGCCAAAACCTCATCGAGGCTCGCTCCATTGCATTCAGTTACCGCCGCCCCATGTCTTCGGACCTGGCTGCGTCGAGTGGAAGGAAGTCGTCATGGTTCGCTTGATTCGGCTTCTGGCTGCGGCTGCGCTCGCAGCTGGCCTCGCGACGGCGAGCCCGGCGGCGCACGCCCAAACCGGGCCGCAGGACGAGGGCGCCGTCCAGACCACGGGACCTCTGGGGGCGACGCCCCATAAGGCGAAGCCCCGCCAGACAGCGCTCAAAAAGCGCGCCGCCAACAAGCGCCCGACCCCGACCGGCAGGCAGATCACGGTGCATGCCCGACCGTCCTACCTGACGCTGGGCACGCAAGCTCCAGTCGGCACGGTCGGCAATGGCTACGTCTACAGCACGTTCAACCAGCCGACGCCGATCGAGGGCACTTTCCAGGGCATGCGTGGCCGGGAGAGGCTTACCGAGCCGACCCCAGGGTTGACGCTCTTCAGGTTCTGAGCCCGGCGCGCCGCCGCGGGGGACCGATCAGGGCGGCGGGAACAGCGCCTCGACCGCGACTTCAAATCCCGGCGGATCGAGCCGCGCCCTGCCGTCTGTCAACACTCTAGTCTCGATTGCGTCGCCACCGCCCCGCTTGTGGTGGATGGCGACGCGCCGATCGGGATCGAGAATCAGATAATGCTGCACGCTGGGAAGTGAGAAATAGCCGCTGAGCTTGCGGCCATGATCGATGGCGGCTGTGCTGGGAGACAGCACTTCGACCACGATGACGGGATCGGTGATCTCGATAGCGTCTGCGGGAGCTCGGGGGCCGCAGACAATTGATGCGTCTGGTTCGTATGTCGCGCGCGCATCGATCCGGACTGCCATCCCGTCCGGATAGACTCGACAGGGCAGCGCTTTTAGCCGGATAGCCTCCCTCAGCGCGACGTATGTCTCGGCCTTGGTCTCGGCGTGAAGGGATCGCTCCGGCGACATCATCACCGGAACGCCGTCGTACAGCTCCCAACGCCCTTCCTTACCCTCGGCCCAAGGCAAGAACTCTTCGACTGTCATCAGCTTGAGCGCGGTCGACATTAAGGCTTCTCGCGAGCCCACGGAGAACACGGAGCGAGAGCCAGCATAAGCCCGCGGGCCGCCGCGTCCAACCCTCTCAGTTCATCGTCGGGATCGAGAATTGCGCCCCGTCCTTGATGCCGGACGGCCAGCGGGCGGTCACTGTCTTGGTGCGGGTGTAGAAGCGGATCGAATCCGGCCCATGCTGGTTCAAATCGCCAAACGCGGAGCGTTTCCAGCCGCCGAACGTGTGGTAGGCGAGCGGCACCGGAATCGGGAAATTGACCCCGACCATGCCGACCTTGACCTTGCTCGCGAAGTCGCGCGCCGCATCGCCGTCGCGCGTATAGATGGCGACGCCGTTGCCGTATTCGTGGTCGTTGCACAGGCTCAGCGCCTCGCCGTAATCGTGCGCGCGGACGACCGACAGGACGGGACCGAAGATCTCCTCCTTGTAGATGCGCATGTCCTTGGTCACGTTGTCGAACAGACAGCCGCCCATATAGAAGCCGTTTTCGTAGCCCTGCATCTTGAAGTCGCGGCCATCGACGAGAAGCTTCGCGCCCTCTTTGACTCCGATATCGACATAGCCGCGCACCTTCTCCAAAGCGGCCTTGGTCACGAGCGGCCCATAGTCCGCGCCATCGTCGGTCGACGGCCCGATCTTCAGCGATTCGACCCGCGGAATGAGCCGGCGCATGAGCTCGTCCGCCGCCTTCTGTCCCACGGGAACCGCGACCGAGATCGCCATGCAGCGCTCGCCCGCCGAGCCGTAGCCGGCGCCGATCAGCGCGTCGACCGTCTGGTCCATATCCGCATCCGGCATCACCACCAAATGGTTCTTAGCGCCGCCGAAGCATTGCACGCGCTTTCCAGTCGCCGTGCCGCGCGAATAAATGTACTCGGCGATCGGGGTCGAGCCGACAAAGCCGATCGCCTGGATGTCGGGATCGTCAAGGATGGCGTCGACCGCTTCCTTGTCGCCGTTGACGACATTCAGGATACCGGGAGGCCCGCCCGCCTCGACGAACAGTTCGCCCAACCGCATCGGCACGCCGGGGTCACGCTCGGAAGGCTTCAGGATGAAGGCGTTGCCGCAGGCGATTGCCGGCGCGAGCTTCCACAACGGGATCATCGCGGGAAAATTGAACGGCGTGATGCCGGCGACGACGCCGAGCGGCTGGCGCATCGAATAGAGATCGATGCCGGGACCTGCGTTGTCGCTGTATTCGCCCTTCATGAGATGCGGAACGCCGAGCGCGAATTCCACGACTTCGACGCCGCGCTGAATGTCGCCTCTGGCGTCGGCGATCGTCTTGCCGTGCTCGCGCGAGAGGGTTTCCGCGAGTTCGTCGTTGTTCCTGGCGATGAGCTCGATGAACTTCATCAGCACGCGGGCGCGGCGCTGCGGGTTGACCGCCGCCCAAGCCGGTTGCGCGGCTAAAGCGTTCTCGACCGCGGCGCGCATCTCAGCCTTGGAGGCGAGCGCGACATGGGCGCGCACGGTGCCGTCCATCGGCTGGAAAACGTCCGCGCTCCGACCCGATTTGCCGGCGACCTGCCTGCCGCCGATGTAGTGCCCGTATTCGATCATGCTCCGCTCCCGGATGTCTGTGCTCTGACCGCTTTATGCGCCACGATTTTGCGCACAGCAATTCGAGAGATCGCGCATCGGCTGTGCGAAAATGGCCTAAGCGTCTCTCATGGATCGGGACAACGTCCGCGTTTTCCTCGTCGTCGTGCGCGGGGAGGGGGAATTGGTCGCCGCCGCCAAAAGGCTCGAGCTCGACCAGGCGCTCGATTGACAGCGCCGCCAAGGGCCGTATGGTGGGCACGCGCGTTGCGGGGGGAAGCCAGTGCAAATCCGGCACGGTCGCGCCACTGTGATCGGTCCCTTGACCGAGAGTCAGGCCCTTCCCGCGACGAAGCACGTCTCAAACGGGACGCGATATCCCCAAGGGGTTCGACATGAGTGCTTCGACATTTGCTCCCGCGGCCGCACGACCCGCTGCGATCCCAATTCGCGAATTGCTTCCCTGGGTTATATTCGCGGGCCTGATTTTTCTGCTCGGCCTCTATTTCGTCGGCGCCGAACAGGGCGCGACCTCGATCATCAAGGGCATGTACGTGCATGAGTTCGTGCACGACAGCCGCCATCTGCTCGGCTTCCCCTGCCATTAGCGCGTTCGCTGCCCGAACTCCGACAGCGGAGTCCTAGTCCGGGTAGATGAGTTGGCTCGAGCAAGCCGCCCGCGCGCGCGGGCCTGCCGTCGAGGATGGTCGCAATGACAACAGGATCTTTGTTGTGGCGGGGAATGATCGTCGGCTTCGTCGCCGCCCTGCTGTCGTTTGGTCTATTGAAGGTGGTGGGAGAGCCAGCAGTCGATCGCGCCATCGCCTTCGAGTCAGCGATGGATGAGGCGAAAGCCAAGGCGGAGCACGACGCGGCCGTAGCCAAAGGTGAAACCCCGCCTCCGTACGAAGAGGAGCCGGAGCTGGTCAGCCGGCCAACCCAGGCCGGCATCGGTCTGTTCACCGGCGTCACCGTCTACAGCATCGCCTTCGGCGGCCTGTTCGCGCTCGCCTTCGCGATTCTTTACGGCCGGATGGGAGATTGGAGCCCGCGCGTGACCGCCGCGTTGCTCGCGCTCAGCGGCTTTCTTGCGATCTACGCCGTCCCGATCCTCAAATATCCGGCCAACCCGCCGTCGATCGGCAACCCCGACACGATCGGTCTGCGCACCGCGATTTATTTCGGGATGATGCTGTTGTCATTCGCTTCGATGGTCGCGGCCTGGAATGTCCGCAATCGCCTCGTCGAGCAGCTTGGCGCATGGAACGCGTCGCTGATCGGCGCCGCCGTTTTTCTTGTCGCGGTCGTCATCTTCGCCCTTGTGATGCCCCCGTTGAACGAGGTTCCCGAAGGCTTCCCTGCCGTGGTCTTATGGCAATTCCGCATGGCTTCGCTCGGCGCCCAGGCGATCATGTGGACGGTGCTTGGGCTCGGCTTTGGCGCCTGGGTCCAACGCGATTTCGCTGAGGCCAAGGTGGGCCGGCTGCAGACGGCCTACTAAGCAGCGGGCGCGCCCATGACGGCGCGTCTCGACCTGCTCGCGCACGGCGCGTCCGCGGCGACGCGGGCCGCTCGGTTCCCAGACGACGAAGCGCTCGAGGCCTCCGCCGCCGAAGCCGTCCACAGTTTGCGCGGACGGTTGCGCCCCTATGCTCAGGTGCTGACCTCACCGGCGCGCGCGGCCCTCGAGACGGCTCAAGCGCTGGGTTCCGACGCCAAAATCGAAATGGCGCTGAGCGACTGCGACTATGGGCGCTGGCGCGGCCTCGCCTCGAAGGATGTCGCTGAGCGCGAGCCGGACGAATTCGCGGCCTGGCTCGGCGATCCTGCGGCCGCGCCGCATGGCGGCGAGTCGTTCGCGGCTCTGATCGAGCGCGTTGGCGCCTGGCTCACGCTAAGTTTGGCGCGCGGGGGCGCGACGCTGGCCGTCACGCACGCCGTCGTCATTCGCGCGGCGATTGTGAACGCGCTTGGCGCCGGGTCTTCGGCCTTTGCTCGGATCGATGTCGCGCCGCTCGCGCTCGCCAGACTGAGCGGCCATGAGGGGCGCTGGAATCTCGTGGCGCTCGGACCTTTAGGAGGCCTGGTATGAGCGGCGTATGGATCGTCCTGATTACGGCGCTCCTCATGCTCGCGGCGTCGCCGAGCGAAGCGCATCGGATCTCCACGCGCAGCGGGCCGGCTCCGCAGGGCGTCTCCATACCTAGCCTCACGCATGGCCAGATGGTCGTGATCGGCGACAATCTGCCCGCGATCCGGGCGCTCGCCGGCGCCAGAGTCGGATTCGACCTGACGACCTGGCGGTTGGAGGATTATTTGAACCTTCAGTCCTTCGCCTGTCTCTGGGGCGTCGTTCCGGGCGCCATCACGGACGAGAACAGTCCCTTCAACGAATGCGCCCACGCCTATCTCGCCGCCGGGCGGGCGCTCCTCCTGCAGCTAGCCCATGAGCCCGGCGCCGATCACAGAGCCATTGACGCGCTGATCGCCAAAATCGAGGTTGAAATGCTCGCGGGCGGCGCCTCGCTCAACCTCTGCCGCTATAGCGACGAGCCGTTCAACACCAACGAGATCATCTGGCCGCACTGGGGCATGGCGCCCTTTCATCCGCCGACGCTTGCGGCTTTTGGCGCAGTCTTCACGCTGTTCGCGGCAGGCGTCTTTGGCCTCATGCAAGCAACAACGCCTCGCGGCGTGCGAGGCGTTGCTTGAGTTGGAGGCAAGCGCGGCTGGCTCGCAGCAGCCGCTCGTTACGGGGTTTTTTTCGGCTCTCCGATCAGCCGATTCATCTGATTGGCATTGCCCATGGTTCCGGTCGCGCCTGGATTGCCTGCGCCCAAACCCGAGGCGCCCATCGAGCCTGATGCGCCGCTCGTCCCGGCGCCGTTGTTGACGCCGCCAAGGGCGCCAGTCGCAGCGTGAGAGCCGGCTGTGCCGCTCATGGCGCCGGCGCTGTTGTTGGCGCCGACTGTGCCGCTCATGGCGCCGCCGCTCTTGTTGGCGCCGGCTGTGCCGCTCATGGCGCCGCCGCCGCTTGTGCCTGCGCTCGGGGCGCCGTTGCTTCCTATCGCGCCGTTACCTCCGGCGCCGGCGCCCGCCGCCCCGCTTCCGGCTCCGGCGGCGAACGCCAATGTTGGGAGCACGACGAGCGCAATTGTTCCGAAAAGTTTGGCTTGCATGATGTTTCTCCGGGTTCATCACGTTGCGTGCGTGTCACGCATCGAGGGATGCGCGACCAACGTGGGGCCGGAGGGGTTGTTCCTGGGGTCAGGCAGGCGGGCCTACGAGAAAGTCCACAGCGTTTGGGGCGCTTTAGAAGGGGCGGCCTCATTGCGCCGTCAGTCCTCCGTCGACCATGAATTCGGCGCCCGTGGTGAACGAGGATTCGTCGCTCGCCAGGAACAGGATGGTGTTGGCGACTTCTTCCGCCGTGCCCATCCGCCCCATCGGCGCGGCGCGTTCGAGGCCCGCGCGGATCCGGGCCGGGTCCTTCGCCCGGGCGATGCCTTCGAGCACCATCGGCGTTTCGGCGAACGAGGGGTGGACCGAGTTCACGCGAATCTTGTAGCCGGCGCGAGCGCAATGGAGCGCGGCCGATTTGGTCATGAGCCTCACCGCCCCTTTGCTGGCGCAATAGGCCAGTGACGAACCGTCGCCGATGATCCCGGCGACCGAGGAGAGATTGACGATCGAGCCGCTGCCCGTCTTCTTCATCGCGCGCACCGCCTCGCGGCAGCCAAGAAACACGCCGTCGGCGTTGATAGCATGGACCTTGCGCCAGTCGGCGAGCGTGGTCGTCTCGATATTGCCGAGGATCGCGATCCCGGCGCTGTTGACGAGAATGTCGAGGCGCCCGAACGCCGCCAGAACTTCGTCGATCACCGCGCGCCAGCGCGCTTCGTCGGTGACGTCCTGCGCGAGCGTGAGATCGGCGTCGGTTCCGAGCGTCTTGAGGCCCGCTTCGTTGCGGTCGGTCGCGGCGACCTTGGCGCCTTCCCGGTGGAACAGGGCCGCCGTCGCCCGGCCGATGCCCGACGCCGCTCCCGTGATCAGCGCGATCTTGCCTGCGAGGCGCCCAGATTGTCCGTCCATCGTGTCCTCCCGCTTCGGCGCAACGCGCAATCGAGCGCCGCCTGTCATGCCCGCGAAAGCCGGCGCCTAGCAAGGCTTGCGCCGGCAGGGCGCGATATCGACAATCTCTTGCAGAAAATCAGAAACGAGATTAAGCTCGGCCTCATGAGCGATCATGACCCTTCCGGCCTGTCAAACCTGGGCGCAGTCATTCCGGCGCGGTTCGCTCAAAGGGAAAAAGCGAGAGGAAAAAATTTCTGCCGGTTTTCCGGCGTAACTCATTGATAAGGCTCGTTTCGGACGAGAGAATCCAAGGAAATCCAAGGAAATCCAACCGCCAAAACCGGGGGTTTTCGCAGTCAAACGGCGACGGGCCAAGAGAATCCAAACGGAGCGCTTAGCGATCGAAGTTACTGGTTATTTATGTTTTATTTAACCCGAGCGGAGCGGTCGCCCCCTATTTCGGCGCCATGCGCAGCGCGCCGTCGATGCGGATCGTCTCGCCGTTGATGTAGCCGTTCTCGATGATGTGGATGGCGAGCGCGGCGTATTCGGCCGGCTGGCCGAGGCGGGCGGGAAACGGCACCGAGGCGCCGAGCGAGTCCTGGGCTGCTTGCGGCAGGCCGGACATCATCGGCGTCATGAAGACGCCAGGCGCAATCGTGTTGACCCGGACGCCGAACTGCGCGAGCTCGCGCGCGATCGGCAGCGTCATCGCCACTACCCCGCCCTTCGAGGCGGAATAGGCGGCCTGCCCGATCTGGCCATCGTAAGCCGCGATCGAGGCGGTCGAAACGATGACCCCGCGCTCGCCCTCGATCGGTTCCAGCCTGGCCATCTCCGCCGCGGCGAGACGGATCATGTTGAAGGTTCCGATGAGATTGACCCGGACCACTTTCTCGAAGTCGGCCAGCGAATGGGGCCCATCGCGGCCAGCGACCCGTTTGGCGACGCCGATGCCGGCGCAATTGACGAGCACGCGCGCCGCCCCGTGCGCCGCAGCGGCTTTGGCGAGCGCCTCTCCGGCGGAGGTTTCGTCGGCGACGTCGCCTGTGACGGCGAGGCCGCGGACCGCCTTAGCGACCTCCTCCGCCGCCGCGGCGTTGAGGTCGAACACCGTCACCTTCGCGCCCCTGGCGGCGAGCGCCTCAGCCGTCGCACGGCCAAGCCCCGAGCCGCCGCCGGTCACGATCGCCGCAACTCCGGTGGGTTTCATTGCTTCCTCCTCGGCCCGCGCGGGCTTGAGCCGCCCATATCAACCGCCGACGCTTCGCGCCAGAGCGGGGCGGATTGTCGCTCGCTCGCTCGGATCAGTTAAGTTTGAGGAGCAGCCTGCCGCCCTCGACCTTGACCGGATAGGTCGCGAGGTTGACGCAGGCGGGCGCGCCCTTCGCTTCGCCGGTCGTGAAGTCGAACCGGCCGTTGTGCATCGGGCATTCGATAACCGTGCCCTGAACGAAACCGTCGGCGAGCTCGACCGACTCATGCGTGCACAGGCCGTCGGTGGCGAAATAGCGGTCGTCGGCGGTGCGGTAGAGCGCGTATTGCCTACCTTCGTGTTCGAACGGCGCGACGTCCTCGGGCAGGATCTGGTCAACAGGACCGGTGTCGATCCAGGCATCGCTCAATTGAGCCGCTCCCGTTCGGCCTTGACCACTCGGCTCGCCGTCACTTCCGGATGCGCCGACGGCGGCAGCTGACGCTTTACGAAATAGGTCGGCTCCTTGAGCTGCCGAAGAACCGTTGGGATGATCTCGCGATAGGCGGCAATCGAGCTTGGGTAGGGCGTCGGACAATCGGCCTTGATCGCCTCATGCAGCTTGGGCAGCGCGTGATAGGGC
>DATDHT010000186.1:0-7291 GCA_036521435.1 Roseiarcus sp.
CTGCGTGTGGAAAAGGTCGTTCCGGCCGGTGGGAAGATCTCGATCCAGATCCGTCCGCTGTCGGCTGGTCGATACCGTTTCTTTGACGACTACCATGAGGACACGACAGAGGGCTTCCTGATCGTCAAATAAGCGTCTGCCATTCAACGAAACCTAAAATAGAGAGCGGCGATGCTTGGCGCGCTGATTATTGTCTTTCGTGAGGTCATCGAAGCCGGCCTCATTGTCGGCATCGTGTTGGCGGTGACGAGCGGTCTCGCCGGCAGCCGGCTAGCGATCGCGGCGGGCGTTATGGCCGGCGTTGTCGGCGCGTCGCTCGTGGCGGCCTTTGCGGGCGCGATCGGCGAGGCCCTGGCGGGCGTTGGCCAGGAAATATTCAACGCCACGATCCTTCTCATCGCCGTAGTGATGCTGACCTGGCACAACGTCTGGATGGCGAGCCATGGCCGCGAGCTTGCGGCCGACGTCAAGAGGGTCGGCGAGGCGGTGCGGACCGGCTCGCAACCGATCTTCGCGCTTGGCGTTGTCTGCGCTGTCGCGGTGATGCGCGAAGGCTCGGAGGTCGCGCTCTTCATGTATGGCCTCGTTGCGGCCGGAGGCTCGACAGCGACCGAACTCGTTATCGGCTCGCTTCTCGGGCTTGCTGCGGGCATCGCGGTAACAGCGCTCACCTATGTCGGTTTGGTGGCGATCCCGCAACGTCGCCTGTTCGCGGTCACGACTGCGCTCATCAGCCTGCTCGCCGCAGGCCTTGCGGCCCAAGCGGTGCTTTTCCTGCAGCAGGCCGGCGTCCTGACTATGCTGAGCGAGACGGCTTGGGACACGTCCGCCATATTGTCGGATACGAGTCTGTTTGGGCGCGTGCTGCACACTCTGATCGGCTATTCCGACCAACCCTCGGTGCTCCAGGTCGTCGTCTATGCCGCGACTCTGGCCGTCATCGTGGCTCTGACCAAGACCGTTGGGTCGCGCCGCGCGCCAGCCGCGAAAGCGAGACAGGCGACAGCAGGGTGAGGGGAACGCGCCAGATCACTCCCTTTCCGATTGCATGTAACAAATTTCGAAATTGAGCGTATGCTATGCTCAATCGGTCCGCGCGAGATTTCGCGACGTACGGTCCTCCCTGGCTGACGCCCGAATCTCGAGCGGCGCAGACGACCCAAAGGAGGCGCCGCTGTGACTTCCGCTTTCCACGTCTATTTCGGACCCGAGGGTCTCGCCGCGACGCCGCGAGTGCGACGGATCGGCCCGGACGACTGCTTCTCCGCGCTCAAGGAGGGGCTCGACGATTTCTTCTCGATGCCGACGTATCCGGTATTCGTCGGCCTGTTCTACGCCGTTGCGGGGATTGCGCTCTTCGCGATGACATCCCTCGGCAACGCGCTGCACCTGGCCTTTCCGCTCGCCGCCGGCTTTGCGCTCATTGGGCCATTCGTAGCGATTGGCCTCTACGAGATGAGCCGCCGGCGCGAGCGCGGCCTAGCGGTGAGAGGACGGGACGCCTTCGCGGTCCTTCACTCGCCCGCTCTGCCCTCGATTCTTGCGTTGGGCCTCATCCTGCTCGCGATCTTCGCCGCCTGGATCTTCGCCGCCGAGCTCATCTATATGTGGCTCTACGGCCTCAATGCGCCAGCCGGCGTGATCCCGTTTTTTCGGGACGTTCTGACCACCGGTCGCGGGTGGACGTTGATCTTCGTAGGTGTGTTGATCGGCTTCTGCTTCGCCGCGCTCGCGCTTGCGATCAGCGTCGTCTCGTTCCCCCTGATGCTTGATCGCGACCTCGGCCTCGTGCCGGCGATTCAGGCTTCGTTGAGGGTGACGCGCGCCAATCCGCTCGCAGTCGCATTCTGGGGCCTGATTGTCGCCGTTGCGCTGGTCATCGGCTCTCTGCCGGTGTTCTTTGGCTTGGCCGTCGTCATGCCGGTGCTCGGTCACGCGACATGGCGCTTTTACCGAAAGGCGGTCGAGCGCGACCCCGCCCATGAACTTCCGATCGAGGGTCCATTGAACCCGGACCTCACAAAAAACCCGGTCGTACGGTTCGTCTATATTTTCCTGGACATGATCGATTTCCTTCGAGAAGGAAAAGAGCCAAGATCGACCGATCTTGACACACTGAATGGCGAGCCGAAATCGGGTGCCACGAAACTGCGGGTCGGCGCGCCATAGCGCCGTCGTCCGGCCGCGGCCTCATTGCATCAGCGGGCCCCAGGAGGGATCGCTGGCGTAATCCGGAGTCGGCACCAGGAATTCAGCATGGCCGAAAATGTCGGTCATGTAGAGCTTCGGACCGCCGGAGCCTCCGGCGTCGCGGAAGAACATGAGATAGAGGCCGTTAGGGGCGAAGGTGGGGCCCTCGTTGTGGAAGCCCTCAACCAGGATTCGCTCGCCAGAGCCGTCCGGCTTCATCACGCCGATACCGAACGAGCCCCCTTTGATGCGGGTGAAAGCGATCAAGTCACCGCGCGGCGACCAGACCGGCGTCGAGTAGTGGCCTTCGCCAAATGAAATACGCTTGGCCGCGCCGCCGCTCGCGCTCATCACATAAATCTGCTGCGAGCCACCGCGATCGGATTCAAACGCGATTTGCGAACCGTCTGGCGAATAGGTTGGCGAGGTGTCGATCGCCGAACCTTCGGTGAGGCGAGTCGTGGCGCGCGAGCGCAGGTCCATTGAATAAAGGTTGGTGCTCGCCCCGTCGGAAAGGGACAGCGCGATCTGTTGACCGTCCGGAGAGAACCGCGGCGCGAAGGTCATGCCGGGAAAATTGCCTACGGACTCGCGTTGTCCGGTGTCGAGATTGAGCAGGGTCACCTTGGGATCGCCGCCGCCGAACGACATGTATGCGACTTGCGGAGCGGAAGGCGAGAAGCGCGGGGTGACGACCAGCTCTTTGCCGCCATCGAGATATTTGATGTTGGCGCCGTCCATGTCCATGACCGCGAGCCGCTTGCGCCGCTTCTCCTTCGGACCCGTCTCGTCGACGAAGACGATCCGCGAATCGAAAAATCCCTTCTCGCCAGTCACGCGCGAAAACACCGCGTCGGCGATCATGTGCGAGACGCGGCGGGCGTTCGCCGCTTCGGTCGAATATTGTTGACCGGCGACCTGCTCGCCGGTCGCGGTGTCCCACAAGCGGAATTGCGCGGTGACGCGCCCCGCGTCCTGATGAAGCACCCGTCCGGTCAGCACGAATTGCGCAGCGGCCGTCTTCCACGCCTCCAGGTTCGGTGAGGCGTCAGGATTGGAGATTGTTTCGGGAAAGCTCGCCGAATTGAGCGGCAGAAGGAAGATCGAGCGGGCGAAATCCGAGGCTATGACGCTACTGATCTTGTCGCCTGCCTGTTCACCCGCGAACGGGGTCACAGCGATGGTCACCGGTTTGAAATTGGCGCCCGCATGTACGTAGATGTCGCCGTCGGCCATCGCGGGCGCGCCGATAATCAGGGCGAGGCCAAATGCGAAGGCTGAAAGTGCGTAGCGACGAAAGACAAAACAAAAGACGCTCATTAACGATCCCGCAGATGACAAGGACACTTCGCCTCCTGCGCTCACCGAGCAGCGACTTGAGGGTCGAAGTTGATGGTCTTGGTTTTCCATTGCTCATAAAACCGGCGATATTGCGCCGGCACCGGCAACGGGTTGCAATTCTCCACTGCGGCGAGGACGCTCTTCGCTTGCGGCTTGAGAGCCGGGTCTGACGGCGGGTTGACGAGTTTCGCCGGCTTCGACAGCGAGCCGTCCGGGTTATAGGCGAGGCGCACATGCGCGACGTAGACGTCGGCGTCGGCCGGCTGTTTCGGCGGCTTCCAGCATGCAAGATAGGTCTTGATCAGCCAGGTGTCGAAGCCGACCTGCTGCGCTGATGTCATGCGCGCGGGCAGCTCGACCTGCGGGGGCTCCGTCGGAACTCGAGCCGCAATGGCGGCTGGCGGAGTGGGGGGCATGGGCGTCTGCGCAGCCGGTTTGGGAGCCTCGGCCACGCGGGACGGATGGCGATGCCATACGCGCTGATAGCCACCGTAAGCGGCGGCGGCGATGGCGATGAGGATGAGCGCCCCGATAGGCCTCGGTAAAATACGCATGGCGGTTGACTCTCGTTTTCTGGCGTTGGCCGCGCGCGAAGGAGCCCGGCGCCGCGGTTGCGTGGACGTCATCCCTGGGTCTCTCGCGGATCGAAATGGATGGTTTCGATCTTCCATTGGTCGAAATAGGGCATGTATTCGGCCGGAACTTTCAGGGGATCGCATTTTCGGACCGCCCGCATCGCGCTCTCCGCGTGGGCGCGCCAAGCCCGGTCGCTCGGCGGGTTCAATAGAATCGGGCGACCCGAGAGCGATCCGTCTGGATTGAAGATCACCTTGATCTGCGCGACATACGTGTCGCCCTCAGGCACGCCCGGCGGGGGGACCCAGCAGTTGAGGTAGCTCTCCGTCAGCCACGCATCGAGCGCCGAAGCCATCGACATCGACATGTGCGGAGCGTCGTGGTGTGGCAGCCCCTGCGGTGTCGCGGCGGCCGTCTGGGTCGGAGCGGCCGCCGGCGTCTTGCCCTGGCCGATCAGCTTGGCGATCGAGTTCGGGTCGAAGTTGCGCGACGGTTTGGGCTTCTCGGGCGCCGGCTCCTTCGGCCGCTCGGATGGCGGATCGATGAACTTTGGCCGCACGGGCGGCTCAACCGTCGCTTCCTGAACAGCCGCCTTCGGCGGTGGGGGAGGAGGCTCGGGTCGTTCGGGCGGCATCGGTTCGAGGTCCGGGGGAGGCGTCGCATCCGCTTTCTGTGGCGGCGCGGGTTTCGGCGGCGGATTTTCGGCCTTTGGCGGGGTGGGTGGGGGCTGCGCCGCTTCCGGTTTGGGCGGCGGGGTCGGCGCAGGCGGGGGCGGCGGCGCGGGCGCGGACTGTGGCGCCGGTTTGGCGTCCTTTTCGCCATTGGCGATCTGATTGAGTTCGCTCAGCGAAACGGTTTCAATCGGAATCGCTTCAGGAGTGTCTGCGAATCGCGGAGCAGAGGCGAAGCCAAGCACGAGCAGCGCCAGCAATGCCCCATGCAGCGCTATGGAGCCTGCAAAATTCGAATATGACCGCCGTTCTTCCAACGCCGCTCCCGGCTATTGTTTGATCGGCTCGGTGACCAAGGCCACCTTCTTGAAGCCGGCGGAGGTGACCGCCGCCATGATTTCCGCCACACGCCCGTAGGGAACAACCTTCGAGGCGCGAAGGTAGATGCGCTGATCGGTATCGCTCTGCGAGACCGCCTGGAGCTTGGCGACCAGATCCGCGTCGGCCGTCGGCTGGTCCATCACATAGAGCTGGCCCTGCTCGTTGAGCGAGACAGCGATCGGCTTGCGATCGACATTGAGCGCTGTGGCGCTCGCCCGCGGCAGGTCGACCGAAACGCCAGTGGTCAGGAGCGGCGCGGCGACCATGAAGATGATCAAGAGCACGAGCATGACGTCGATGAACGGCGTCATGTTGATGTCCGCCATCGCGCCGTAGCGCGGAACGCCGCGCCGCCTTCGACCGCTCTTACGCCCGCCAAGGACAGGGGAGGCCATCGGCTCGCTCCGTCCGCCTCAGGAGACTTTTTCGATCGACAGATGATGGTCGATCTGCCGGGACAGGATTGATGAGAACTCGTCGGCGAAGCTTTCCAGCCGCGCCTGCGCCTTGGCGACGTCGCCCTGGAGCTTGTTGTAGGCGATCAGCGCCGGGATGGCGGCGAACAGGCCGATCGCCGTCGCCAGCAGCGCTTCGGCAATGCCGGGGGCAACGACCGCGAGCGAAGTGTTCTTAGAAGCCGCGATCGACTGAAACGAGTTCATGATGCCGAAGACCGTGCCGAACAGGCCAATGAACGGTCCGGCGGAGGCGATCGTCGCCAGAACCAGGAGGTTCGATTCGAGCCGCTCGACCTCGCGCGCGATCGAGACATCGAGAACCTTGTCGATGCGCGCGTGAAGGCCGCGAAATGAGCCGGCCGCCTGCTGGAAGGAGCGCTTCCACTCCCGCATTGCTGCAACGAAAAGGGCGGCCGCGGCGCTGTTGTTCGTCTGGTTGGAGAGCGACGTGTAGAGCTCCTCGAGCGATTGGCCCGACCAGAAGATCTGTTCGAAACTTTCCATCTCGCTCTTGAATTTGTGAAACAACCGCGTCTTGTCGAAAATGATCGTCCAACACCAGAGGGAAGCGAGGAAAAGGCCCAGCATCACCGCCTTCACGACGATATGGGCCGACCAGAACATCGCGAGGATGCTGGTTTCCGGAGTCGCGGCTGTGGCGGCTACGTCGGCAGGATTCATCGGGACGGGCGACCTTCGGTTGGCGGGCAGGACCGCGAGCTACGGTGGCGGAAACGGGATCGGCCGGGTCCTGCGCCGCAAATCGGCCGAAACTTGGGCTTTTGTCAGACGCCGGAAAACCTGATTTCTCGCTGCGATTTAAGACTCTGATAGTGTTAACGCTGCGTTATCAACGCGCGGTTAACGATGGGCGGCGCGGTCCCTGCGGTCCACGGCGCCGAGAGCCGACCGCGACTCCCTACCAAAATCGCGCCGCCGCCTTTATCGTGATCCGGCCGGGCGCATTTCGTCTCGCCCGGAGGAGGCAGGTTGATGGGGGCGCTTTGGACCTTTGGCTGGGAATGGGGTTCAGCGCTTCTGCGCTGGCTCCATGTGATCGCCGCCATCGCCTGGATCGGCGGGTCGTTCTTCTTCATGCATCTCGACGCCAGCCTGCGCAAGAAGGCGGGCGACGACCCGGCGATCAAGGGAACGTCCTGGCAGGTGCACGGCGGCGGCTTCTATGAAATGAAGAAGTACATGCTCGCGCCCGCCGCATTGCCCGAGCACCTGATCTGGCACAAGTGGCAGTCCTACTGGACCTGGATGAGCGGCTTTGCGCTGCTCTGCTGGGTCTATTACGGGCAGTCGTCGCTCTTTCTCATCGATCCCGCGGTGATGCCGCTCGAGCCGTGGCAGGCGGCGCTGATCGGGATCGTTGCGCTGGCGCTCGGCTGGCTCGTCTACGACTTCCTCTGCCGTTCGCCGCTCGCCGCCAACGAGCCGCTGCTTGGGCTTGTGGGCTTCGGCTATGTCGTGGCGACGAGCTGGGTGTTCACGCTCGTCTTCTCCGGCCGTGGGGCGCTGATCCATACCGGCGCCCTCATGGCGACGATCATGACCGCCAATGTGTTTTTCATCATCATGCCGAACCAGCGCAAAAGCATCGCTGCGCTGCAAGCCGGCCAGAAGCCTGATCCGGCCTGGGGCCAAAGTTCGAAGATTCGGTCGACT
>DATDHT010000187.1:0-28267 GCA_036521435.1 Roseiarcus sp.
TCCGCGCCTTTCGCGGCTTTGCCCAGCATAGCCAGCAGCGCCGCGTCATAGGCCTTCGTCAACGGAACGAAGCGGTCGGGGCCGGCATGGCCGATCAGCGGATTCGTCCCAGAAAAGTTGATGTGATCGGTGATCGCGACCAGCGCTGGCGGCCGCCATTCCGTCTTGAGGCCGCCAGCGGCGTTGGTGAGCAGCAACGTCTCGCCGCCGAGTTGACGAAAAGCGTCGATCGCGATCCGCATCGCATTCGCATCGCCGCGCTCATAGTAATGGCCGCGGCCCTGAAACAGCGCCACTCGCTGGCCCTCAATCGTCCCGACCACCAGACGCCCGGCATGGCCCTCGACGGTCGGCGTCGGAAAGCCAGGAAGGTCGAGATACGAGATTGCGGTCGCGTCTCGCGCTTCTTCGGCGAAAGCGCCAAGCCCCGAGCCGAGCACGATGGCGAGCGGCGGCAAGGAATCGAGCCCACGGCTCCTGAGCGCGCCGATCGCCGCGTCAGGGTTAAGGTCCATTCGTCGCGCCTCGCGAAAGTGTGAGAGCCAGGCGGTTCGACCCGCTTCCCATGTTGCGCCACATTAGAGACCTCGCCGGAACACGGGAAGGTGGCAAAAAGGGAGCGACCCATGGAGCATCAAGCAAGCAGACGCGACCTGCTACTGACCTCATTCATGGCCGCGCTGCCGTTCGGCGTCACTGAGGCGGCGGCCAGTCCGCTCAATCCTGAGCAGACGATCATCAAGCTCCCTGACGCCCTGCCATGGAAAAGCCAGGCGCCGTTTCCGCCGCAGAGCGTCGATATGTGCCCGCTGGCCGGCGACACTAACGCGCCGGGCCTCTACTACACCCTGATTCGCTGGCATCCGGGATATATGAGCGCGCCGCATTTCTATTCGACCGATCGCTATTGCATGGTCCTGTCGGGAACCTGGTGGTGCAACAGCGGGGCCGATTTCGACGCGGCCGCCTGCGTGCCGGTCGTAGCCGGCAGCTACGTGCGCCGGGTCGCCTTGACCCCGCATTACGACGGTGTGATCCGCGGCCATCACGAGCCGGCGGTGATCGCCATCTGCGGCATCGGTCCCGTGAACTTCAAGCTCAGCGATCCATCACAACCGCCGTGGCGGGAAGTCTGATCGCGGGAGCGTCCGCCGGAGCGGTTCAGGAAGGCGTCACGACGACGCATTCGAGAGCGTCCGCCGTCGCGGCTGCTTCCATCGCCTCGGGTAGGGCCTCAAAGGGAAACGAGCGCGCGCGAATGGTGCGAAGGTCCAACAGGCCCGCGCGCGCCAAATCGACGAGACGCATGAACGTATCCTGAGGGTACATGAACTGCCCGATGATCTCGAGATTGTTCAGCATCACGTCGAGATAGGAGATGGGAAGCGGCACTCCCATGCTCCCCATCAGCACAAGCCGCCCGCCGCGGCTCAGGCTCTTCAACGCCGCGAGCGTCGCGTTGGGATCTTGCGCGCCCCCGACCATGTCGAAGGCCATATGTGCGGCCCCACCTGCGGCGGCGCGAAGAGCTTTGGCGTCAGCTTCGACATCTCCTGAAAGCGCGACCGTCGCCACGCGCGAGCCGCCGAGTTGTGCGACCGCGTCAAGCGCCTTGCTGTTCCGCCCCGCTGCGACGACACGGCCAGCGCCGAGCGCAAGCGCAAGCAGCACTGCCGCGCTTCCGTACGCGCCCGTCGCGCCCGTGACAACGATCGTTTCGCCTGCGGCGAGACGTCCGCGCAGAAGACCTCCATAAGGCACGGCAAATCGTGGCAGAACGGAAAGCTCAGCTGCGCTGAGTGCGCCGAGCCCGTCGATCGGCGTTACGCACGACTTCGGAACAAGCGCATATTCGGCCAGCGTTCCATCGCGCCAGTCCGCCTGAAGCGACTTGCCTGGGGGACCCGCGGTGATCCCTAAGAGGAATTGAGCTGGCTCCGACGCATTTTCGTGTGCGACAATATGCGAGGAGACGACGACCCGCTGTCCGGCCTTAACATGATACACTTCAGGGCCGATCGCATGCACGGCTCCGATCGCATTGCCACCCGGCGTGAATGGGCCGTCCGGTGGGCTGTAGATCGGCAACCGGCCTTCCACATAGGCTTTCAAATAGGACATGAGAGCGGACGCTTCGACCCTCACCACGACGCCGCCAGGGCGAGGCTCCGGGATAGGTGCGTCTTCGAACCGAAGAGTTCCGCCGAGGCGGTCGAGTCGCCACGTTTTCATCGAACGCCTTTGCACAAGAGGGGTTTCACTTCGTCCGGGGACAAACGTATCGCTCGGACCCTAGACCGCCAGATGGTCTGGCCCGAAGGACTCCGGCAGAAGTTCGCCGAGAGTGAACTTCGCGCGCACGCCTTCAGGGCCGGCGATATGAATCACAGTCGAAGGATTCGCGAATTCGCGGATGCGTTGGCGGCAGCCGCCGCACGGCGTGCATAAGGCGTCGCCGTCGCCGACAACGAGGATTTCGGCGATGCGTCGTTCGCCGGCTAACGCCATCGCCGCGATCGCGCCCGCTTCGGCGCAGAAACCTTCTGGATAAGCGGCGTTTTCGACGTTGCAGCCCGAATAGACCGCGCCCGACTGCGAGCGCAGGGCCGCGCCAACCTTGAAACGCGAATAGGGCGCATAGGCGTTCGCCTGTGCGATCTTCGCGGCAGCGAACAAGTCGGCAAGCGCCGCCTCAGCGCTCTTTGACATAAGGAATCCCCGACGCCCTCGGCGGGATCGCCTTGCCGATGAAGCCTGCCAGCAACACGACGGTGAGAATATAGGGTAGCGCCTCGATCGCCTGCACCGGGACGGGTCCGATGATCGGCAGCTCCATTCCCTGCAAGCGGATCGCCAGTGCATCGAGGAAGCCGAACAGAAGGCAGGTTCCCAGCGCCGGCCACGGCCGCCATTTGGCGAAGACGAGCGCCGCGAGCGCGATGAAGCCTCGTCCAGCGCTCATGTGCGGCTGGAAATAAGCCTCCTGCGACAACACCAGATAGACGCCAGCGAGGCCCACAAGCGCGCCGCAGATCATTACCGCGCCGTAGCGCAAGCCCCTGACTGAGATGCCGGCTGTGTCGACAGCGGCCGGATTCTCGCCGACCGCGCGCAGACGCAGTCCGAAGCGCGTGCTGTAAAGCGCCCAATACGTAATTGGCACCAGCAGGAACGCGATGTAGGTCACGATGTCATGGCCCGAAATGAGGTGCTGATAGATCGGACCGATGATCGGCACAGGGCCGATCTCGTTGACGAACGGCCAATTGATCGCGCCAAATTGCGCCTCCGCCGGGAGCTGCGGCGTTCGGCCGCCCTGAGACCAGATCGCGTTGCCGATGAGCGCGGTCAGTCCGTCGGCCACCATGTTGATCGCTGTGCCGGACACGATCTGGTTGGCGCGCTGGTCGATCGAGGCGTAGCCGTGAATGAGCGAGAAGACGACGGCCGCCGCGATGCCGGCCAGGAGCCCGAGCCATACGCTTCCAGTAAAGGTCGCCGCCGCGGCCGAGCCGAAGGCGCCGACTAGAATCTTTCCCTCAAGCCCGATGTCGACGATGCCCGAGCGTTCCGACCAGAGACCCGCAAAGCAGGCGAGAATGAGCGGGACGGCGAGGCGCATGCCGGAGGCGAAAACGACGATGAAGGCGTTGAACCATTCCATGCCCGCGGCCCGTCAGATGGGCGGCTGTGTCGTGCGCCGCGCAAGCAGGGTCGCGACAGGGCGGCGGAACATGTGCTCGAGCGCGCCGGCGAACAGCACGACGAGTCCCTGGATGACGACGATCATATCGCGGCTGATCTTGGGCATGTCGATCGAGAGCGCCTGGCCGCCCTGATAGAGGACGCCGAACAGGATCGCAGCGAGGATGATGCCGACCGGATGCGCGCGCCCCATGAGCGCAACCGCAATGCCGACGAAGCCGAACCCGCCGACGAATTCGAGAATCAGCCGATGCTGGTCGCCCAGGATGATGTTGGCCGCGACGCCGCCGGCAAGCGCACCCGACAACAGCGTCGTGATGACGATGACGCGGGCGGGCGAGATGCCGCCGTACACCGCCGCGGTCGGATTGGCTCCGACGGTGCGAATCTCATAGCCGAGCCGGGTCCGCCAGATAAGGAGCCAAACCGCGAGGCAACAGAGCAGGGCAAGCAGGAACGAGAGGTTGAAAGGCGTATCCGGCCACGTGATGCCGAAATGGGCGAGCACTTCGTGGAACTGGGGCACGAGGGCTGTGTCACGGAACGGCTCCGTCTCCGCGTTCATCTGCCCGGGCTTGCGCAGGACGTTGACGAGCACATAGCCCATGATGGCGGCCGCGATGTAGTTGAACATGATCGTCGTGATGACGATGTGGCTGTCGCGATAGGCTTGCAGATAGCCGGGAATGGCCGCGAAGGCCGCGCCGAACACGGCCGCGCCGATGATGGCCGCGATGGCCAGCGTGTAGCCGGGCAAGAGACCGAAATGAAGCGCGACAAGCGCCGCGCCGAGCCCCCCGATATAGGCCTGCCCCTCGGTGCCGATGTTGAACAGGCCAGCATGGAAGCAGATCGCGACCGAGAGCCCGGTGAAGATGAAGCTTGTCGCATAGAAGAGCGTGTAGCCGATTCCTTCGAGGTCGCCGAGCGCGCCAAGGATGAGGCTCTGGACGGCTGCAAGCGGATTCTCGCCGATCGCCAGCACGACAAATCCGGAGATCACAAAGGCGGCGGCGACATTGACGAGAGGGATAAGCGCGACGTCCGCCCAGGCGGGCAGGGGCTTCAGCGGCGCGCTCATGCGGCACGCTCGCTCACGCCCGCCATCAAGAGGCCGAGGTCCTGGGCGTTGGTCTCCTCGGGCCGGCGCTCGCCGGTGATGTGGCCGCCACAGAGTACGATGATGCGGTCCGAGAGGGCGAAGATCTCGTCGAGTTCGACCGAGACCAAGAGCACCGCCTTGCCGGCGTCGCGCTGGGCGACAATGCGTTTGTGAATGAATTCGATCGCGCCGATGTCGACGCCGCGCGTCGGCTGTCCGACCAGCAGGATTTTCGGATTGCGTTCGATCTCGCGCGCCAGCACGATCTTCTGCTGGTTGCCGCCGGAGAAATTGGCGGTCTTGAGCAACGGCGCGCGCGGCCGGACGTCGAAGGATTCCATCTTCTTCTCGGCGTCGGATACGATTGCGCTGCGGCTATAGAAGAAACCCTTGCCGTAAACCGGCTCGCGATGAAATCCGAGCATTGCGCTCTCGCAGGCTTCGAACGGCATGACAAGCCCGACGCGATGGCGATCTTCGGGCACGTGCCCGACGCCGAGCAGCCGCTCCATGTGTGGATTGCGTTTCTGCGCCGGCACTGTCTTGCCTTCGATCAGGATCTCGCCTGAACTTAAGCCACGGATACCGGCGAGCGCCTCGAGAAGTTCGGACTGTCCGTTGCCGGCGACGCCGGCGACACCAAGAATCTCGCCCTCGCGCAACGCGAACGAAACATCGTCGATGCGAGCGACGCCGCGGTCATCGCGCACCACCAGATTTCGCACTTCGAGCGCAACCGCGCCCGGATGCGAAGGGCCTTTTTCCACCTTCAGGATGACCTTGCGCCCGACCATCGCGTCGGCGAGTTCGGGGGGCGATGTGCTCGCGGTGTCGAATGTCGCGACCATCTCTCCGCGCCGCATGACCGACACTCGGTCGGTCAATGACATGATCTCGCGCAGCTTGTGGGTGATGAAGATGATGGTCTTATTCTCGCTCTTGAGCACGCGCAGCATCTCGAACAGCTGATCAGCTTCCGCCGGCGTCAGCACCGCCGTCGGCTCGTCAAGCACCAGAATCTCGGCGCCGCGGACCAGCGCTTTCAGGATCTCGACTCGCTGCTCCAGGCCGACCGACAATTCGCGGACAATGGCGTCGGGATCCACCACGAGGCCGTATTCGCGTCCGAGTTCGGCGAGCCGCTTGCGAATCGCGCCGGCGCCTTCGGCGAGCAGCGGCCCGCCCTCTGCGCCGAGCATCACGTTTTCGAGCACGGAGAGCGGCGGCACCAACATAAAGTGCTGGTGCACCATGCCGATGCCATGGCTGATCGCCTCACGCGAGGAGCGGATTCTGACCGGCTCGCCGTTGACGCGGATCTCGCCGCTGTCGGCTTCATAAAAGCCGTACAGAATCGACATCAACGTCGATTTGCCGGCCCCGTTCTCGCCGACGATGCCATGAATCACGCCGCGTTCGACGATCAGGTTGACGTTATTGTTGGCGTGAACCGGGCCGAAGCTCTTATCGATGCCGATGAGTTCGATGGCGGGCGGGGCTTTGGGCGCCATGGTCGTCATCTGGCCGTCCCGACAACGATGCGAACGTCCGGCATTGCTCGTCGGCAACCGAATGGCGACGATTGAGCGCGAAAGTCGACATCGATGGCCGGATGAGTTCCGGCCATCGCGGTCACGAGCAACGGCCTTCCACGAAAAGCGCTGCTCTCAGCTTGGGCACTTGTTGTCGGACATGTAGTCGTGGACCTGAATCTTGCCCGAGATGATATCCGCTTTCGCCTGATCCGCCTTGGCCCTGACCTCGGCGCTGAGAATGGCCCTGTTGTTGTCATCGACGGCGTAGTCGACACCGTCCTCCTTCAGGCCGAGGTCCAAAACGCCCGCCTTCCAGGTTCCGTTCTTGGCGTCCATGAACGACTTGTAGGTCGCGACGTCGACATGCTTCAGCATCGAAGTGAGGATTTTGCCAGGGAACAGGCCGTTCTGGTTGGAATCGACGCCGATGCCGAACTTGCCGCCGTCGGCCGCCGCCTTCAAGACGCCCTGACCGGTGGCGCCCGCCGCGGCATAGATGATGTCAGCGCCGCGATCCATCTGCGACTTGGCAAGTTCGCCGCCTTTGACGGGGTCGTTCCAGGCGGCCGGCGTGGTGCCGGTCATGTTGGCGAACACTTCCGTCTTGCCATCTGAGGCGTACTTGACGCCCTGGGCGTAGCCGCATTCAAATTTCGAGATCAGCGGAATGTCCATGCCGCCGACGAAGCCGACCTTGCCGGTCTTTGACGTATCCGCCGCGATCACCCCGACCACGAACGAGCCCTCCTGTTCCTTGAACACGACCGACTGAACGTTGGGCAGGTCGACGACGTCATCGATAATGCCGAATTTCGTCTTGGGATATTCCGGAGCGACCTTCTTCAGCGCGGTCTCCCAGGCGAAGCCGACGGTCATGATCGGCGAGAAGCCGTCCTTGGCGAACTTGCGCAGGTCCTGCTCGCGCTGCGACTCGTTCTGGAGCTCGAGATCCCGGAACTTGATGCCGGTCTCCTTGGTGAACCGTGTTGCCCCATTGAACACGCCTTCGTTGAACGACTTGTCGAACTTGCCGCCGAGATCATAAAGGACAGCGGGCTTGACGGTATCGGCCGCATAAGCCGAGACGGAGGCGAGAAGACTTGCGGCAAAAGCCGCCGACGTCACGAGCGTGATGCGACCGAACATAGCTGACCTCCGTTTGGCGCGAGCGGCTCCCGAGCCCGCGCCCAAGAAACTAACCGGCTGGTCAAGCAGGTCCGCCCGCGACTTGACTGTCAAGCGTGGTCGAGCCGCTCCAGCGGAGAACGACGTCGAGACTATGCGGGCAAATTACCGAGAGCAAGCGGAAGCCACGACCCGGAGCGGCGTGCACATCCGCAAGCCAGTTCACAAAAAAAAAGGCCGCGTCGGCAGGACGCGACCTTTTCCACGCTGAATATTTCCTCGTCAACGGCCTCTGAGAACCGCCCGCAAGAGGGCTGCAGGCCGGACGGCCGGCAGATGCAACCCGTCGGTCAGGCCGAGACTAGTTGAACAGCGACGAGACGCTTTCTTCCTTGGCGATGCGGCCGATCGCTTCGCCAATCAGGGGGGCGATGGAGATCACACGGATATTGCGCGCCACGCGCACCGCCTCGGTCGGCTGAATCGTGTCGGTGAGCACGAGTTCGCTGAGCTTCGACGCGGCGACGCGCGCCACCGCGCCCCCCGATAGAACGCCGTGGGTGATGTAGGCCGATACGCTTGTCGCGCCGCCATCGAGCAGGGCGTCGGCAGCGTTGCAAAGCGTGCCGCCCGAATCGACAATGTCGTCGAGCAGCACGCAATGGCGCCCGGCGATGTCGCCGATCACATTCATCACTTCCGATTCGCCCGCCCGCTCGCGTCGCTTGTCGACGATCGCGAGCGGCGCGTCGAGGCGTTTGGCGAGCGCGCGGGCGCGCACCACGCCGCCGACGTCGGGAGAGACGACCATCACGTTCTTGCTGCCGTTATGATGGGCCTGGATGTCCCGCACCATGGTTGGTGCGCCGAACAGGTTGTCGGTCGGAATGTCGAAGAAGCCCTGGATCTGGCCGGCGTGCAGATCGACCGTCAGCACCCGGTCGGCGCCGGCGCGGGTGATCAGATTGGCCACCAGCTTAGCCGAGATGGGCGAGCGCGGCCCGGGCTTTCGGTCCTGGCGCGCATAGCCGAAATAAGGAATGACGGCCGTGATGCGCTGCGCCGAGGCGCGCCGCAAGGCGTCGATCATGATGAGCAGCTCCATCAGATTGTCGTTCGCCGGATAAGACGTCGACTGGATGATGAAGGCATCGCGTCCGCGGACGTTCTCGAGGATTTCGACGAAGATTTCGAGATCGGCGAAACGGCGGACATGACAGCCGGTTAGCGGCTCGCCGAGATAGGCGGCGATCGCCTCGGCCAGCGGCCGGTTGGAATTGCCGGCCAAAATCTTCATCGTGCCGGGCAAGGACAGGGTCTCCAGTCTGAATTCGTCATCGCGAGGAGCGAAGCGACGTGGCGATCCAGAGGCGCAGGGCGCCCTACGTTCCCTGGATTGCTTCGCCGTAGCCCGTCCGGAAGGACGGGCGTCTCTCGACGCCCTATGGCTCGCAATAACGGTGGCGGGGCAAGATCCTTGAGCGCGCGAGCGCGCCGGTCATAGCAGCGCGTGGACGCTCGAACAACATGACAAAGAGATTGCAACCTCCGGAGCAGGCGCGGCTGTCCACAAGAAAAAGCTACTGGGCGTAGCTCAGCGCTGCGCTCGCCGGCGCGGCCTCCGGTGTGTTGGAGAGATAAGCGGCAAGGTCATCGGCGCATTTGGCGGCGACGCTGTTCATCGCGGCATCATCGATCATCGCCCAGGCGTCGTCGCCGGAGCCCTTGACCGCAATCGCGTCGCTGAGCCGCTGGGCGCGCTTCTTGTCCGGCGTGAAAACGTCCCAGACGATATCGACCTCGGCGCCGCCCTCGATCAGCGAGGCGGTGACATAGCCGCGCACGAGATAGCGCGCCTTGGCCGGGCTCGTGACTGTGATTCGGCGCGCCGCAACCGCCTCGTCGAGGCTCTGGCGGAAGCGCGCGGAAACCTCGGTCGGCGCGCCGTCGACCGAGGCGATCGCGACCGTGGCGCCGGCCATGTTGGCGTCGTCGCGCAGGGCAAACTGCGCGCTCGCATCCGCGCTCGGCGGATTGGCGGCGACATCGTTGCAGCCGCTCAAGCCTGCGCACGCCAACATGAGAGCAAGGCTCGCGGAAAACGCCCTCCCCAGGTCGTTGATGGATAGACGCACGCTTGACGCACTCCCGCCCGCGACCCGTCCGGCGCCGCGAGCCAAGGTTAATAATCCGTTAAGCCGCCCGAGCCAACCGCTCGATTGACGGCCGATCGCCAAAACTCGCAGCCTCGACTCTTATATAACACTTTTAGCGTGCTATTATATTCCGAACTTGCGGTCTCGATCGACGACGAGGGCGTTTTTTGAGGGCTAAACTAAAAGGGGTCGTAAGGCGCTGAAATCATTAGGGCGCGCCGGTAAAATTACCACTAGGCCCGGCGCACCGCCGCCCTCTATTCCCCCGACAATCGCTTGCGCTTAGATAAGTCCCCATGAGCGGCGCTTCGAACACCTTTCCTCCCGGCGAAGCGCCCGCGGCCGAGGCGCGGGAAGAAGCCGCACTCGCGCGTGAGCTTGCGCCCGATTCCACTCCCCTCGACATCGCTTTTGACGAACCGCCCGCCGAGCCGGGACGCCTCGTGCGCGGCGCCGAGACGATCCGCGCATTCTGGCGTCATGCCCCCTCGGGCCCCGGCGTCTATCGGATGATCGGGTCTGAGGGCGAGGTGCTCTATGTCGGCAAGGCGCGCTCGATCAAGAAACGCATCGCCGCTTATATGGCGCCCGAGCGCCAGCCGAGCCGCATCGCGCGCATGGTCGCTCAGACCCACTCGATGGTGTTCGTCACCACCGCGTCCGACGCCGAGGCGCTGCTGCTCGAGGCCAATCTCATCAAGCAGCTCAAGCCCCGCTACAACGTCACGCTGCGTGACGACAAGAGCTTCCCCTATATTCTGATCTGCACCGGGCATCCGGCGGCAAGGCTGATCAAGCATCGCGGGGCGCGTAGCCTGACCGGCGACTATTTCGGCCCGTTTGCCAGCGCCGGCGCGGTGTTTCGCACCCTGAACGCCCTGCAGCGCGCGTTTCTCCTGCGTACCTGCTCCGATAGTTTTTACGCCAATCGAACCCGGCCATGCCTGCTCCACCAGATCAAGCGTTGCTCGGCGCCGTGCACCGGGGAAATCGGGCTTGGCGACTATGCGCACCTGGTGACCGAAGCGCGCGATTTCCTTTCCGGCCGCAGCCGCGCGATCAAGAGCCGCCTTGGCTACGCAATGAACGAGGCCGCCGCGGCGCTCGATTTCGAAAGCGCAGCGCGGCTCCGCGACCGCATCAGCGCGCTCTCCGCGATTCAGGGCGAGCAGAGCGTCAATCCGCGCTCGATCGCCGAAGCGGACGTGTTCGCGGTCACCGACGAGGCGGGGCAGTTCTGCGTCGAAGTGTTCTTCTTCCGCACCTATCAGAACTGGGGCAACCGAGCCTATTTTCCGCGCGCCGATCGCGCTCTGTCGCGCGAGGAGGTGCTCGACGCCTTCTTGTCGCAATTCTACCTCGACCGGCCCGCGCCGCGCCTGGTGCTCCTGAGCCACGACGTTCCGAGCGCGGTGACCTTGGCCGAAGTCTTAAGCGCGCGCGTCGGGCATCGCATCGCCATCGGCGCGCCGCGGCGGGGTGAAAAGAAGGATCTGGTCGACGCCGCCATGCGCAACGCACAACAGGCTTTGTCGCGCAAGCTTGCCGAGTCGGCGACTCAGGAGAAGCTCATCGTTGCGCTGAGCGAGGCGTTCGGCGTCGACCATCCGATCCGGCGGGTCGAGATCTACGACAATTCCCACATCATGGGGACCAACGCGATCGGCGCGATGGTGGTCGCAGGCCCCGAAGGCTTCGTCAAAAACCAGTACCGCACCTTCAACATCAAAAGCGCGGATCTGACGCCTGGCGACGACTACGGCATGATGCGCGAAGTGCTGACGCGCCGCTTCGCTCGCCTCAAGCGGCAGGGCGAGACGGCGGAGCCAAGCGCTTTTCCCGATACGCCCGATCTCGTCATCATCGACGGCGGGCGGGGCCAATTCGAGGCCGCGCGGGAAGTCGTCGGCGGGCTTGGCGTCGAGGGGATAAGGCTGGTTGCGATCGCCAAAGGCCCTGACCGCAATGCGGGCCGCGAGACCTTCTTCGTCGAGGGACGCGAGCCGTTCAGGCTCACCCCGCGCGACCCGGCCTTGTTCTTCATCCAGCGGCTGCGCGACGAGGCGCACCGCTTCGCCGTCGGAACACATCGCGCGCGGCGCAAGAAGGAGTTCGTGAAGAGCCCGCTCGACGAGATCCCCGGCATCGGCCCGTCACGCAAACGTGCTCTCCTGTTTGCTTTCGGCTCGGCCAAGGACGTCGCCAAAGCCGGCCTATCGGATCTCGAGAAGACGCCGGGCCTGAACGCAGCGACGGCGAAGCTGGTCTACGACTTCTTCCACGAAAGCCGCGCCAGATAAGCGCCTTAAGCGCGAACTGCGCGTGCAACCTTTGGACGCCGCGTCAGCCCTCGGATGACGAGGAGACCTGCGCCCCCCGCCACAAGCATGAGCCAGGTCGGCGCCTCGGGAATGGTGGTAACCGTGGCGGAGAAGGTCAGCGACCAAACATTTGGGCCGTCAGAACTAGAGATTGAGTCGAAGGCGCTGAATGGGTCCACGTAGGGGCCGAAGTCCTCGGTGGAGGTGAGGTCCTCGTCGGAGCCGACAGCAAAAGTGCCGGTCGTACGATCGCTCGGTGAAAAATTGTAAGCGTAGTCGAATTCGCCTCCACTGTTCAAAATATTATGGTTCACGAGCACGGCTTTCAGCACCGCGAGTTGCGCGTTGGTTAAGCCCGTGATGTTAAGGATGCCGCTCCAAATGTCGTCCTGGCTTTCCGGCCCGAGGATGGCATTTTCCGTGAAAAACGGATTGCCGTTAAGCGAGATTTGCGTGAACGTCTGCCAAAATACCGATTGATCGGACGGCGGCAGAGTGTCGGAGACTGCGTAATCGCCGGTGAGCGTCTCGCTGTAGGATCCATTGTTTAGAAGCTTTATTGCCGGCTGACCGCCGAACGCCGCCGCCTCCGCCGAAAGATTGCTGCCGCGTTCGAACGTCATGTCGGTAAGGGCGATTGAGAAGCCCTGTACTGCGGCGCGCGCACCGCCTGGCGCCATGAGACCCGCCGCAAGCGTGGCGGCGAGAAATATCCGAGATGCGATCGGCATGGTGTGAATCCCCCTTAAGTGGAAGGCAGGCAGGTCTTGCCTTTAAGCGGACTAACGAACGATCCGTCAGCAAAATTCCTTTAAGAACGAGCCGCCAACACGTTCACGTGGCATAAAGCTCCGCCTGGGCGGGAGGTCACCCCTATCCCCGTTCGGCGACTGCGACCAACGCAGGCTTATCCTGGGGACATCTCGAAAAATATCGAATGCGAGATCATGCTATCGCATATGATAGCTCGGTCAAGGGGGAACATGTTTGCGATAGCGATCGCTCGGAAGCGAGAACAAGAACGGGATGGCGTTCTCGGAGAGCGAGAAGGAATGGGCGAAGCGCGTCGCCGGACACCTGAAGGCAGAGCTCAAGCGCGCCGGCGTGACCTATGAGGAATTGGCGCTGCGGCTCAAGGCGTACGGCTTCGACGAAACCAAGGCGAGCATCACAAACAAGATTTCGCGCGCGACATTGAGCGCGCATTTTTTCCTCGCAAGCCTCGCGGCGATAGGCCGTTACAGCTTGCGCGTTGAAGATCTTTAATCGCGCGGGGGAACGCGAAACAATCCGAGCACGCCTGAAGCGTGTTCGTCCGCTTCCTGAATGGGGTAAGAAAGACTTACATCGGATGCGCTCGGTCAGCCTGATGCGCGACCTCACGCCTCCCGCGCCAGGAGCTGCTCCAGCTTGGCGAAGAAGTTGCCCCATCCCACCTTGGCGCCCTGATAGAACTGCTCCTGGTCCGGCCGGAAGCCCGACTGCTCCATCCGCAGATTCGTGCCTTTGCTCGTCGGGGTGAGCGTCCAGGTGACGACGCTCTCAAGTCCATGGGCCGCCCAGCTGTAGGACAGCGTCTTGTGCGGCTGAATCTTGAGGACTTGGCAATCGACGGCGCCCCAGTCGCCGCGAAGATTGAACCTGTGGTCGACGACTGGCTCGAAGTCGTTCTTCATCAGCCACTCCTCGATCAGGTGCGGTTGCGTGAGGGCCCGCCAGATCTTTTCCGGCGCATAAGGGATCTCACGTTCGACGACGACCGTGCGTGTTTCGGTAGCGGTTTGAGTCATGGGCCGATCCTTCACTTCTTGGCGCGAGCGGCGCTTTGTTTCGACAGATTCAGCGCCACTGCGGCGCGAATGAGCGCTTTCAGAGCCTCTTCGTCGATTGGGTCACCATCACGAATGTCGATCGCCCGCCGCGTCGAACCCTCGAGGCTCGAGTTGAAAAGGCGAGAGGGGTCGTCGAGCGAGGCGCCCTTGGCGAAGGTGAGCTTCACCACGGCCTTGTAGGTCTCGCCGGTGCAGAGGATTCCTCCGTGCGACCACACGGGAACGCCTCGCCACTTCCACTCCTCGACCGCCTCCTGGTCCGCTTGCTTGATGAGCCTTCGCACGCGCGCCAGCGTCTCTCCGCGCCAGCCGTTGAGCTCCTTGATCCTCGCATCAATGAGCTGAGAGACAGAGACTTCTCTTCCTGCGCTCGAACCGCTCGTCGCCTTCTTCATGGGTGGGTCTTCTTCATCAATGTTGTCGCTTCTCCCTCTTTGCCGCCACGCGGGGCGCTTTGCGGCTTGCTGCCTACATGCGTTTGCCAGGCAATTGGCTTGCTTGATGTACCCAGGCTGTAAACCGACCTTCGTCGACCGCGTCGTCCTCTCGAATGTCCAGGTAGCGGGTGTCCTCGTTTTTGGACTCGCCGGGCGGGACTGGGCTCAGCGACGCACCGTCGAAGAACGCCACCTTGACGGTCTTCGCGAAGCAATGGACGCCAAGAAACCAGCCTTGGCCCTCGAAGCCATAAAGCGGCGAATTCCATTTGACCGCCTTGCGCACGCCAGGCGCCGCGCGCATGATCAGCGCATCGAGGCGACGTCCGACGTCCCGCTTCCACCCCGGCATGGCGGCGATATAGGCCTGCACCGGCGCGTCGCCCTCGCCCTTGCCGATCTGGGGATTGCCGCCTGCGAGAAGTTTGGGCTCTACCTTACCGGACTGCGGCTGGGGCCGCGAGGTCTTCGCGGTCTTCGCCAATGTCTTGGACGCGCTCATTCGTCCCTCCCGTTTTGCTTGCTCGCCCAATCATGCGGTAGTGGAGGCTTGCTCCAAACGCTCCAGTCCGCCCGGCCAGCCGTTGGACATCGCTTCAAAGGCCATTTCGTTCCCCGGCCCGAAGCCCGAATGCTCCATCCGGACCCTTGTCCCTCCGGGCTCCGGCGCCAAAACCCACTCCACAACGCTATCAAGAGCGCTGCCGTAATTCGGATTGCTTAGCGATCCGCCCCGCCATGAATAGGCAAGCCGCCGCGGCGGATCGAACGCCGTCACCTCGCAACGGACGATGCCGTTCCAATCTCCCATCGGCTTCGCCTGAAACGTGAACTGGGCGCCCAAACGCGGCTCGAAGTCGTTCTTCATCAGCCATTGCTCGATCAGATGCGCCTGCGTGAGCGCGCGCCAGATCTTCTCAGGCGGATGCGGCATCAACCGCTCGACGACGATGGAGCGGGCCGCCGCCATCTGTTCGCTCATTGGTCCATCCTTTTGAGCAGATCCTCGAGGCCATTGAACCGGCTCTCCCAGAACCCCTTCATCTGGCCCGTCCAATCGATCAGCGGGCTTAAGGCGCGCACCTCGGCGCGATAGTGCGTCTGGCGGCCTTGATGGCGGTCGCGCGCCAGGCCGGCCTGTTTCAGCACCCGAAGATGCTTCGAGACGGCGGGTTGCGAGATCCCGGCCTGAGCTGTGAGCGCCCCGACCGTCTGCTCGCCCTCGCGGCAAAGACGCTCGAAGATCGCCCGCCGTGTCGGATCGGCGAGCGTTCTGAAGAGCATGTCACGGGCATCTGGCATTGGGATTGATAACTGAGTGGCTATGAATTTGATTCATAACTTCCAGGCTATGGGTTAGTCAAGCAGGAATCATGGCTGGCGCGATTTTCATACAGCTAGTCTATGCAGCGCACTCGCCACCTGCGCGGGCGTGTAGGGCTTTGGGAAAAAGACGCCGCGCTCAGGAAGCAGCCCTTGAACGTCCTCTAGTTCCAACCCCGAGGTGACGATAATCTCGATCGGGGGCCAGCGGTTGCGCACCGCATGAGCAAGCTTGATCCCGTCCATCGAGCCCGGCATGTTGACATCGGTGAACACCACTCTGATGTCGTCTCTGCTCTCCAGAATATGGATCGCTTCGTCGGCATTTTTTGCCCCAACGGCTTCGTATCCGGCGTCCGTAACCAGATCGAGGGCGTCCATAAGCATCATAGGTTCATCTTCGACGACGAGGACGAGGCGTCTTTGCTTTTCCATGTCGACGCCTCGGCAATCTTACGTCCCCTGGTCCTACCCGGGAGCCTGCTTCAACGCTCTGAGGAGGCATGGGTTCCTGTCTGCGAGCCGCCGAGCGAAAGAACGCTTCCAGCGCCAGTTCCGCGGGCTTGCAGACTCGAGATTTTCGTATCACGCTGACAGATTGTTAGACCGGCCGGAAGTTGAGCGCAAATTCATGCTGCGGCCTTTGTCGCGGCATTTACGGCCGGCCGCGAAATGGTAGCTTCTCGGTGTTCGCGCTAAGCCTCGCTCGAGCGCTTCCTTGCAACGTCCGGGAGAGCCAATGTCCAAAATCGCATTTATCGGCCTCGGCAACATGGGCGCGCCGATGGCCGCGAACCTCATCAAAGCGGGCCACGCGGTCACGGGCTTCGATCTGGTCGAAGCGGCGAAGACGGCGGCTGCCGCGTCCGGCGTGGTCATTGCGGCGAGCGCCACCGAGGCCGTCGCCGGCGCCGGCATTGTCGTCACCATGCTCCCGGCCGGGCGCCACGTGCTGGCAGCGCATGCCGAGCTCCTTCCCGCGACGTCCAAAGGCGCTCTCGTCATCGATTGCTCGACCATCGACGTCGACAGCGCAAGAAAGGCGCACGAAGCCGGCAGCAGCGCGGGCGTGCTGACCCTCGACGCGCCGGTCTCCGGCGGGGTCGGCGGAGCGAGCGGCGGAACGCTCACCTTCATGTGCGGCGGCTCGGACGAGGCGTTCGCCCTGGCGAAGCCGATCCTGGAAAATATGGGTAAGCGCATCGTCCATTGCGGCGGGGCGGGGGCGGGCCAGGCCGCCAAGATCTGCAACAACATGATCCTCGGCGCGACCATGATCGTGACCTGCGAAGCCTTCGCGCTCGCCGAGAAGCTGGGCCTGTCGGCGCAGGCTCTGTTCGACGTCTCCTCGACCGCGTCCGGCCAATCGTGGTCGCTCACCACCTATTGTCCCGTTCCTGGGCCAGTTCCCGCTTCGCCCGCTAATCGCGACTATAAGCCCGGCTTTGCGGCGACTCTCATGCTCAAGGATTTGCGGCTGGCGCAGGAGGCCGCGTCGAGCGTCGGGGCTTTGACGCCGCTGGGCGCCGAGGCCGCGCAGCTCTATGCTCTCTATGTCGCGGCCGACCACGGCGGCGACGATTTCTCCGGAATCATCAATTTTTTGCGCGGGGCTGCAAAGAAACCCTAGAACTTTTTCCACTTTGGCATAGTTTTAGCCTCAGGACGCGGCCAACCGGGCCGACAGCGGGAGGATTTCCCATGCGCGTTTCGATCAGGAAGACCGTAGTCGCGGCGGTTGCGGCGCTCGGAATGGCGACGGCGGTCGCGACAATCTCGACGCCCGCCGAAGCCCAGTGGCACGGCGGCGGTGGGGGTTTTCATGGCGGCGGTTTCCACGGCGGTGGCTTTGGCGGGGGCGGCTTTCGTGGCGGAGGCTGGGGCGGCGGTGGTTGGCACGGCGGCGGCTGGCGTGGCGGCGGTTGGGGCCGACCTGGATGGGGCGGCGGCGGATGGGGCTGGCGGCGAGCGGGCTGGGGGGGCGGCTGGAACGGTGGCTGGGGCGGCGGCTGTTGGAATTGCGGCTGGGGCTGGGGCGGCGGTTGGGGCTGGGATCCGGGCTGGGCGATCGCGGCGGCGACCGTGCCGATCGGGGTCGCGATCGCTTCGCAGCCGGCCTATGGTGGACCCGGTTGCTGGGTCAGGCGGCGCGTCTGGACGGCGAACGGCCACTATATGGGCCGGCGGCTTGTCAACGTTTGCGACTGACCGTCTGCGGGCCATGTCGTTCGATGACAATGGTCTCGGTAAGGGTCTCGGAAACTATGAAGCGTGACTCACAGTCCTGAATATTTGTTCAGCCTATACTATGAACACTTATTCAGGATTGGTGTGGTTTAAGGGCAAATCTCGCGCTTTGGCGCCCAACCAACGCCGAAGCGCCAAACCGTTGCCGAAATCCGGCGTTAAGGTTTAGCAAGCAAGCCGAGGATCCAGGCTTTTGTCCCGGCGGAAGGCGGGTAGGGCGGTTCAGCCGCCAGTTCATATGGAGGGTATGATGACCAGGATTTCGAAGACGATTGTCGCCGGGGTCTCTGCGTTGGCAATGGCGGCGGCCGTCGTTCTGCCGGCGATTCCGGCGTCGGCGGGCGGCTTTAGGGGCGGCGGTGGTGGCTTTCACGGCGGCGGCTTCCATGGTGGCGGTTTCCACGGCGGCTGGGGCGGCGGTGGTTGGCATGGTGGCGGCTGGCATGGCGGTGGCTGGGGTGGCGGCGGCTGGGCAGGTCGTGGCGTTTGGCATGGCGGCTATTGGCGCGGCGGCAATTGGAACAACGGCTGGTGGGGCCCCGCGATCGCTGCGGGCGTGATCGGCGGCGCAGCGATCGCCAGCTATCCTTATTGGGGCGGAGGGTATGGCGACGGCGGGTATGGCTATGGCGGCGGCTGCTGGCAGGTTCGGCCGACCTACGACGGTTACGGCAATTATCTCGGCCAGCAGTCCGTCAACGTCTGCTAACGTTCGCGCCTTCGCTTCAATCCAAACAGGGCCTCGCGCAAGCGGGGCCCTTTTTCATGCGCGCGCTGGCGAGAAGACGCCCCCAGTCATCGGCTTCGGAGCGCCGGTCGTGGTCGGAAAGGAGATCGGCAGGCCGCGCCGCGAACGCAAAGCGCAATAGGCGAAACATTGGGCCTCGATGCTGTCGCCGTCGAAGCCGATCGCCTCGACTGGCTCGACGCTCACTTGTAGCCGTTGGCTAAGCTGCTGCATGAGGTTCGGGTTGCGCCGTCCGCCGCCGCCAACCAGCCAGCGCGCCGGCGCCTGCGGGACATGCTTCAGCGCGGCCGCCGTCGATTCGACTGTGAAGGCGCCGAGCGTCGCCGCGCCATCCGCGTCGTTAAGGCTTTTGACGCAGGCCGCGGCGGCGTTGAAGTGATTGCGGTCGAGCGATTTGGGCGCCGGGCGGTCGAAATATGGATCACCCATCAGGGCGGCAAGCGCCGCGGAGTCGACGCGGCCTGTTGCGCCCAGCGCGCCGTTTTCATCGAACGCCAGTCCTCGCCTCAGAATCAGAAAATCGTCGATCAGCGCATTGGCGGGCCCGGTGTCGAACGCGATGATCTCTCCCCGAGGCCCAAGATAGGTGACGTTGCCGACCCCGCCCCAGTTGAGGATCATGAGCGGCCGTTCGAGGCCCGCCGCCATCGCCGCATGATAGATGGGCGCAAGGGGCGCCCCTTCGCCCCCAGCCGCGACGTCCGCAGAACGAAAATCCGAGACGACATCGATCTTAAGCGCCGCCGCTGCGCGCGCGCCGTCGCAGAGCTGCCGCGTCAGGCCTTGGCGCGGCCGATGGAGAATGGTCTGGCCATGCAGGCCAACGAGCGCCACCCGCTCGCGAGCAATGGAATGTCGCTCGAGAAGCGCCTCGACCGCCGCGACATGGGCGTCGGTCACGAGCCGCTCGAGCTCGAGCTGCGGCGCCTGGGCTTCGCTCAGGTCGGCGACTGCAGCTCGCAGACGATGCGCGACCTCGGGCGGATAGGGGAAGGTCGCCGAGGGCCCGGTCTTGAGCTGCGCCTCGCCGTCGCTTTCGATCAAGGCGACGTCGATTCCGTCCATCGACGTGCCGCTGATGACGCCGATCGCGTTTTCCAAACCTTGGCTATCACTCATCGTCTTGGGTCTGGTTCTGGCTTTCGCTCTGATTGGCGCCGGGCGCCCACAGTACGTCCGAGCGACCGAAGTCGTTCGCGGCGCGGGCGGCGACGAACAGATAATCGGAGAGACGATTGACATAGGCGAGCGCTGCCTCGCCGACCTCCTCGCCCTCGATCGCGGCGAGCGCGACCATGGTTCGCTCCGCTCGCCGGCAGATTGCGCGCGCTTGATGCAAAGCGGCGGCGGCCGCCGTCCCGCCCGGCAGCACGAACGAGCGCAGCGGATGAAGCTTCGCGTTGAGCGCATCGATGGCGTGCTCAAGCGCCTGAACTTGCGAAGGCGCGATGCGCAGGACCGATCCCGGCGCTTCGTGCGCTTGGCCTGGAAGACAGAGGTCGGCGCCGAGATCGAACAGATCGTTCTGGATTCGCGTCAGCACCGGCTCGATCGCGAGGTCGGCGGCATCGCTAGCATTGCGCACGGCGAGCAGTGCGAGGCCGATTGCGCAATTCGTTTCATCAACGTCGCCCATGGCTGCGACACGCGTGTCTCTCTTCGGACGTCGGGAGCCGTCGCCAAGTCCTGTCTCTCCCTTGTCCCCGGTGCGCGTATAGATGACGTTCAGCTTGACCATGCTCTTCCCGCGTCGGCGCGTGGCGGACGAGCCGCCGACGCTGCCGAGGCATCCGCGTAGCGCGGCGCAGCCGCGGCGTCCACTTCCAACTGCTTAATTGACCTTGCGGTCGCGCCCTTTCCAATAAGGCTCCCGCAATTCGCGCCTCAGAATCTTTCCCGAGAGATTGCGCGGGATGGCGTCGACGAAATCGACCGACTTCGGCGCCTTGAAATGCGCGATCCGCGCTCGCGCCCAGGCGATGATGTCGGCTACGTCCGGCGGAGCTCCGGGTTTCAAGACGACGATCGCCTTCACCGCCTCGCCCCATGTGGCGTCGGGGACGCCGATCACAGCCACATCCGCGATTGCCGGATGACCGAACAGGGCATTCTCGACCTCGGCCGGATACACGTTCTCCGCCCCCGTGACGATCATGTCTTTCACGCGGTCGTAGATGAAGACGTATCCGTCTTCGTCCATGTACGCGGCGTCGCCCGTCAGCATCCAGCCGTCGCGGATCGAGGCTGCGGTCGCGTCGGGCTTATTCCAATAACCCTTCATGACGACGGGCGAGCTGATCACCACTTCCCCGACCGCGCCGCGCGGGACTTCCGCGCCTTCGGCGGAGACGATCTTGATGTCGACCCCCGGCCAGGCGACGCCGCACGACCGCAGCTTCCCCTTTGCCGGATCATGATCCGCGTTGGGCAGGAACGTGCCCGCGCCGCAGGTCTCTGTCATGCCGTAGAGCTGAACGAACTCGCAGCCGAAGCGCGCGCTCGCGCGCTTGAGCAAATCTTCGGAGATGGGGGAAGCGCCGTAGGTCAGCGAGCGCATGCTGGAGAGGTCGGCGTCGCCGATCCCGGGAGCCTGCATCAGCATTTGAAGAAGGGCGGGTGCGAGGAACGCATGGTTGACGCGCTCCTTCGCGATCGTAGCGAGAATGAGCTGCGGCGCAGCGTCCCTGAGGATCGCCGAACGCGCGCCGCTGGCCATCGCGATGAGCGCGACGTTGATCCCAGCGACATGGAAGAACGGCATCGCCGCCAGCACCGTGTCGCCTGTTCGGTAATTTAGGCCGCCCGAATCGGCCGGCAAGTCGAGCAGCGCAAGGTAGTTGGCGTGGGTGAGCCGAACCCCCTTGGGAAGGCCAGTCGTACCTGACGTGTAGAGCTGGACTACGTCGTCTTGCGCGTTCGCTTCGAGCTCGGGGTCGCCGGTTGCCGCAGCTTCAATCCACGCATCATGCCGCTCGTAGCCTTCGCGGTCGAAGCCGAGCGCGATCGTCCGGGGCCTCGATACGAGTAGGGCGATCGCCTCGTCGGCGAGGTCGACGACATCCGGGCCGACGAACATGATCCTCGCCTCGCTGTCCTCAAGGAGACGGGCGATCTCCGGCGCGACGAGGCGAGAGTTGAATGGCGCGAGGGTCATGCGCGCCTTGCAGGCGCCTAGCAGGCAGGGCAGGAAATGATCATTGTTCTTGCTGAGGTAGGCGATCCGCTCCTGCGTCCGGAGTCCGGACGCGATCAGCGCGTTGGCGACACGCGAGGCCATCGCGTCGACCTCCGCAAAGGACATCGCTCGACCCTCGAACACAAGGGCTGGCGCGCTTCCGCGACGGAGCGCTTGCATGCGCGCCACGTCCGCCACGCAGGCTACGCCGTCGAGCTCGACCATCGCGTTCCCCCTGGCCGCAAGGCACGGGCCATCGTTTTGGCCATTATGCGCAGCTTTTCCGGCCGCGCAATCGGTGGGGCGGGACCTGAGATATCCGTCGCGGGCAACCCGTCGCGCTATTGCGTCAGTTGCAGAAAAAGACGCTTAAGCGCCTGAAAAGTCTCGGTCGTGCGCAAAAGCGCCCGCCTGCCTTTGGTCTGCCGCGGCAACCCTCAGTCCCGTTTCATCAGCCGTTCGAGATAGTCGCGCTCGTCCACTGGACGGTTGGGGTCGGCAAGGCGGCGGCGCAGTTCCTCCATGACCCGGCGTGCGCGCTCGGCGGCGCCAGCGGATTGCTTCAGCGGCCCGTCCTCGCGTCCCTTCTCGCCTTCCGCCCCGCGGCCGAGCGGGTCGTCGCCGGGTATTTCCCCTGGCCGGCTCCTGCGCCCGACATACGTGCCCTTGCCTCCCTTGCCCTTACCCTTCCCCTGGCCATCCATCTGCTTCTGCAGCCCCTGCGCGCCATCGCGGAGCGCTTCGAGCGCTCGGCCCTGCGCGTCGACCGCAGCGCCTTTGCCGCCCTGCCCACCCTGCCCACCCTGTCCGCTCTTGTCCCCTTTGCCTTGGCCGCCTTTGAGGTCGCCTTCGGCTTCTTTCATGTCGCCTTGTGCGTCGTCGAAGCCCTTCTCGCCCTTCATGCCGAACTGCTTGAGCTTGCGCTGCAACTCGGCCAGACGGTCGCGCAACTCTTGCTGCCGATCGCCGAGCTGGGGTTGGCCCTTGTCCGCCTGATCTTGGTCCTGCTTGTCGTCCTGGTCGGAATCGTTGTCGCTCTGGTCGGGAGCGTTCGAACCATCCTGATCCGGCTGCTCCTGCGAGTCCTGCTGGTCCGGCGACGATTGGTTGCGCCGCGCTCGCTTGCGCGCGCGATCTTTCTGGTCGCTGCGGAATGTGTCGTCGCGCAAGGCCTGCTGGTCTTTGAGGAGTTTCTCGAGCTCGCCGATCTGCTTGCGCATCTCGCGTTCGCCCGGGCTTTCCTTTTCGTCTTGCGCGCTGCGCATGTTCTCGAACATCTCTTGCATCTGATCGAGCATGGCTTGAGCGTCTTCGCGCGAGCCGTTGCGCGCGGAGTCCTCCATCTGGTCCATCATCTTGTCCATGTCTTTGGACTGAAGGTTTTGGTCCTCGGGACTGCTGTCTGGCGCGTTGCGGGCCATCTCGCTCATGAAGCGGTTGGCGGCCTCTCGCAATTGTTGCATGAGCTTCTTGATTTCCGCGTCGCTCGCGCCGCGCTGAAGGGCTTCGCGCAACGCCTGCTCGGCGGCGCGCAGATCGCGCTCGGCCTTGGAAGCGTCGCCGTTCTCGAGCTGTTGCGCCATCGCCCAAAGGAGGGCCGCGACGTCAAGCAGATCAGCGTCGTTGTGGGCGTGGTCGAGCGAGGTCTTGGCCTGCTTCAGACCGAGATAGATATTGGCGGGCGTGTCGAACAATTCCGGCGCGATCGTAAGCCCGGTGAGCGCCGTTTCGACCTGTTTGGGCGCATGGTCCGGATCGAGGATGAGGTCGCGGCGCTGCTCGACGAGCGCGCGGGCGAGCGGGTTGTGGAAGGGGCGCTGCGGCAGCGTCATTTCGATCGCGCCGCTGTCGCCGGTCTTGCCCGAAATGCTGACCGCGGTCAGCCGCATCGTTACCTTGGCGCCCGCCCAGGGGTGCTCCGAAAGGTCGACAGTCGTGCGCCCGTCCCCGACGCCAGTGGCGGTCGGCGGCAATTGCAGCGCCGCCTGCGGCGGCGGAGCCAGCGTGCGCGGCGCGGGACCAGATCCTTCGTGGGGGCGAGCGAAGTCCGCCCGAGCGCCCGCAAGCCCATATCGATCTTGCGTCTTGTAGGCGAGCGTCAGGGTGCCGGCGAGGTTGGCGCGCGGGTCCTCGGTCGAAACAATCGTCGGATTGCCGGCCGGGGTGACGGCGAGTACGGCGACCCCGATGGGACGGCCGCCGCGCAGAATCGTCGCCTTGCCGGACCCATGGATCGTCCACCGCTTTTCCGTCGGAGAGTAGGGAGCCGTGGCGCTCGCGCGCGGGGGGTTGGCGGGAGTGGTGGATTTCTCGCCTGACGCGGAGGCCGCCTGCATTTCGTTCTTCTGTTCAAAGGGGGTGATCCCTCCATCGACGCGCGTCCCGACAACCCCAGGATCGCCGCGCACCACCAGAACCGAATCTTCCGGGACGGTCAGCGTCTGAGGGTCAGCCGTCTTGAAATCGATGACCCGCGGCGGTTGTCCAGCGTAGGGTGGGGGGTCGATCCATGCGTCGATCCGGCTCTCCGCCACCGCCACGATCGCCTCGTTGCTGCGCCAGTCGAAGGCGTCGATGAAGCGGCCGTACATCGCGGGTCCGGCGACGACCGCCGCCGCGAAGGCGAGCATCGCCACGCCGAAGCGGAGCGCGTAAGGGTCCCGCGCGGCCATGCCGGGCGAGGGCGGCGAGACGCGAATGGCCTCGACTTCGCGCTCAAGCCTCACCCGATGGGCCGCCCAGAGGGCCTGCGTGACCGGATCGCCATGGTTGTTGGCAAGAGAATCAGCGAGCGAGGAGGCGGGACGGTGGCTCACCTTCGCATCGCGATCGAGCCTGGCCAGAACGTCACGCGCCGCAGGACGGCGCAATCGCAGGAGCGGCGAAAGGGCTGCTCCAAGGCCGAGCGCGAACAGGATGACGCCGCCGACGCGAACGGCCCGCGGCGCGAACTGCCAGGCCCCTGCCCAGGACGCGGCAAGAAACAGGATCGAGACGGCGAGCGCGAAGACGAGCGGCGGCCAGACGCGCTCGACCAGAAGCGCGCGTCGCGCCCAAAGCGCGAGCGTCGCGAACCGTCCTTGGCCGATCGATGGGCTGTCCTGGTCCTTCACCGCGATCCCGTGGTCCGTCGTTGGCGATTCAGATTGTGCGTATTGGCTCGAGGCGCAAGTTCCAGGCCAATCGTTTGGCCAGGCTGCGCGACAATTCCCGCCATCGTAAGCCTCACTTTAACCAAGGCGGAAGTGTGTCGAGGCCGATCAATTCCTCATAGGTTCCTCTCGGCCTTACGATGGCATAGTCCGCGCCTTTCACCAGCACTTCCGGAACGAGGAGCCGAGTATTGTAGGTTCCCGCCTGGACGGCGCCGTAAGCGCCGGCGCTCATCACCGCTATGAGGTCGCCTGCGGCAAGTTCAGGCAAGTCGCGGTTAAGCGCGAGATAGTCGCCGCTTTCGCACACCGGACCGACCACATCGCTGCGCATCGGATAAGCGCCAGGCTCCGGTTCCTTGACCGGCAGGATCTCGTGATGCGCGTCGTAAAGTGTCGGCCGGACCAGATCGTTCATCGCCGCGTCGACGATCACGAAATGCTTGTCCTCGCCCTTCTTGAGATAGATGACCGACGCGACCAGCGCTCCGGCATTGCCAATGATCGCTCGGCCCGGCTCCAGAATCACCTGGCAGCCGAGGCCCGCCGTGCGCTTCGCGACGACTTCGGCGTATGCCCCCGGCGAGGGAGGTGGGTTGTTGTCGTTGCGATAAGCAATGCCGAGCCCGCCGCCCAGGTCGACATGGTCGATTCGATGCCCGTCGGCTCTCAGTGCTTGCACAAATTCGGCAAGCAGCGCGAAGGCGTCATCGAACGGTTGAAGATCGGTGATCTGCGAGCCGATGTGCATGTCGACTCCGTGGACGATCAAGCCCGGCAGGGTGCGCGCGTAGGCGTAGACCTCGCGGGCGCGAGAGATCGGCACGCCAAACTTGTTCTCCGACTTGCCGGTCGCGATCTTGGCGTGAGTGCGGGCATCGACATCGGGATTGACGCGGATGGCGATCGGCGCAATAGCGCCGCGGCCTGAGGCCACGCGCGAGAGCGCCTGCAATTCCGGCTCGGACTCGACGTTAAAGCAGAAGATGTTCTCGTCGAGCCCAAGGTTCATCTCGGCCAGCGTTTTGCCCACACCTGAAAAGATGATGCGCTCTCCGGGCACGCCCGCGGCCAAAGCCCGTCTCAGTTCCCCCTCGCTGACGACATCCATGCTCGCGCCAAGTTCCGCCAGCGTCGTCAGCACCGCCTGATTCGAATTGGCCTTCATCGCGTAGGAAATGAGCGCTTTCTGGCCGGCGAACGCGCTTCGAAACGCCCCAAAACTTCCGGCGATCGCGGCGCTCGAATAGCAATAGAAGGGCGTCCCGACGGCTTCCGCGATCGTCGCCAAAGCGACGCCTTCGGCGTGAAGAGCGCCGTTGCGATAGGTGAACGCGAGCATTTGGGGGGATTAGACTTATTTCAGCAGGAAATCGAGGAAGAACGGCCGCTTGGGCGGCACGATCGGCGGGATTGACGGCTTGGACAGGCCGCCGTTCATGTTTGTGGGACTGGAGTTGGCCGGCTTAGGTGGCGCATTGGGGTCGGGCGGAGGCTCCAACGGCCCATAGCGGCCGCAAGCCGCAAGACCAAGCGCGAGCAGCGCTGCGAGCGTCTTCAAGCGCGCCGGCCTAATGAAGCGGTACGGGAATTGAACGGCCACAAGCGACTCCGGATTGTCGCGGGCACTATACAGAAACGACGGCAGGAGGCGAGGATCGACGCTTGGCCGCCATTAAAAACATGATCTTAGCGGCGGGACAGCTCGGCCCCGAGCCCTTACCGCCTTCCGCCTCGCTTGCGCCTCGAATTGCGGATACGTCTTGCGGCATGGATCAAAAAATGACCGCTTTGGAACGAGCGTTTCAGCTGGCGAGGTCCGGGCGCGTGGCCGGAATAGCAGAGATCATCACATCACTTAATCGCGAGGGATATTCGGCCAGCCAAATTGAAGGTCGGGTTCTAAAGCGACAACTGGCCGATTTAATCAAGGCTGCTCGCAATCGGAGTGTAAGTCCCGCTTCTTCGACCTGATCACGAAGCCCGGTGGCCCGTACCGCCATCGCTGCCCCGCAAGCCGTTGCTCAAGGCTTGGATCGGCAATCTTATTGGCTCGTCCTGTTCCTCGCCGCTGGCGACGATCGGCAGCGCATCTCTTTGATTTGCAGCCTTTTGATTCTTTTCAGCTTGGCCAAATCGAGTTGAGTTTTCGGACAAACTTATCTGCGTCGCTCTGGGCTTCGCGCTTCGTCGCAAAGGAATAGAGCGATTTATCTCGCACCCTCTGGTTTTCATAAATATTCCATCGGAAGCGATTGGGATTCCCGATGTCTTTTACGACATCGGTGGTGAACACGCTGATCTCTGTCATCATCGCATTATGCTCCAATAGCGTCTGCTCCGCTAGTGATCGACAGGATATTCCCTGGCCAAACGCCTGAGCGGCTTTTGTGTGTGATTCGCCGGGATATCTCCCGGACCTCGCGCCGGCAGCGGCGCTCCCTCCGGTTTTTCGCCGCCTCGCCTGCTGAACTTCAGGCGGCGCTCTGCCGGCCGGCCGGTCTACACAGGGCGCCGGTGTTGGCCTGTCGCCCCGCTGGGGGCAAGAAACCGCGGGCGACCAGTGACCGGGCAATCGAGAGTGGCTCGCTTAAGCTCACCTACGGTCGCGGACCGGGAGGAGGCTCAACGCCACCACTGCGATGCCAATAAGGACAAAAATCACGATAAGTCCAAACCAAATCAGGTGCACTTCGCTCAAAACGGACCTCCAGCGGCTTCGGTCCGTTTTGAAACCCTCAATGCGCTTTGTATATGCGTATTATTACCTGCTCTGCCGTCGGACCCTTTGTCCGGCCGGACCGAGCGAGGCGTGGGGAGGCAAACGCGATCCATGGCCGCCAGGCGGACCGGGGCAGCCTGCTTTGAACGCGTCCAATGGATGGCTGAATGCGGTGCAGCGAGCCCGGTTGGAGTCGGGCCCGCTGCGAAGACTTAGGCTGAAAGCCGCCGCCGCTGGTCGAGCGCTAGTCGCGCGGTGGGGCCGGCGGCTCCGCTTGCGAATTCCATTCAAACGGACGGCCCCGCCGCTCCGTCATGAACTGATCGAACTCAGAGCGGTCCCTTGCGAAGCGCAGCCGCGCGAGGAAATCCTTGAACTCGCGCTGCTCCTCTTCGAGGCGCTTCAGCGTCTCCTCGCGATAGTCATCGAACGCCCGGTTGCCACTCGTCGAGGGACCAAACCAGTCGCCGCCCCTGACCCGATCCATCCGGTCGCGCACTTTCTCCATTTTTTCCTGCAGGCGGGTCATCTTGTGTTCCCAGTGATCCCGACCGCGATCTCCACCGAACATTGGCGCGTCTCCTGCGTAAGATAGATGACGCCGGCAACCGAACTTCCCTCGCCCGATGAAGAGGCCAAGAAGCACAAGGCCGATCGGCCACCACCACAGAAACCCCAAAACCGTAA